>CAZNTE010000004.1:0-112760 GCA_964575895.1 uncultured Tissierellaceae bacterium | reverse complement strand
TACGTACGGTTCAATGAGAGGGAAATAGTACTAGCTATTATTTCTCTACTCTATTGGTATAGAACATGTTTAACAACATATTAAAAAATGAGTATTACATGTTCTAATATGCACATTATTAAGAAAACTTATAGAATAATAATTCCTATTAATATAAGTGATTTGTCCTTGAAGTAGGCTTATGCTACCATTAATTAGAGAAATTGAAGAAGAGAGGAGACAATTATGGATAGCATAATCAAGAAGATGCCATTACCTATTACAGGCTTAATGTTGGGATTAGCAGCCTTAGGCAACTTAGTACAGTCTTACAGTAATAATCTTAGAGTGTTTTTTGGAATAATTTCAGGACTTATTCTTTTATTAGTAATCATGAAAATTTTTACTCTAAAAAAGGGAGTTGCTGAAGCCTTGGAAAATCCAGTTGTAGCTAGTGTTTTTCCAACTTTATCCATGGCAATTATTTTACTTGCGGCTTACTTAAAGCCAATTAGCTTCACAATGGCTATCATATTATGGTTCTTTGGAATTATATTACATATTATCTTAGTAGTTTGGTTTACCAGGAAATTTGTACTTAACTTCAATATAAAAAAGGTATTTCCCAGTTGGTTCATAGTCTATGTAGGAATAGTGGTAGCTAGTGTTACATCAGGTGCTTTTGACATGCAATGGTTAGGAAAGATACTCTTTTATTTAGGTTTTATCGCATATTTAGTACTTCTGCCTCTTGTGGTAAAGAGAATCTTAATTATTAAGGAAATGCCTGAAGCAGCCTTACCCACTCTAGCAATTCTAAGTGCACCTGCAAGCCTTTGCTTAGCAGGCTATATGAATTCATTTGCAGATAAGCAAATGTTCATGATATATTTCTTGCTATTTATATCACAAGCTACTTATATTGTAGTTCTTACAATGTTACCAGGACTATTGAAACTTAAGTTTTATCCCAGCTATTCAGGATTTACTTTCCCCTTGGTAATAAGTGCCATATCATTAAAGCTTACTAACGGGTTTTTAATGAATACAGAAAATCCTATATCCTTTTTATCTATATTAGTAAGAATAGAAGAAGTAATAGCATTTGCAATGGTAGCATATGTTCTTTTTAGATATATATATTTTATATTCTTTGAGAAAAATGCTGAATCTAATATTATAAAAGTTGCAAAGGTATAGTCATAATATAAACTAAAAATGGAGGAGAAATGATGGATATTAAGTCTAGTGTGAATTTATTAGAAGCCTACTTAGGATTACATAGAAAGCCAGTGGGAGTGAAGTTCTTTTTTGACAAAGATGAGTTTGATAATTTTGAAGTATCTCAAAGAGATAGAAAGGTAACATACTGCAATTCGGTCCAGTTGGCCAGCAAGGGTGCTTCGATGAAGTTGACTAAGGAGAACCAATCATGTCCAAATGGAGCTATGGCATTAAAAATGAAGGAAGTTCCGGAGCCAATGGCAAATGGTAAAGGAAGGTTCAGTAAAAACATATATAATAGTATTGATATATCGAAAAGTATCAGTGATGAAATGTTGTTTTTAAAGGAAGAGCCTGCTGGAATCGTTGTAATGCCCCTTGAGAATTATACACAAGCTCCTGATGTGGTTGTAGTAGTTGGAAGCTCCTATGCCGTGATGAGGATGATTCAAGGGCATGGTTATTTCAATGGATATACAGATAACTTAAGAACCATAGGACTTCAGGCAGTGTGTCAGGATCTTACGACATACCCATATATTACACAGGATATAAATATCTCTTTATTATGCCCAGGTACTAGATTGGTAGCGGACTGGGAAGCAGATGAAATTGGGATGGGGATTCCATTTTCAAAATGGTATGAGGTTGTAGAAGGAGTTATGGAGACCACAAATCCATTTGAGAGGGATAAGAACAAGGAAGCTATTGTAAAGAGACTAAAAGATAAAGGATTAGATCCCAGTGCTATTATTTTTAATCAAAACTATGATGATGGATCATATACTGGAGGTAGGATAAATATAAATAAGTAGGTTGTTAGATCATAGGATTTATTATATTATTGGATAAAAATTCAGGCTGAAAAACTTGTATTAAATCAAGATTTCCAGCCTAATTTGTTATATAATCTAGATGGGGTGATTCACTTGAAAATTACTGTAAGATACCTAGGTACTGAGTTATATAATTTAGAAGAGGAACACCAACTGGATAATGATTTGACTTTAGAGGTTTTTTTAAAAAAAATAGTCCATCAACTAGGGACTGATTATACTGACTTTATTAATGAAACAACCGTTTTGATTAACAATGAAGTGAAAAATAATGATGCTATACTTAAGGATGGAGACATAGTATTAATTCTTCAAGTATTAGGAGGAGGTTAAGCAATATGCTTAACCTCTATTTGTTTAATATTAGATTTTATTATAATAAATTGTTATTTTATGAGGAAGAAAAGCATGAGATGTGCTGGATAAGCTGCATAATATAATAATTGTAATACCTTGTTCTTGGGACCCAGCTTTTTATTGTAAAATAATAGAATAGGCAGAGCTAGGAGTGAATACTGCTGTATTGAACTGGAACCCATAGTGTTGACAACGTATAAAATAAAACCAAGAATTAACATTCTTCTTAGAGGCTTATAATTTCTTGTGAAAAAGAATGCTGTTATATAGATTATGCCAATAAAATTGTAATCCGTAGCAAATAGGGCTGCAAGGGTAGCAGCTCCAATGGTTACAGTTAGATTTTTTGTGCTAATAAAACCTTGCTCCTTATTAAATAGGTGCATGGCAACAAGTCCAATTGCTAAAGTAAAAAATATATTTTGATGTGGCCAGTAAGTACCTCCATAAAAGGCAAAGTCAAAGGGAATTTCTGATATAAAAGCAAATATAAGAATTCTAACTATATAGTTTTTTATATCCTTTGTATGCATGTATCCTTCAACAAGAAGAAAAGAATATATTGGGAAAGCCAGCCTTCCAATAATTCGATAATCCATTTCAAAAGGTGAAAATATTGCTCCATAATGATCAATAATCATAGATACTAAAGCTATTGTCTTTAAAATTAAAACATTCATAATTGTTCTCCTCTGGTTGTATTTGTTACTAGTATACCAAACCAAAAAATATTAGTAAACACAGAGTATTTGATTGCTAGTAATTTATCAATCAAATATAATTAAGTATATGGAGGTGAGTTTTTTTGTCAAACATTATTGAGGTAAAGAATCTAAGAAAGTCCTACGGGGAAATAGAAGCCGTTAAGGGAATCGATTTTTATGTTGAAAGAGGAAAGCTTTTTGCCTTTCTTGGACCAAATGGAGCGGGTAAATCAACTACCATTGATATCCTATCAACTTTATTGAAACCTGATGAAGGAGAAGTTTTAATTAATGACTATAAACTAGGAAAAGATGATAACAAGATTAGATCTTCAATTGGAGTTGTTTTTCAGGATAATCTTTTAGATAATCTTCTAACAGTTAAAGAAAATCTTGAACTTAGGGGAAGTTTTTATAATTTGGAGAAAGATGAGTTAAAAGAAGCTATAAGAAGAGCTGCAGGAGTATGTGAGGTTAATGAGTTCATAAATAGACCTTATGGAAAGCTATCTGGTGGGCAAAGAAGACGTAGTGACATTGCAAGGTCTCTAATTAATACTCCAGAGATACTTTTTTTAGATGAGCCAACAACTGGTCTAGATCCACAAACTAGAAAGAATATTTGGGATACCATCAGAAAGATGCAAAGAGATAACAATATGACAGTATTTTTAACTACCCATTACATGGAGGAAGCTGCAGAGGCGGATTATGTAATAGTTATAGATCATGGAGAGATTGTTGCCAAGGGGACACCATCTCAATTAAAGGATAAATATACCACAGATAGACTTATACTAACAGTTAGAAATATTGAGGAGGTTAAAAATAGACTTTGTAATGAGAATATTGACTTTCAACAAAACTCGGATATTATTCAAATTAACTTAGAATCAACTTTTCAGTCCTTGGATATCGTTAGAAAAGTTGAAGATGTGATTGAAAGTTTTGAAGTGTTAAAAGGAACAATGGATGATGCCTTCATTCAAATAACTGGTAAGGAGATGAGAGGATGATACAACTTACCTTAAGAAATTTAAGAATCTTTTTTAGAGACAGAAGTGCTGTATTTTTCTCTCTTTTGGCGGTTTTTATAATTATAGGACTATATGTACTATTCCTTGGAGATATGGTTTCTGGGGGAGAAATGTCATCTGAAGAGACTAGATTCTTAATGGATACATGGATTATGGCTGGACTTCTTGCAGTAACCTCTGTAACTACTACAATGGGAGCTTTTGGGATTATGGTGGAAGATCAGCATAAGAAATTAATTAAAGATTTTAATTGTTCTCCCATAAAAAGGAGTGAGATTGTTGGAGGCTATCTATTGTCCACTTTCTGCATTGGGATTATTATCTCTGTGATTGCACTTGTATTAGGGCAGGGTTATATTGTTTTTTTAGGCGGAAAATTATTGAGTTTCTCACAGATTATAAGGGTATTTGGAGTTCTCATAATTTCTGTTTTAGCCTCAAGTTCTATGGTGGCATTATTGGTTAGTTTTTTCAAAAGTAATAATGCTTTCTCAGCTGCAAGTACCGTTATAGGAACCTTAATTGGATTTTTAACTGGAATTTATATTCCTATAGGTGTACTTCCAACTGGAATACAAACGGCAATAAAGCTTTTTCCAATTTCTCATGCAGCAGCCTTATTTAGACAAATATTTACAGAAGTAGCAGTAGTTGAGGCTTTTGCTGGAGCTCCTGCCCAGGTTATTAATGTTTTTAATGTAGAACTGGGTATAGTTTTTGAAGTAGGAGATAAAATAATGGAACCTATACACCATATTTTAGTCTTGGTTGTAACTACGATAGTATTCTTTGGAATATCTGTATATAGATTCAAAATTAAAAAAGATTAGGGGTGGAATTATGGCAGAAATAAAGTATGAAATAGTTGAATCTTTAGGTGTTATAAGTGAAAGTAATAAGGGGTGGACAAAGGAATTGAATCTTGTAGCATGGAATAACTATGCTCCAAAATACGACATTAGAGAATGGGATCCTGATCATGAAAAGATGGGTAAAGGCCTCACCTTCACAAAAGATGAGATGATAGAACTTAAGAGATTGTTTGATAAGTTGGATTTAGAATAATTAAAAAATGGAGAGAAGAACTGGTTCTTCTCTCCTTAAATGTTTATTTCAATATTATTAAGAAAGCTAATTAATTGTTATTGGGTTTATGTTAGTTAAACTTTGTTTAAGTCATGAATAGTACATAGATGAAACTTACTTATAGATTTTACATACCTATAACAATTAGGGTCTTTTGACCAAAATTCTTTGGAATTTAGTGAAATATATAAGAGTAATAAATATACTCTAGGGGTAATATAAACATAAGGATAAGGGAGGTGTTTTTATGTTGTATTTTGCCTATGCAAGTAATTTAAGCAAGAAGTATATGTCAGGAAGGTGCCCTTCTGCCATACCTCTAAAAAAGGTCGTATTGAAGAACTACAAGTTGACCTTTAATGAATTAGCTGATATTGTACCTACAGAAGGGGAAGAAGTAGTTGGAGCCTTATATTTAATATCCAAGCAGGAGTTGGAGAAGCTGGACATTTTAGAGGGTTATCCAGATCTTTACGATAGGATTAGGGTTGAGCTTGAAGATTATGATGGGAACATCTATGAAGGTTTTGTATATTCAATGGTTGAGAAAAAACTCCAAGCACCACCTGATAGCTATTATAAGATATTGCTTGAAGGTTATGACGACTGGAATATAGACAAACAGCTATTAGAAAGAGCTAAGTCTTTAGTATAGAATACTTATCCCCTGATCCCTATCAGGGGAAATTATATGATTAAAAAAGGAGAGAATTATTAATGATCAAGGATTTAAAAGGCATAAAGCCACAGATACACAAGGATACATTTATTGCAGAAACTGCAGCTGTAATGGGGGATGTAAACATTGGTGAAGGTAGTAGTGTGTGGTTTAGTGCAGTTGTAAGAGGAGATATAGAAAACATAACAATTGGGAAATACACTAATATTCAGGACAATGCAACAGTTCATACAGAAACTGATATTCCAACAAAATTAGGAGATTATGTGGTTATTGGACATAATGCCATTATCCATGGGTGTACCATAGGTGATAATTCACTAATTGGTATGGGAGCTACTGTTCTGAACAATGCGGTTATTGGTAAGAACTGCATAATTGGAGCAGGCAGTGTAGTTACTGAAGGGAAGATAATACCCGATAATTCCATGGTAATTGGATTACCTGGTAAGACTGTAAGAATGGTATCTGATGAAGAAGTTGAAGGAATCAAGGAGAATGCAATTAGATATTATAATCTATGGCAAAAGCATGTGGATTAATATATAGACTGGGTATAAATTAACGAGAAGTAACTATCAAAGATAGGGGGAAGACAAATGGACTATAGAGAAAGATACCAATTATGGTTAGATGATCCATATTTTGATGAAGAGACAAAAGCTGAACTTAGTGCATTAACAGATGAAGAGGAAATTGAGGATAGATTTTATCAGGACTTAGAGTTTGGAACAGCTGGGTTAAGAGGTAAAATTGGCGCAGGAACTAATAGGATGAATAATTATACTGTGAGTTTAGCATCTGAAGGTTTAGCTAGAACTATAGTTAATCATGGAGAGGAAGCTAAAAAGAAAGGTGTTGCTATAGCATATGACGTAAGACAGTTCTCAGATAAATTTGCAGAAATATCAGCTAGAGTGTTGGCAGCTCATGGAATTAAGGTTTATCTTTTTGATGATATAAGACCAACACCGGTATTATCATATACTGTAAGGAAACTTGGAACGATTTCAGGGATAGTTGTAACAGCAAGCCATAATCCCCAAGAATATAATGGATATAAGGTTTATTGGGAGGAAGGATCACAAATCCTAGATGATATAGCTGATGAGATATTAACTGAGATAGGAGAAATTGGACACTTTAACAATATAAAAACCATTAGTTTAGAAGAGGGTATAGAAAGTGGTTTAATTGAGATAATTGGAAAAGAAATAGATGATGAGTATACTGATAAATTGTTAAAGATGGCAATTAACGATGATGTGGATAAGGATATTAAAGTAGTATATACTCCTCTAAATGGGACAGGGAATATTCCTGTAAGAAGAGTATTAAGTGAAAGAGGATTTAATAATATAATTGTGGTTCCAGAGCAAGAAAAACCTGATTATACCTTTGCAACTGTTGGTTATCCAAACCCAGAAGATACTAAGGCATTTAAATATGCTAGGGAACTTGGCCTAAAAGAAGGTGCTGATATACTTCTTGCCACTGATCCAGATTGTGATAGAGTAGCAATGGCTATAAAAAATACAAAGAATGACTACACCTATCTAAATGGAAATCAAACAGGAGCATTACTTGTTTATTACATTTTATCACAAAGGAATGAAAAGGGTAATTTACCAGAGAATGGTGCCATTGTCAAAAGTATAGTAACTGGAGACCTGGGAAAAGCCATAGCAAGCAAGTATGGAGTTATAACATTTGAAACTCTAACTGGTTTTAAACACATATGTGCCAAAGCAAATGAGTGGGACATAACAGATGCTTATGAATTTATATTTGGATATGAGGAATCAATAGGCTATGTTTATAAGGATTTAGTTAGAGACAAGGATGCTGTGGTAGCATCAATGATAATTGTTGAAATGGCGGCATACTACAAATCTGAGGGAAAATCTCTACTTGATGTATTAGAAGAGGTGTACAAGGAATTTGGATATTACAATGAAAAACTTATTTCAATAGTTCTAGAAGGAGTAGATGGACAACAACGTATAAAGAGAATGATGGAAGATATTAGGCATCAACCTGTTGAATCAATAGGTGAGATGATGCTACAGAAAACCGTTGATTTCTTAAGGGATGATACAGATGCTGGAAGATCGAATGTATTGAAGTATTATTTAGATGATGGTTCATGGTATGCGATTAGACCTTCTGGAACTGAACCTAAGATTAAATTATATATCTATTCAAAAGGCAAATCTCAACAAAATGCAGAAGAGAAGGTAAGTTTAATTGAAAAGGTTGTAAGACATAGGATGGAATCAGTAGAATAAAGGAAAGTAAGTTTACTAAAAACTGCAAATAGTGATCAACTCCTGGATGAAATATTTGATATTTCATCCAGGAGCTTATTTTTTATACCAGAAGTATTATAAGTATTAGTTTTAAACACTAAATCAAGAAAAATTATTGACCATAAGAGACAGTTATAACTAGATTAATAGAAGACTCTTATTATTTAATATTTCTTATAAGTAAAGGAAGATACTTGTAAAGTAAATAGGGCAATGCTATAATGTTTAGAGTGTCTAAATATAGTACAAGAGGTGCTTTGATTGGATGTTATTATGAGTAAAAAAATAATTAGAAAAGATATATTAAAAATAGCTAACCCAGTATTCATAGAATTAATTATGGGTACATTATTTGGAATGGTTGACATGATGATGTTAGGCCGATATGGCGGACCATCGGTTTCCACAGCCTCAATAGCAGCTGTGGGAATTACTAATCAACTTATATTTATTGGATTATCCCTGGTACAGTCTCTTAACATAGGTGCAACTGCCATGGTGGCTAGATATATAGGCGCAAAACGTGAAGACAGGATAGATGCAGTTGTAAGACACATAATTTTACTTACTCAGTTATTCTTGGTACTGCCAATATTATATCTAGGACTTATAAAGTCTCAGATGATGATGGAGTTTTTCGGTGCTGAAGCAGATACAATAGGAATAGGTATAAACTATTTTAGAATTCTAACACTTGGATTCGTATTTCAGGCATTTAACTTTTCCTTGTTTGCAGCCCTCAGGGGAGCAGGTAATACTCAAATTCCAATGAGAATAAATGTTATTGTTAATCTTTTGAATGTGTTTGGGAATGCAATCTTAATATTTGGATTATTAGGTTTTCCGGCACTTGGAATTACAGGGGCAGGTATATCAACATCTTTATCACAAGTTACAGCTAGTGTAATATTAGTATTTTATTTACTAAAGACCAAAGGTGTTATTAAACTTAATTTTAAGAATAAGTTTCAGTTTGATAAAGATATAATATATAATCTTGTAAAGATAGGAATTCCAGCTTCATTGGAACAAATAGCATTTAGGGTTGGAATATTAATCTTCGCTAAATTAATTGCATCCCTGGGAACTGTTGCTTATGCAACTCATCAGATAAGTATTAATATCCTCAATCTATCCTTTACACCAGGGCAATCATTTGGTATTGCAGGTTCTACTTTAACGGGTAGGAGTCTGGGGGCACAAAATCCAGACTTAGCAGAAAATTACATAAACGAAAGTAAGAATATAGGAGCCTTAATTGCAGCTATAATGGGGATTATGTTCTTCTTCTTTGGAGAGTATGTGATTAGATTATATACTGATGCACCTGAAGTTATCAGTGAGGGAACCAAGATTTTAAAACTTATGGCTTTCATTATGCCCTTTCAAACATCTCAGTTGATTATTTCTGGGGGATTAAGGGGTGCTGGAGATACAGTATGGACATTAGTTTCTACACTGATTGGAGTTGTTTTCATACGACTAATCCTGTCATATTACTTTGTTCTGGTATTGGATATTGGTTTATTTGGGGCCTGGTTAGCAGTTCTAGTAGATCAGTTTATCAGATGGATTCTCATAGTAATTAGATTTAAGACAAACAAATGGAAATATATAACAATAAGATAAACCTGCTCTTGAGCAGGTTTATATATTTTTAAGTATATGATTTGCAAAGTCTTTAGCCAATTCCTCTATATTAGGAACATTAACAATTGAACCAGGATCATTAGCTGTTGCCATTAAAGAAAAGTTAGGAGGCAACTCAAAAGTCTTATTCATATTAAGGCTACTTATTAGTTGCTTTGCCAGAGCATCTCCTCCTGAGTAACCAGAAACAATTACTGAGAAGATTCTCTTGTCATAAAACTTGGTCTTTCTAAAAAGAGCTGTTAATCTATTTATTGTTGCCACGATGTTTGCAGTTAACATATCATTATAATTAGGGCATAGTAGAATAACAGTTGAGGCATTTAAAATGGCTGGATAGACTTCTTCAACGACTATTCCACCATAGAAGCATTTAGTTTGTCTACCAAAGTACTTACAGGTTTTATAGCTGCATCCTCTACAATCAGAAATAGTTCCACTACCAAGATAAACCTCATTAATTTCAACATCTGTAAGGTTTTTCTTGACCATATCCCATAATCCCAAGGTATTGGAAGTTCCTTTATTTGAAGAGTGCAGAACCGCAATGTTTTTATTCCGGAAGTATTCTTGATCTGATGTAAGTCTTCTTCCTAATTCTTCACTTTTTAATAGGCAAATTGCTTCCATATCCATATTGTATATTTTTGTCAAGGGAATATAATTATCTAAGTTTGCATTTGCCTCAATGACAGGTCTGCCAGGGAATTGACATCCCAGATTATTAGCTAGATAAACTATTCTTTGGGCAGCTGTTTTAGTGTGATTATTGTATTTGCTGTGAATTAGTACTCCACCTCTTGAACCTTCCAGAGACTTGATATCTCTATTGTATAATTCTTCAAAGATACTATTAAGATTATTACTATTACCTATGGGGTTTAGTTCTATGGCAAATAAAATATCATGGCCTCTTAGATCTGTTAAATCGTCAATCTTCTCCACTAAATTATATTCATTCTTATTTAAAGCACTCAACAACATTTTGTCTAGTAGACTGCTAGCCTTATCAGGCATAATAACTGTCAATGGTCTCATATTATTCTCCTTAATTGCTTGTATGTATCATCAAGTTTTTTAATTACTTCAGGATGTAGTTCATACCTTGGAATTTCAATCCCCAAGTTTGTTAGTCTCATCTTTGAACCCATAAACACATGGCCCATTAATGATGAACCATAGAAATAATCTCCACTTACTGTAGCTAGGATTGAAAGTGCCCCTGAAGATAAACTGGGTGCTATGTAAGGTTTAAAACCGAGCTTTCTAACTTCTAAATTAGCATTTAAAGTTTTCTCTGTCAAATAATCTGATTTAGAACCATTATAATTACTCATGCTATTTACAACTATTAGACCCTTACCGTGGGGGCCAAATACCTGACCATCTATAGAATAGTCATTAGGACCATCAATCAACTCACTATAATAAGATGCACGAGCGTTCATGACCCCTAATCCATAACCTATTATTTGATTGGGAGCTAATCCCTTAAAATCAAAATTTCCATCCTTGTCCTTATTACTCTCCAAGAATAGTGCCTTACACAAGGGATCCACAGGATCGCTAACCACGGCAAAAATTCCCTTGAAGTTATTCTCCCTAGCTAATAATCCATATTTAGATATGATCTCCTTATTACTTTCAAATTGGACCATTCTTACATCAACATTCTCAGACCCTACAGGGGGAATACCTTTTGATGCGCAGAAAACAAACATATCACAATCAAATAATTCGTCTTCTTTAAGCATCCTAACCCTTGGAAGGCTACTTTCTTTAAAGGGTATCCTTATTTGATTTAACTCATAATTCCATCTTTTTAGTTTTTCAGGACTTCTATCGTATATACCTATGGAGATGTCTGCTCCAGATAGTCTAAGCCCTATACAAAGGTTACTTCCCACATCACCTAAAGCCATGACATTAATTCTCCACTGAGAAGGTGGGCTCATGAGCTCATTCATCCATGATTGATATGATATATTTATGGCTTTAATATTTCTTTTCTTGATTTTCTCATTTATCCAAGATAGGGAATTAATGCTGCTACTTTCATATAGTAAGTCTAATCCTTCACTTTCTGAGTCCAGCTGAGCAGGGGAGGTTATTACAAAACCTCTCCTGGATGTTAAGGGATCCATTTTTATTAGATAATATACTTCAGCTTCATTGATAAGATCTATTTCATTGGCTTTTTGAAGGTTATCAAGTAATAATTTTGAAAAAAGATACTTATCTTCATATTTATAATAATACAATTTTATTTCCTCCTATGTCCTCTTAATGTAAACTCCAATCTTTTTAGATAATCTAGATCTGTTTCTAGGAATACGGAAGGTTTTATGTGTTTTTTCTCATAAATGCTTCTCTCTAAATCCGGATACCTTGGAGTAAAAATAACTTCACCTAAGGTTGCTAATGTAAGGTTCTTTTCATTAATTTCTTGATATACTTTTTCTATAACTCTTAGAATTTCATAGGTATTTTTCAAAGAAACCTCAGATACATTATATATATCATCTTGAGAAATATCTTTGATGAATCTTGGAGATACATAGGGAAGTATGAAGTTAATACTCGGAATCAAATTGGTATCCATGTAGTCTCTTTTTACCATATCTCCACCTAGGAATGGATATTGTCCACTTTCATTAAACCACAATCTAAGATTAGGGACAAAATAAGCTGAATCAACATCAAGATTTCTTATCTCAGCTATTTCCTTACCACTACCAGATAAAATACCAACCAGCAGCTTTGTTATTGATATCCCTTGTTTCCTCAATAGAGGCTCCACGATTTTGATCCTATAACCCTTGTGGAGCAGGTCATCAAGTAGGATAACTGGCCTGTTAAATGATTTTATGGTTTTACACTGTTCTTCTAAGGTTAGGTAGTTAGGGAATTCACCCACTGTAAAACTCTGAATATCTGGAGCAAAGATTCTTTCGGTATGCAAGGTCTTAGTGACAGTATTTGGTATAATAGAATTATTTAGGATTATACCAAATGGAACACACATGTTATCTCCAAGTTCTTGCTTCTTCGCGTCAATTATTGAGACATTATTTGCATCACAAACCTTTTGTATCAACTTACTATAGACCATGTCCCTATTAAATGATATAAGCAGTTCTCCAGGATATAAATCAGCCAATGATTTTTTCAGCCTTTTTCTAGCATCTCCAATAACCTTTAGAATTCTATCATCCCTATCATAGGGGGCTTTAAGAAAGTTTTCTAAGTCAAGATTTAAGCTGATGGGATTGTTCATATCAACCATAAATAAAGGAGAACCTTTATGAGTGTAGGGGGTTTCTATGAATCCTTGGTTTATAACTATTTCTTCTGCAGTATGATTAGTTCCCTTGATCATGGTGTTGCTGTAAATAGCATAATTATAATCTCTATTTAATGCTATGGACAAGGTCTCATTAAAAACCATATCCATTAGATTCTCGTCATTATTCCTGCTATACAAGGATGCGATAAAAGCTGTTCTACCTTTTGCAGTTTGCCTGATGTAGTCTGTAATATTCTGGTCCTTAAATTCATCAAAAAGCATAGAGTGTCTGACCCAGTAAAAGGCCGAGAAGCCAAGGGGTTCATCTGTTGCCATGTCCTTAATGATGATTAGTCTATAACTAAGCTTGTTTCTTAGCTCCAATACACCATCAATTTCAAGATCATCTCCAAAATGTTGTAACAAATAATCAAGGAGTTCACTGCTTAGATTCCTATGAATCTCAACATCAATGGTCTTTGTTTCAACAAGAGTTTTATAAAGGGGTTCTCTCATATACAAACCATAGCTGTAAATATAGTCAGCAGCCATGGGATCGATTAACTTCGAAATATCACGATTTTTGTCAATGTTATCTCTAATTTGGGTTGAACTAATGTCTTCATATCTGGTAGGAAGACTTAACTTAATGATCTTACCCTTAATTTTACTCAAGGCTTCTTTTGTTTGATCATCCACTCCCTTAGGGGTATCATCTAGAATTCTATCAAAAATAACATGTGAGAAGTTAAGAATGTCCTTTTCCATCTTATATGCTGATGCATTAACAACTACATCTGAACCAACTGCAACATAGACTTCCCTATCGCCAAAAAGTTCTTTTAGCTTTTTAAGGTCATCATTATTGCTAAGATTAATTGGTATTTCCTTAGGGAAGAGATATACTCCATCTTCCTTTGCAATACTCATATTTATTATGTTTCTTCTATATTGATGAGCTTCCGTTCTCTTTGACCAAGAAAATTCATCAACAGCTAGATATACCTCAAAACCTTGCTTTCTTATTTCCTTTGCTATTTCTCTGTGACCTAGGCTAAATGGATCAAAGGACCCTGGGAAGAAAGCTATATCTTCTTCTGAAGCCAACTCTAATTTAGAGTAGTTAAACTCATATTCTGCAATATAACGGTAGATATGGTTCAAAGATGAGGCATTATTGTAGAAGATGAAGGTATTTTCCTTAGTATCTTCTAACAAGGTTAAGATTTTTTTAGCCAATCTCTCAAATACAATATACTTATCATCAAGTGAAAGAACACTTGAGTTGAAGATTACAGAAGAGATAACCCTTAAAGCCTCTGTTTTTACCTCAATCTTATAAGAAGTTATTGGTACAAGTAATAGCCCTAATAACCTGTAGAGTCTAGTTATGTTAACTTTAAAATCCTCATGAAAGTTATTTTTGTAAATCGGATAGTTTATAATGGATGTTCCAATAGTATTTAAGAGTAGCATTACCATCTGAGGACTAGATACCTTGATCTTATCTTCAAGGTCATCAATAATTTCATCCAGCTCCTTAGGAGGAAGATAGAGGAAGAGCTTTCCAAGATACTCAGGTATAAATTTGGTAAATTGGTAACTATCCATTTCAAGAGCTCTTAAAAGTTCTATGGCAACATCATTCCTTTGTTCAAATGATAGAAGAGGAATAATATTTAGCAATGTATAGCCACTGTAATTTCTAACTCTTTCAACTGCACTGACCTTAAGGAGATTACATAAGTGAATGGCTGTATGAATTCCAGTGGTAGTTGGGTTCTTTCTCACTTGATCATAGAGAATATCAATATTTATCTTTTTATTTGTCCAATTTGTTGCGGTTTTAAGATTCTCCAAAAACAACTCAGACACATTTGCCTGATCAGAATGATAATTACTTCTGAGAATGGATAAACTACCATCTTCAAGACCCAATCTATTTCCCATGATGTATTTTATATAGTTTTCTCCAGGGATATTGGACTTATCTAAATTACGAGACAATAGACCCTTAAGTTCTCCATTCAAATAAGGATCGCTAATTAAAGACAGTATCTCATTGGTTCTATCCAGAGCACTAAGTCTAATATTATCCTTAAGAGATGAAACCTTCTTTAGAATATATGAATATAGCTGCATTCTTCGGTTTTCATCTAGATTCTTCAAAGGTAGATAAGTTATTGATTGAACCAGATAAAACTGGGATATGTCAGAGAGTTTATCACAGCTTTGGTAAAACTCATTTATTTTATCAAAGTACATATTGTAACTTGATTCATGACAATGTTCAAAAAGAGACTTTACTATGAGCTTTAAATTATACAACCATTGATTTTGGGAATCTATAATCTTATGATTGGGATAGAGTAGGTCCTTCAACAACTCATAGAACAACTTATCAGATGTTTCTATTGGCTTATCTTTTATTATGGACTTAGGAAGCTCTTTTCTATATTCTTCATCATAATACGCAAGTATCTTTCCAATTATTTCAGAGGCTTCCTTCCTTATATCTTCTTCCTTATGAAGGAGGAGGTCAGATAAGAAATGAAGGGCAAGTACTTTTTGTTTCTGAGTGATATAGGTTGAGTATTCTCTTAGGATCTGAATATAGAGTCTTAGCCTTCTCCAATTGGTTTCCCCTCTGGCTTCTTCAAGGATGGAAAGGAACTTCTCCTCATTAGTTAGGTTGTTCATAAGGAAGATATTGTTCTCAATAGCTTTATTTTTCATACAGGATACTATATCTTCACCTTTTAGAAGACTAAGATATGATTTTGGCTTAGTTCTTAGAACACCTTCAAGGCTAGTATCAACTCCCATGGATATCATGTAATCTTCAAAATCCTTAAGCTTTTTATATACTTTTTTATAGCGTAGTTCTTTTGCCTCATCAACATTATCTAATTTAGCAAGGATGACCTGAAATGAGTCCTCAAGAGAGAAGGTATGCATTTCATACTTCCCATTGATTATTCGATTTTTCACTCTAAAGTCAGCATAAATAAGAACCAAGGATTCAATGGGAAGGGTTTCAAGTTCTAAATCCCAAGTTGAGTGATTAGTTGAAATATGACCAATCCTTTCAAGTCCCAGCTTCTTAAACCAAACTTCAGTATAATAATAATGTAGATAAGGAACTCTGTTTTGTTCCTCATCCACAACACCATATTTACCAATATCATGGCCAAGGCTTGATCCTAGAACTATCCCCAAATCGATGGGTAATTTTAGATCCTTAAGTTGCATGGCAACATGCATGGCAACATCCTTAACACCAAGGACATGTTCATTGGTGTTATGACCAGTAATTACCATATCAAGTTGCATCATTTCAAATATGAAGTATTCCTTGTATCCTTTTTCAAACTTGTAATATTCATCAATACAATTTTTAACATCATAATCTAAGTGGTCATAACCATTTAATTCTTGGAGTTTTAATAAAACACCCTCATAGACATTAAATAGACTAGGATCTAGTAGGGAAGACTGTTTATGAGGGAATGATTTAAATACACTATAATCGTAAATTTCCTTTATCCATTCCATTACTGGCTTTGATCCATGTTTATCAAGATAGCCAGAAATTATCTCCATAAAAGAAAGGACAGAAAAATTTCTGTCTTCTTTTAACTGTCTTATGTTATCACTTAAATTGTTTTCAATAATATGATTATTTATGGATTCCAAGATTTTCATGAGAATAGCCTCCTTGAAAGTTCTTTTCCAGTTGCAGTGGCTGCAATACCTCCCAATGCTGTCTCTCTAAGAGATTCAGGCAAAGCTTTACCAACCTTATATAATGCTTCAACAACTTCATCAAAGGGTACCAATGCTTCAACTCCTGCCATGGCCATATCAGCTGATATTAATGCATTTACAACCCCTGATGCATTTCGCAGGGAGCATGGATATTCCACCAGACCAGCAATTGGATCACATACTAAACCCATAATATTTATTAGGGCAAAACCAGCGGCATCCAGACTCATTTTAGGGCTTCCACCTGCCATTTCAACTATTCCAGCAGCTGCCATTGCAGCAGCAACTCCACATTCAGCCTGACAACCACCTTCAGCCCCTGAAACTGTGGCATTTTTTGCTACTATTTCTCCAATACCCGCTGCTGTGAATAATCCCCTGATAGTAGATTCATCATCAACTTGAAGTTTTTCTCTGGCAGATAAAATAGCACTGGGCAATATCCCTGATGCACCAGCAGTGGGGGCAGCACATACTTTACCCATGGAAGCATTGACTTCAGAAGTGGACAAGGCCTTTGACATAGCAGAGTTAATAAAAACTCCACTTAAAGTTCTACTTGAATTCTTATAATCTTCAACTTTTTTTGCATTGCCACCAGTTAATCCTGAAACTGATCTAATTTCCTTGTCTAAGGCATCAGTGGCTGACTTTTCCATTACAGTGAATGTTTTTCTCATAATATCAAAAACATCTTCTAAGGAGCTATTATTAATTTTAATTTCTTTTTCTATGACAACATCTGATATCTTCATGTTCCCTTTGGTACATAAGTCTAGTAATTCTGATCCTTTATTAAACACTGTTCCAACTCCTTAAAAAATAAATTTTGCTCTGGTTATTTCTTTGATACTACTGATTTCCTTTATTACTTCTTGACCAATGGGTGTATCTATCTCACAGAACATAGTAGCATTATCACCATCTCTAGAAACTTTCATTGTAGCTATATTAATGTCATGAAAAGCAAGAATGGAACTAATTCGACTAATGATTCCCTTTTGATCCTTGTACTTCAAAATAATAGTTGGGTATTCACCAGTAAATTCAACCTCATCTCCATCAATATCCGTGATAATAATACTACCACCACCAATTGAGGAACCGATTATGTAAAAATCTTCTTTATCCTCATATTTAAATACAATTTTAGCTGTATTAGGATGAGCATACTCCATGTCAATCTCAATAAATTTAAATTGAATGCCAGCTTCTTTAGCAAGCTCAAAAGAGTTTCTCAGCTCTTCATCGGAGGGTTCATACCCTAGAATTCCAGCAACTAGAGCCTTATCAGTACCATGGCCCTTATAGGTTTTTGCAAATGATCCATGAAGATGAAATTCAACCATATAAAACCCACTGCCTGCAATTTCACTAGCAATTTTTCCTAACCTTGCTGCACCTGCTGTATGAGAACTCGATGGACCAACCATAACTGGTCCTAATATATCAAAAACTCCATATTCTTTCATATTAATTACCTCCTCATTGTTACATTCATTATATAATTATAATAGGTTGTTTTCAATGATGATTTGAATAAGAAGATTGCACGAATATAGGTTGTAAGGGTATAATAGTCATTAGTGGAGGTGTGTTGAATATGATATTATCCGTGGATCTTAATCCTATTTTAAGAAGAAGATTTTATGTCAAAGATTTGAATATAGACCAGAGTAACATAAAATCAAGTAGAAAATTGGTATTTCCTGATGGTTTAGGCATTGAATTAGCATTACTTGCACAACTATTAGGGATAGAATCAAAAATCTCAGGATTTGTTGGAGGCTTAAACGGAGAAAATATTAAGACACTTCTAGATGAGTCTGACTTTAATCATGAATTTGTAAGAATAAGAGAGGATTCTACAGAGATAATAGATATTGTATCAAATAAGAGAACCATTAGTATTGGAGAAATAGCACCCAAAGTATCTAAGGACGATGTAAATGAATTTTATAGAGTTTATAAGGAAAATTTGAATATATATCCAAATATCGCATTAATAGGTCAAGTTCCATCTAATTTAGAGGATGATGTAATATACCAACTGGCACTAATGGGTAAAAAATGGGGTAGAAGAGTATACTTAGGATACAATAGTTCATTCAATCAAAATACCCTTGAAGCATCACCCTTTATGTGTATTTTAAGCATCAAAGATTTGGAGGATATTACTAAATTAAAGTTAGATTATGAGAGCGAGATTATAAAGGCTACCCAATATTTATTAGACAAGGACATAATATTTGTTGTAGTGGATATGGGAACAAGAGGTGTTTTAGTAATAAATAAGGATAGAGGTTACTCTTTGAGTATTCCTCCATTGGAGAATAAGGATAAGAAGTTAAATTATGGGCAGATGATAGCTGGCTTTGTCTTAGGATTTGAAAAAGGTTACGAAATAGAGATAATAGTAAAATTGGCATTGGCAAGTGGTTTAATCCACTGTTATGATTTTGGAGATGACATTGAGATGTCTGACATCAAATCCTTAATGAATAGAATAGAGGTAAGAGGTTTTAATAATATATAAGCAGGGGATTATAATGGTAAAATTTATTCATTCCGGAGATATTCACTTAGGACTAAAGTTTAAAAATGTATCCTTTGGAGGAGAAAAAGGCAAAACTCGTAGACTGGAGCTTTGGCAATCTTTCAGAAGGTTTATTTCTTATGGAATTGAAGAAGAAGTAGACCTGATACTCCTAGCAGGGGACATATTCGAAAGTGACTTTATTACAATATCAGACATAAAAAGGTTCAGTGATATCCTTGCCATGGCAAAGAATCAGGAGATATGTATAATTGCAGGGAATCATGATAGCTTGGGTTCCCATTCAATATATGGCAGGTTAGATTTTAGCCAAAATGTCCATATTTTTAATTCTGATGGGCTTGATGAAAAATTTTTTAGCAACCTAAATACCAAGGTATATGGATTAAGCTGGGGTAATTTAACAAGTGCAAGTATGTCAATACTTGATGAAATAAACAAAGAAGAGGATTGCAAAAAGATATTAATGGTACATGGTGATATTAAGGGAGATGATAAGTACTTGCCCCTTGATATAAATAAGTTAAATTCCCTGAAATTGGATTACATAGCCTTGGGACATATCCATAAACCAGAGTTATTTTCTAACAACATGGCCTATTGTGGCTCACTAGAGCCCCTGGATTTTGGAGAGACAGGACCAAGAGGCTTTATTAAAGGGGTTATGGAGGAAGAAACAAAAATTGAATTTGTACCATTTTCCTTGCGAGAGTTCATTATTGTAAATATTGATGTAAAAGACGATGAAACCTATGAACAGATATATAATAGGGTTCTAGATGAAACACATAAAGGAAGGGACACAAACTTCTATAGGGTAAATATTAGTGGCTCTCTTCCTCTTGATATAGACAAAACTATACTTAAGGATGATTTAAGTTCAAAGTTTTATCATCTTGAGCTTAAATATAATACAAGGAGTATTGATCTGGAAAAAATAAAATTGGAAAATAAAGATAATATAGTAAATAGATTTATTGATAGCTTTTCCAAGGAAGAGCTTGAAGATCCAGTGTTTTATGACGCCTTAATAACAGGGATACATGCCCTTCTAGAAGGAGGGAAGTAGATGATTATAAAATCTATATTTTTAGAATCCTTTGGTAGATTTAATAACACTAAATTTGAATTCAAGGATGGAATCAACCTAATTTATGGTTATAACGAAGCGGGAAAGTCAACAATTCATAGCTTCATAGATGGGATTTTTTATGGATTCCTAAAACCAAATACAAAGACAACACTGTACTTATCAACCCATGAAAAGTACAGGCCTTGGAATGATGTTAACTACAAGGGATTGGCATTAATAAGCAAGGGAGAAACTGATATTCAAATTTGGAGGAATTTTCTCAAGGGAGTAGAAGAGACTAAGGTAACAGACTTATTAACTGGAGAAGATTTAACCAAAAGTTATGCCATGGGTAATTCAAACAGGGTTTTACAGCCAGGTTACGAACTTTTTGGTGTTAATGGTTCTGTCTTTAAAAATACATTATCCATTGGACAATTGGGACTTATGACAGATAGTAAGCTGGTAGATGAAATTAGAGATAGAATCACTCAATCATCCATAAGAGGAGATGACAATATCTCAGTCGAGAAGGCATTGGAAAAAATCGATTCACAATTAAAGGAAATTGGTTCTTTAAGAGCTCCCACTTCATACTATTATAGGTTGAATTCTCAAATTCAAGAGTTGAAGAATACCCACAATAGTCTAATGATAAGTAAGGAGGACTACATTAGAGAACTTGATAAATTAGATGGTTTAAAAGGAAAAAGAGAAGAAGTAAAGGAAGAAATAAAGAATCTGAAGGGGAAGAATACTACAATTCTTCTTTGGGATAGGAATGTTAATTTAAGAAGAAGAGAAGATCTAATAGACAAAATTAAAAACTTTGAGATTGAAATAGGTGACCTAAAAGAATTTGAGTCAATTGATATTGAGATGTTGGATAGGGCATTGGAACTTAGCACTTTAGAAAGAATACAAAGAGCTAAGCTTGAAAAATCCGTAGAAAGTATTAATTATCTAGAGGATAAATTAAGCAAAATTAATATTTTAAGCCAAGATGAGATTGATGAAATTGATGCAGGAATTGAAGAGTATAATCAATTTATGAAATTAGACTCGAATTTTGAGAACCATGAAGTGAATATAGAATTAGAACTTGTAAACAGTAAGAAGAAGTTAAAAAGCAGAAGAATACTACTAGGTGCTATTATAGCACTATACATTATTCTACAAATTGCAACCTTCAATATTGAAAATTTGCAACTTAGGTACCTGGTTCATTTTGCCCTTATTCCCATTATATATATTTTAATATCAAATAGGAGTTTGAAGAGCGATATTAGTAAATACCTTGAATTAAATGGATATTTGAAGAAGATGGAAGAAATTATTTCAAAGGCTAATTGCAGTTCTATGGATGAATATTTTCAAGTAATCGAGGATAGGAAGTCTAAAAAAATAGCTAATAATCGAATTAAGGATGAAAAAAACCAACTTCAGGAAGAACTAGATGAAATCTCTAGGGATTACTCCAATGAATTACAGGAAAATCAAATTATTCATGACCAGTTAACTGAGATTCTTCTTCACAACAAGGTTACAGATATTGAAGAATACAAAGAGTCAGTAAAGCTAAAGAGAAGGTTACTTGCCATCAAGGAGGATAACCAATTAACCATTGAAGAATTAGAGAACATAAATAAAATATTGACTAATTTTGAACTAAATGAAAAAGGGCATGAAGTAACGGAGAAACCAGATTTCTATGATGAAAGATATGAAATTGTAGATAGAATTGATAAACTAAATGATATACTTAAAGAACTTGAAGTGGATATTAGTTCATCCCAAATCAGGATAAGAAGTCTAGAAGATGATAAGAGTAAAGAGGATTTTGTATCCGATGAGTTAAAGAGAAAGGAAGAGGAACTTAATAGTCTAGAAAGTACTATAAGGACCTTAGGCATAGCAAAGGACAGGATATTAAAAATATCAATGGAGATGCATAGAGAATTTGCTCCTATAATCAACAAGGAAGTAGGTAAATTGTTTCAGGCCATAACTCAGAATAAGTACAAGGGAGTTAGAATTGATAACCAATTGAATCTTTCTGTAATAGATGCAAGTGATAGGTTGATTGACATTAGTAGCTTAAGTGGAGGAACCATCGATCAGCTTTACTTCAGCTTAAGAATAGCCCTTTCAAATCATATAATGGGCAAAGATATGCCCCTATTCTTAGATGAATCCTTTGCTCATTATGACAATAAAAGACTAGAAAATATCCTGTCATTTTTAGATGAAACATTTAAGGGGAGGCAAATTTTTATCTTCACTTGTCATGAGAGAGAGGGTATTTTAATGGATCAGTTAGGAATCAAATATAATTACGTAAGTTTATGCTAGGAAAATAGAGGTGTAAGTATGATTTATGCAATAGGAGATTTACATTTTGATCACTCAAATACAAAACCCATGGATGTATTTGGTGAAAAGTGGATAAATCACAAGGAAAAAATTATAGAAGATTGGTCTAAAAAAGTCACTGATGAGGATCTGGTAATAATTCCAGGAGATATTTCCTGGGGTTTAAAGCTTAAGGATGCTTATCCGGATTTAAAATTAATTGATGAGTTACCTGGACGAAAAGTAGTAATAAAGGGAAACCACGATTATTGGTGGGAAGGGATTTCAAAGATAAGATCATTGGATTTGAAGACCATCCATTTCATTCGAAATGATTGCTTTGTTTACAAGAACATTGGGATAGCTGGTACAAGAGGATGGATGTCTAAGGACTCTGATGGCTTTGATAATCAGGATGAAAAAATATACAATAGAGAACTACTAAGGCTTGAAGCATCCTTAAAGAGCATTCCTGAAACCGTTGATTATCGTATAGCCATGCTTCACTATCCTCCCTTTGACGGAAAGTTAAGGAAAAATGAGTTTGTGGATTTGTTAAAAGAGTATAGGGTAGATACCTTTGTTTACGGTCATTTACATGCTGAGGGTCATAAGTATTCCATTGAAGGAATTTTTGAAGGAATGATGTTTCACTTAGTTTCTAGTGACTATTTAGATTTTAAACTTAAATTGATATTGGAGGAATAGTATGAAAGTAATCGTAAAAGGAAGTTACGAAGAGGTAAGTAGAGAAGCAGCTGACATTTTTGAGGCAGAGATTAGAAGTAATCCAAGCACGGTTTTAGGATTAGCCACAGGATCAACACCCATTGGAATGTACAAGGAACTAATTAGAAGATTCCAGGAAGAAGGTCTGGATTTTTCCAAGGTTACCTCCTTCAATCTTGATGAGTATATTGGACTGGATAAAGATAATCCAAATAGCTACAGATACTTCATGAATAAGGAGCTATTTGATCACATCAATATATCAATGGAAAACACCCATGTGCCCAGTGGTGATATTGAAAAGGTTCAAGATACCATACTAAATTACGATAAGATGATTTTAGATGCCGGTGGAATTAAACTCCAAGTACTAGGGGTTGGTTCCAATGGTCATATTGCCTTTAATGAACCAGATGTAAAATTAAATGCAAACACTTCCCTTGTTGATTTAACTGAGGAGACAATAAAAGACAACTCTAGGTTTTTCAACTCAATGGATGAGGTCCCAAAGAAAGCAGTATCCATGGGCATGGGTAGCATATTAAAGTCAGATAAAATCGTATTAATAGCAACTGGAAAAAACAAAGCTGAGGTTATAGCTAAATTGATCAAGGAACCACTTATAAGTACACAACTACCAGTATCATTTTTACTAGCTCATAAAGATGTTACTATTATCTGCGATGAGGATGCATACTCATCAGTGAAATAGGGGGATTATATGACTAAGGAACTAGAGGTGAAGGTTTTAAATATCGATGTAGATAGAATGCAAGAAAAGATTATATCCCTTGGTGGGAAACTTGTTGCAATTGAAAAACAAATTAACACTCTACTGGATAATTTAGAGAAACCAATAAAATCATACTTGGATGCTTATTTAAGAATCAGAGAAATGGAAGAAGAAATATCTGGCAAAAAGGAAATAACTCTAACTCTAAAAGAGAAAATCTTAAATGAGAGCCTAAGAGAGAATATAGAATACAATGTAACCTTAGAAGAAAAGGATAATATCCTTAATATATTTGGCAAGCTTGGTTTTAAAGTGGTTGATGTTGGGTTTAAGGACAGAAGATCATATAGTTTCAAGAAAGCTAGAATAGATATAGATATCTGGGATGATAAAACATATCCTTTTCCCTATATGGAAATAGAAGTTGAACAAGAGGATGATTTGGAAGAAATAATTACTCTATTGGATATTCCAAGAGAGAATATTTCTAGACTATCAATAGTAGAATTACAGCAAAAGCTTAAGGAGGGAAAAGATGTTAAATAAGTCGACAGTAGAGAATGTTTTAAATGCAGCATTATCAAGAGGTGGAGATTTTGCTGAAATTTTTTTGGAAGATAAGCTTGTGGGAAATATTAAACTCATAGGAGGTAATATTGAGAATAATATGACTGGAAGAGAATATGGTGTTGGAATTAGAATTCTTGACAACTTTAACGCAATTTACGCCTATACCAATGATTCTAGTGAAGAAAACCTAATTAAGGTTGCAAAAAATGCTGCTGCAGCCCTTAATGGTAAGGATACAGAAAGGGTACTTAACTTCCTAAAGAGAAACTCAACAGATTACAATCCAATTAAGAAGAATCTATTTCAGGTAGAGAAAAAGGATAAAATAGAACTATTAAAAAGAGCATATAGGGCAGGTAAAGAGTATGATCCAATCATTTCTCAAGTAAGTGCTACTTACCTTGAAGAGGAACAGGATATTTTCATAGCAAATACTGATGGATTATGGGCCAATGATAAGAGAGTTAGAACAAGATTCACTGTAGCATCTGTAGCAAATAGAAATGGAGAAATGCAAGAAGGATACTACGCCCCAGGAGCATCAATGGGGTTTGAATTCTATGATGATGTAAATGTTGAGGAAGTTGCAAGGGAAGCATCAAGAATTGCAAAAGAAATGATTTATGCAGACTATGCTCCCAGTGGAACTATGCCAGTTATAATAGATAATGAATTTGGTGGAGTTTTATTCCATGAGGCATGTGGTCATGCTTTAGAGGCAGCTTTTGTATCCAAAGGAACTTCTGCATTCGCTGGTAAAATGGGTCAAATGGTTGCTTCGCCCTTGGTTACAGCCATAGATGATGGAACTATTCCAAATGCTTGGGGGACTACCAATATTGATGATGAAGGTACTCCAACAAAAAGAAACATATTAATAGAAAATGGAATATTAAAATCCTATCTAGTTGATAAATTAAATGGAAGAAGAATGAATACCCAATCTACAGCTTCATCCAGAAGACAATCATATAAGTTTGCACCAACATCCAGGATGAACAACACCTATATTGATGCTGGTAAGATGACCAGGGATGATATAATTTCTAATACTGAAAAAGCATTGTATGCCAAGAAACTAGGGGGAGGAAGTGTAAACCCTGCTACTGGGGATTTCAATTTTGCAGTTATGGAAGGCTACCTAGTTGAAAACGGCAAAATAGTAAAACCACTAAGAGGTGCAACTTTAATAGGAAATGGTATAGAAGTATTAAACCTTATAGATGCAGTGGGAAACAATCTTTCCCATGGGCAGGGTATGTGTGGATCATCTAGTGGTTCAATTCCAGCAAATGTAGGTCAACCAACATTAAGAGTCAGCAAGCTTACAGTTGGTGGAAGAAAGGGGGATGAATAATGGATTTTAATCATTTTAAGGAAATTGTATTCTTACTAGGTAGAGATAAATTCGATGATCTGGAACTTTATAGGAATGAAGAGAAGACTCTTTCTATACATGTTTTTAATGGAGAAATTGATAAGTATGCAATTGCAGAATCATCAGGAGTTTCCTTTAGAGGATTGAAGGATGGGAAGATGGGCTATGCTTTCTCTGAAACATTGGATGAAGCCTCAGCTAGATTATTAGTCGAACAAGCATATGATAATGCAAAATATATTGATACTACAGACTTAACCCCAATATTTGAACCATCTGACGAGTATATGATAAATAACCAGATTAAAAATAAGATAGATGAGGTTTCAATAGATGAAAAAATAGAGTTGATGAAAAAGTTGGAAAAGACAGCTCTATCCTTAGACAAGAGAATCACATCTCTCCAAAGCTGCATTTATGAAGAATATAATATTTCTAAGGAGATATACAATTCAAAGGGTTTAGATATGAAGGAAGCAGGTGGAGGAGCAGTAATATACATGGGTGTTGTTGCCAAGGATGATAATGACACAAAAACTGGCTCAGCTCTAAGGATGTTTAGAGATTTTAAGGATATTGATATTGAAGATATTGCTAAAGAATCTGTAAATGAGGCAGTATCCTTGCTAAATGCTAAACCAATAAAAAGTAATGACTACACCACAATAATAAAGGGGAATGTTTTTGCAGATATATTAGAGGCCTTCTTTCCCACATTCTCAGCGGAAAATGCTCAGAAAGGCTTGTCACAGTTAAAAGATAAGACTGGAGAAGTCATAGCCTCAGATGTTTTTACTATATTAGAGGATCCACTATGTGAAATGGGATTTGCCCTTAGTACATTTGATGATGAGGGAAATGCAACAATGTATAAGAAAATAGTGGAGAATGGTAAGTTAAACACCTTATTATATAACGGGAAAGCTGCTTTAAAGGCAGGTGTAGCTCCCACTGGAAATGGCTTTAGAGAATCATATAAAACACCTATATCAACTAAAGGAACTAACATCCTTGTGAAAATAGGAGAAAAGTCCTTAGATGAGTTAGTCTCAAATATTGATAATGGTGTGCTTGTTACACATGTAGCAGGATTACATTCAGGACTTAACCCAGTGTCAGGAGATTTTTCCATGCAAGCTCAAGGCTTTCTAATAGAAGAAGGTAAAATTACTAAAGGAATAAATGGAGTGACAGTTGCAGGAAACTTTTTCTCCATGTTGATGGATATAGAAGAAGTTGGAAGTGACATAAAATTCGGGTTCCCAAGTGGCAGCCACTTTGGTTCTCCCAGTATTAAACTTAAAAAGTTATCCATAGCAGGAAGTTAAGGAGATTCACCTAGAGATCATCTAGGTGAATTTTTTAGTATAGAAACTTGCAAAAATAATTATTTAATCCCTAGTAATTTTCTAGGAAATTGTATTTATAGAGGTTTTCAAATTTGGCAAAGAATTAACAAGCATGTTATCTTATTAACGGTTTATATGATTGTTTATTCAGAAAATATGGGTTATAATTATACTGTTGATTTATAACTAAAAGTAAAGGAGTTGATATTGTGGGCTGCTGCGGATCAAAAGATTTGAAGACTCATTTTTTAGATGAATCTGTTGATTTATCACTATTGGATGAAGTCTTAGATAAGTATAGGAATGTTAAGGGCAGTTTAATTACAATTCTTCAATACGCCCAGGAAACATATGGGTTTCTTCCCCTTTCAGTTCTTGAGCACATTTCCAATGAAACTGGGATTAATAGTTCTCAAACATATGGTGTAGCTACATTCTATACTCAGTTTAGACTTAAGCCAGTGGGCGAAAACTTAATCATGCTTTGTAAAGGAACAGCATGTCATGTAAATGGTGCAGATGGAATTGAAGAAGCCATAACTGAAGAACTCGGTATTAAGGATGGAGAAACAACAGATGATAACCTATTTACACTTAACAATGTTGCTTGCCTAGGATGTTGTAGTTTATCACCAGTTATGATGATAAATGGTGAAACATATGGAAGTTTAACTCCAAAGAAGACTAAGGACATTATCAGAGGTCTTAAAAAGGAATCCTTAGTAGTAAAGGAGGGAAATTAGATGAAAGTTGTAGTTGGACTAGGTAGTTGTGGTATTGCTGCTGGAGCGAGGAAAGTATATGAGACCTTAGATGATCATATAAAGTCCAATGACTTAAATGTGGGGCTGGAACTTACCGGATGTGTAGGAATGTGTCACTTAGAGCCAATAGTTGATATATATGATGATTTAGGCAACATGGAGAGATTTGTAAAGGTTTCCCATGATAAGGCAACTGAGCTATTAAGTAAAGCCATTGCTAAGGATGAAGATATTTCTAACAAGATATCAGACATAGACAAAGAAGCAATAGATAAACAGGTGAGGATAACCATAGAAAACTGTGGAATTATAAACCCTGAAAAGTTAGAAGAATACATAGAAAAAGGTGGCTATGAAGGACTTAGAAAGTGCTTAATGGAATTAACACCTGAAGAAGTTATTGAAGAAGTAAAGGTATCTGGATTAAGGGGTAGAGGTGGAGCAGGTTTCCCAACTTGGTTTAAGTGGAATGCTGCACTAAAGGAGAAAGCTACACCTAAGTTCATGGTTTGTAATGCAGATGAGGGAGACCCAGGAGCTTTCATGGATAGAGCAATTCTAGAGGGAGATCCACACAGATTATTGGAAGGTATGGCAATTGGAGCTTATGCCATCGGAGCAGAAGAAGGAATTATCTATGTTAGAGCTGAGTATCCTTTGGCTATAAAGAGATTGAATATTGCAATCAAACAAGCTAAAGAAGCAGGATATTTAGGTAAGAATATACTTGGAACTGGCTTTAATCTTGAAATTAGAATTAAAGCAGGTGCAGGAGCATTTGTTTGTGGAGAGGAAACAGCATTGATCGCTTCTCTTGAAGGTGAAAGAGGAATGCCAAGACTTAAACCACCATTTCCTGCACAAAAAGGTTTTTGGAACAAGCCAACTAATATTAATAACGTTGAAACCTTTGCAAATATCCCTTGGATAATAAGAAAAGGTGGAAGTGCATTTGCAGCCTATGGAACAGAAAGATCCAAAGGTACAAAAGTATTTGCACTAACTGGAAAAATCAAAAAAGGTGGACTGGTTGAAGTTCCCATGGGAATGCCAATTAAGGATATCATTTATGGAATAGGAGGAGGAATCCTAAACAATAAGAAGTTTAAAGCTGTTCAGATGGGTGGACCATCTGGAGGATGTATTCCTGCTCACTTGGAAGATACAACAGTTGACTATGAATCCTTAACAAAGGTAGGAGCTATTATGGGTTCTGGTGGTATGGTTGTTATGGATGAATCCACTTGCATGGTTGAAATGGCTAGATTTTTCCTAGACTTTACAAGGAAGGAATCCTGTGGTAAGTGTATCCATTGTAGGTTGGGAACCAAGAGACTCCTTGAAATATTAGAGAGAATTGTTGCTGGTGATGGAAGAGAAGGGGATATTGAACTACTTGAGAAGTTATCTGTTGAAGTAAAAGACGGATCCCTTTGTGGACTAGGTCAAACTGCTCCAAATCCAGTATTAAGTACTATTAGATTCTTCAGAGATGAGTATGAAGCTCATATTCACGATAAGAAATGTCCATCAAAGGCTTGTAAGGCACTGATAACATTCTTCATTGAGGATAATTGTATAGGCTGCGGTATGTGTAAGAGAAATTGCCCAGTTGAAGCCATAAGTGGCGAGCCAAAATTGCTTCACTTAATCGACCAAGATATATGTATAAAATGTGGAAAGTGCTACGAAGTTTGTAAGTTCGATGCTATAACAATAAGTTAAGAAGGTAGGGGTGAAATATGTCTGTAATTCATTTAAATATAAATGGTAAAGAAGTTAAGGGCAATCAAGGCCAAACTATCCTTGACATTGCTAAAGCGAATAATATAGAAATCCCTACTATGTGTTTTGATGAACGAGTAGAGATTTATGGGTCATGTGGCCTTTGTGTTGTAGAAGTTGAAGGTATACCCAAATTACTAAGATCTTGTGCTACAGTAGCTTCTGAAGGTATGGTTGTTAACACCAATACCAACAGAGTAAAAAGCTCAAGAAAAACTGCATTAGAATTGCTTTTATCAGACCATGTGGGGGACTGTCGAGCACCATGTGTACTGGCATGTCCAGGATATACTGATTGTCAGGGATATGTTGGATTAGCAGCAAATATGGAATATAGGGAAGGATTAAAACTTATAAAGGAACAGCTTCCATTACCTGCTTGTATAGGGAGAGTTTGTCCTCATCCTTGTGAGACTGCGTGTAGAAGACAACTTGTGGAAGAGCCTATATCCATAGCCTATTTAAAATCTTTCCTAGCGGATATTGATCTTGCAAGTGATGATATCTTTATACCTGAACTAGGGGAACCAACAGGTAAAAAGGTTGCAGTGATTGGTGGAGGCCCTGGTGGATTATCAGCTGCTTACTTCTTAAGAGTAGCCGGTCATGATGTTGTAGTTTATGACATGATGCCAGAGATGGGTGGTATGTTAAGATATGGAATTCCAGAATATAGACTTCCAGGTCATGTAATTGATCAAGAAGTAGCTATCATTCAACAAATGGGTGCAAAATTAGTAAATAACGTTAAGATTGGTAGAGACCTTGACCTTGATTATGTTAGAAACAATTTTGATGCTACATATGTTTCAATTGGGGCATGGAAAAGCTCTAGCTTAAGAGTAGAAGGAGAGAATTTACCTGGAGTAATAGGTGGTATTGATTTCTTAAGAAAAGCTACCATTAATGAGCATATGATAATTGGAGATAAGGTAGCAGTAATTGGTGGTGGTAACACTGCAATGGATGCTTGTCGTACTGCAGTTAGGCTTGGAGCTAAGGAAGTATATATTATATATAGAAGAACAGAAGCTGAAATGCCTGCTGAGCTAATAGAGATTAAAGAAGCAAAAGAAGAAGGGGTGGAATTTAAGTTCCTAGTTGCTCCATTAGAAATAATTGAAGAGAATGGAAAGGCTGCAAAGGTTAAATTGCAGAAAATGGAACTTGGAGAAGAGGATGCCTCAGGTAGAAGAAAGCCAATTCCAATTGAAGGTGAGATTGAATACCTTGATGTTGACCTTGTAATTGGAGCAATAGGACAGGAATCTAGTCTTGAAGGTTTTGAAATACTTGAAACAACTAGAAGAGGAACAATTGCTGCTGATGAAAGTAGCTACCAGACAAACATTGAAGGAATATTTGCCGGTGGTGATGTTATAAATGAGGGAGCAAACATTGCAATTAAGGCAATAGGAGATGCTAAGAGAGCAGTTGGAGTAATTAACTCATATCTTGAAGGTCATATTATCCCTTATAGAAGACCCTATGTAGTTGAAAGAACACACTTAACTAAGGAACATTATGCTGACAGGAAATTAGAGTACAGATCCCCAATGTCACATCTATCACCAGAGGAGAGAAAGAACAACTTCAAGGAAGTTAATCTTGGATTTACTCCTGAAGATGCAATCAAGGACGCTATGAGATGTCTTGAGTGTGGATGTCATGATGTATTTGAGTGTAAACTTTATAATTATTCAAATGAATACGATGTTGAACCTGAACAATTCCAGGGCGAGGTTCACTATAGGGAAGATGATGATAGTCACCCATTTATTGTTAGAAATACAGATAAATGTATCCTATGTGGCCTATGCGTAAGAGTTTGTGATCAGGTTATGGATAATGGTGCCTTGGGATTAGTGGATAGAGGGTTTGATACTATTGTTAAACCAGCGCTAGATCTTAAATTAGGTGAAACATCTTGTATCTCCTGTGGACAATGTGTAAGCGTGTGTCCAGTTGGAGCTATTCAGGAAAGACTCCAAATAGATAAATCAGTTCCTGTTGAAACAGTTGAAACTAAAACGATTTGTTCTTTCTGTTCAGTAGGTTGTAATATTAATATAAATACCAATGGAGATATGCTATATAGGGCATTGCCAGATAAAAATAGCAAGGTTGACGAAGGATTACTTTGTGTTAAAGGAAGATTCGGATACAATCAAGCAAAACAAAAGAGTAGATTAGCTAAGCCACTGGTTAAAGTAAATGGAGAATTTGTTGAAAGTAACTGGGATGATGGTATGCGTATGGTAGCTAAGAAGATGCAGGCTCTCAAATTACAATATGGATCAGATGCAGTAGCGGTTGCCATATCTGATAAGTTTACCAACGAGGAAATATATGTAGCTAAGAAATTTGCTAAGGAATTTTTAGGAACCGATAACATTACTTCATTCAATAGAAATTATGGTGGCATTGAAGAAGTACTAGGATATGACGCATCTACTAATACATTTGAAGAAATTAGACAGGCTGAGTTCATTTTAGTAGTTGGGGCAGCAATGATGAGGGATCATACAATAGCAGCTTTAAGAGTTAAGCAAGCTGTAGAAAATGGGGCTAGACTTGTTACCATTAATGAAGAGTATGATCAGATTAACGATTGGGCACAAGCGGATCTTTGCCCTGAAAATGACAATTCCTTACTAAAGGAAATTCTAAAAGTAATTATAGACAAGGGATTCCAGCCAAAGAATGCCAATGGATTTGATGAACTTAAGGCAAGTTTATCAGATGTAGTCCCTACGGGAGAAGCAGTGGATATAGCTGAAATGTACTTGGAAAGCAAGAAAGCTATGATTATATTTGATGAGAATATGATAACAAGCGATGCAGCAAAGCTTATTGCTAATATAGCTGTAGTTTCTGGTCAAATAGGAAAAGCTAGAAGAGGTATCATTCAACTTAAGCCAAAGAATAACTCCCAGGGTCTAGCTGACTTAGGTATTGATATGCCAAGTGATATGGTTGTTGAGAAGATCAAAAACAATACAATAAAGGGTATGTTTATCTTTGGAGAAGATATACCAAATGTTGATTTAAGTAATCTAGAGTTCTTAGCAGTTCAAGATCTTTACTTAACACCAACAGCACAAAAGGCAAATGTTGTAATCCCAGCAGTAAGCTACGCTGAATCAAAAGGAACTATGACAAATGCTGAAAGAAGAATTCAAAGAACATACACAGCTATACCTCCATTAACTGGTTATGCCAACTGGCAAGTAATCAATGAGATGATGTACATGCTGGGATGGACTAAGAATTACAAAAAGGTAGAGGAAATTACAGAAGAACTTTCCAAAGCTGTCCCAGAGTATTTGGGATTAGTTAAAGTAGAGGATAGCTCATTCTGGCCAGTGAATGGACCAGAGGTGCTTTACACCAATGGTTTCAACTTCCCAGACAAGATGGCAAGACTTGCTCTTGTATTAAGGGGACCATTATTCAACAAGAGAGAGTCAACAGACTTTGTTGAGAAGGAATTCTCTAAAGTAGTTCAGGAGATATAAGCATAAACCAGGATAAATTAATATTTATCCTGGTTTTTTTCTCAGATTTATTGATTAATTATTTAATGAGAGGTATGATATTGTTAAGAAAGCCACAAATATAGAGGTGAAAATATGCTAAAATTAGAAGGATTATCAAAGTCATACGGTAAATCAAAAGTAAAGGCAGTCAACAATGTTGATCTTGAGGTTAAATCAGGTGAAATATTTGGTTTTCTTGGACCAAATGGTGCTGGGAAAACTACAACTATCAAGATGGTAGTTGGATTATTAAAACCAGATGAAGGTAGAGTTTTTGTCAATGGTACTAATGTTTGGGAGGATCCTCTTACTGCAAAAGAGCAGATTAGTTATGTGCCTGATAACCCAGAGATCTATGACAGACTTAGGGGAATTGAATACCTAAACTTTATTGCTGACATGTATGGAATAGATAAGGGAAGCAGGAAGGAAAAGATAGATTATTATAGTAAGTTATTTAATATTGAGAATGCACTATCAGATATTATAAGTAGTTATTCCCACGGGATGAAACAAAAGCTAGTTCTTACATCGGCACTTCTAAGTGATCCTGATGTATTTATTCTTGATGAGCCTATGGTAGGCTTAGACCCAAAGTCATCCTTCAATCTAAAAGAGATAATGCGCAAGATGTGTGATGAAGGAAAGACTGTATTTTTCTCTACCCACGTCATGGAAGTAGCTGAGAAGCTCTGTGATAGAATTGCCATAATTAACAATGGAAAGATCATTGCCCATGGTACTATGGAAGAACTAAGGGCTTCAGCTCAGGAGAAGGAATCTCTAGAGAATATATTCTTGGAGTTGACTGAAGATGAATAAAACCCTATCTTTGATTAAAACAGAATTAAATATAACCTTTGGATTAACAGCCATTAAACATAGCTTTAAACAAAAGAAAAATAGATGGACTGTAGTATTAATAGCCATTGCACTTTTATCCTTAATCCCATCGTATTTTATGCTGGTAAAGGGATTAAACGGCTTATATGATGGATTTAGACAAATTGGTCAACAATCATACTTTTTAATGTTGGGTTTTATGGTATCACAGGTTGCAGTACTGGTATTTGGATTATTATATGTAATGAGTAAGTATTACTTCTCCAATGATATAGTTCATCTAGTCCCCTTACCTATAAAGCCGTCTCAAATAGTAGGAAGTAAGTTTGCCAGTTTGATGGTAAGTGAGTACATTACATCTCTTCCATTGATACTCCCCTTTATAATAATCTATGGGATGAAAAGCTATGTTGGAATAACATATTGGATATTTAGTATTATAGCTGTTTTGGCATTGCCTATTCTTCCTTTAGTAATTGCATCAATACTAATTATGGCATTTATGAAATATACAAATATCAGAGGAAAGAAGGACTTAATAAGAACTATATCTGCAGTTGTATTTATTATATTTGTCGTATATTTTCAACTGATGATAAATAGAATAACAGCTAGAGGAATTGCAGACGGAGAGAATTTCTTATTTAATTTAGCCAGGGATGCTAATCTATTGGTTAATACCTTCGGGAAAATGTGGCCACCAGGAATGTGGGGTACATTTGCCTTGGTTGATTATTCAAATTTTTCAGGGATAATAAATTTATTGCTATTTGTAGCTATTGGAATCCTTGGATTTATTCTCATGATCTACTTATCTGAGAAAATATTCTTTGATGGTCTAATTGGAAATACAGAACAATCATCAAATAAAGGAAAGGGAAGAGCAAAGGATGCAACTAAGAATTTAAACGTCAATAAACCTTATGTAGCTTTAGCAAAAAAAGAACTTATTATGCTCTTTAAGACACCTATTTATTTAATGAATTCAATAGGAGGAGTAATAATTGTTCCTGTAATTATGGCCATGAGCTTGTTTACTGGTGGAGAGGATATGGCTCCTATTAGAGCTTTGATTTCTGACAACTCTTCATATGTGGTACTAGGAGGAATTGGATTCATAGCAGTTATGGGTATACTTAATTCCATTGGTGTTACAACCTTTTCAAGAGAAGGTAATAACTTCTGGATACAGAGGATAATTCCAGTTCCACCAAGAGATCAGATTATTGGAAGGGTCCTAGCTTCATTGATAGTGCAACTATTGGCAGCAGCCTTTATTATTGGGAGCATATTCTTCATAGCAAGGATTTCTGTGATTGATGTTTTGGCAATTGTAATAATAGGACTATTAGCCAGCATCCCAATGACTATGATGGGGATGACCATAGATATACTAAGACCAATGAGAAATTGGACCAACCCACAACAGGCAATGAAACAGAACCTAAATGTTCTTATTGGGTTGGCAGTGGGATCATTGTATATTGGCGCCTTGGGATTTCTAGTATTCAAACTGATAAACCTTATTAGCTTAAGTTTAATTTTAGCTGCTATAGCAGGTGTATTATTATTAACCATGATTCTTCTATATATTGTATTAGAAAAGTTAATATTTACCCAGTTTCAAGAAATTGAGGATTAAACTATTCAAGTATAAGAGAAAACAGAGACTTTTAAGATTTATATCTAAAAAGTCTCTGTTTTATTTATGAACTCATTTATTAAAATTTCTGCTGTTTTAAGTGGGTTAAGATTTTCAACATGGAAGATATAGTTCTTTACATGATGTTCATACATGGGATCATAATACTTAACCATTAGGTCAGAAATTACTTCTTTATAATTCCCTAACTTCACATTCACAATAAAGGAATCTATAAGGTCATTACCCATTCTCTTTCTCAGATAATTTAAGGCTCCAATTAGCTCATCATCTGTTTCATGAACATAATCTTTTAGAATATTATCAACCCTTATATCCAGCGGGCAGGATATTTTAACATGCCTTCCACTTTTCATCTTTTCAAAGAAGGTATCTGGAATTACTGATTTTCCGATTCTCTTACTTTCTCCTTCGGTAAATATTGTATTTGATTTTCTTCTAACTAGTTCATCATAAAGGAGAGATTCAAACATTTTCTGAGAGTTTGGTTCACCAAGCCCTACACTACCTAAAGTTGATCCCCTATGATTTGCACACTTCTCTAGATCGATAACATCTGCACCTAGATTTTTTAGTTCTTCTAGGACATGTGTTTTCCCAGTACCAGTATTTCCATATAAGACTATAAGATTAATCTCCTGGATTTGTTCCTCTAGATGCTCATTGATATAGTTTCTATAGGCTTTGTAACCTCCTGTAAGCTTAATAGCGTCGATTTTCAAGCTCCTGAGTAGAGATACTATACTTGAACTTCTAAAACCTCCCCTTGAGCAAAAAAACACTAGATGAGGATATTGCTTGTTCAGTTCAAGTATTTCTTTAAACATGGAGGGAAGTCTTCTTGAAACTGCTTCAATTCCAAGAGTTTTTGCCACTTCCTTACTTTCTTTAGTATAAGCTGTTCCTATTTCAACTCTTTCCTCATCATTAAATATTGGCATATTTATTGACCCTGGTATTGTTTCATCCCGGAATTCCTTGTTTGTTCTTACATCAATAATGATATATTCATCTTTATTCAGTTTTTCTATTATTTCTTCATATTTCATTTCTGGATACATATTACACCTCTTTTAAAAATCCTACTCTATTATTATATACTTAATATCAATTTAGTAAAGAATTTAAGAGACTATTTCTTTTATATAAAATCTATTATAATATATAGAATAGAAAGTAGGGATAAGATGAATTCAATAATGCATGCAAAAGAGTACTTACACGATAACAATTTGAAGATGGTAGTGATTAGGGATTTGGAAGTCCTTGCAAAATCAACTGATAGGGGCATCAAACCAATTTATGATGTTTATACAAGGGATAATAATCTCTTAAAGGATTCATATGTAGCTGATAGAGTTATAGGAAAAGCAGCAGCCATATTCCTGATCAATGGGGGAATAAGGGGTCTATACACTGATCTGATAAGTGAAGTTGCCATTGAAGAATTTTCTGGCACTGATATTAAAGTAGAATATGAGACAAAAGTACCTTTTATCTTAAATAGAGAAGGAAATGACCTTTGTCCAATTGAAAATATTGCAAAAAACTCAAAAGATGTTGATGAGTTAATAGCTGGAATAAATGAATTCTTTATCAAGGTAGGTATGATTAATAAATGAAGAATGATAAGATAAGGGCCATTTTTTATATTTTAATGGCAGCAACGCTTTTAAGCACGGGAGGGTTAATACTAAAGTACATTAATGTTCCACCTTTAGCTATTGCTAGTACCAGGGGAATGTTTTCTGCTGCTGTAGTTTGGCTTTATGTTAGAAAACCCAAATTTACCTTTTCAAAGGCACAGGTTTCTGGTGCAATTTGCTATTCTGGAATGGTAATAGGCTTTATAATAGCTAATAAGTTAACCACTGCAGCCAATTCAATAATCCTTCAGTTTACTGCCCCTATATGGGTTGCAATATTGGGACTATGGATACTTAAGGAGAAGATTCATTGGTATGACATTATTGCAATACTATCTGTTGGAGTGGGCATGGTGTTGTTTTTCATTGATGATATGGAAGCGGGGAATATGTTAGGAAATCTTATTGCCGTATTAAGTGGTGTATTCCTTGCAGGAGTAACCATTTCTCTTAGATTTCAGAAGGATGAGTCTCCTGTAGAGACTACTTTGCTGGGACACTTATTAACTGTTGGAATAGGACTTCCCTTTATATTTGGAGTAAGCTTCTCTTTACAAGATGTTATTGGTATTTTTATATTAGGTGTATTTCAATTAGGCCTAGCTTATATTTTTTATTCCAAAGCTGTTAAATATCTTACTGCCCTAGAAACAATACTTATAATGTTTTTAGAACCAATTTTAAATCCTCTTTGGGTTTTTATAGTGGTGGGTGAGAGACCAAGTAGTTTTGCCTTAGTAGGGGGAATGGTTGTACTAATTACGGTTTTAATAAGAAGTATCGTTGCCAATAGAGTTTACATCAACAATAAAAACAGGTCATTACAAGGCTAAAGTGGAGCATATGCTCCACTTTTCTTAAAATCTTTTCTTAATAGAACCAAGTAATCCCCTGGCAATCTCTCTACCAATGGTACTTGTAACTGTACTCATAAAGGATTTAGTAACTCTTTCTGGATTGAAGGGGTTATTTTTCTTAGCCTTTTCTTTGGCTTTTTCTTCAGCAATCCTTTGTTTTTCAAGTTCTTTTAGTTCTTTTTCCCTTAGCTTAGCTTCCTCTTCTTGTCTTTGTTCATCTTCCTTAAGTTGATATTTACCTTGAATTATTTCATAGGCAGATTCTCTATCCAAAGCTTCTTGATACTTATAATACATAGGAGAATTATTAATTATAGCCTGTCTCTTTTCAGGTAATATTGTTCCAATTATACTCTTTGGTGGTGCTATGAGAGCTCTTTCAACTATGGAAGGTTTTCCTTCAGAATCAAGGAAAGATACAAGAGCTTCACCGGTTTTTAACTCAGTAATTACTTTCTTTATATCAAATTTGGGGTTTTGTCTAAATGTTTCTGCTGCTGAGTTCACTGCCTTTTGATCCCTTGGAGTGTAGGCTCTAAGAGCATGTTGAACCCTGTTTCCAAGTTGCCCTAAAACCGTATCAGGGATATCAATAGGATTCTGAGTTACAAAGAATACCCCAACTCCTTTTGAACGAATCAGTCTAACGACTAGTTCAATTCTTTCAAGTAGAACCCTTGGTGTATCTTTAAATAGTAGATGGGCTTCATCAAAAAAGAATACCATTTTTGGTTTGGCCAAATCTCCTACTTCTGGAAGCTCTTCAAATAGTTCTGATAATAACCATAATAGGAAGGTTGAGTATATTCTTGGAGAGTTGAATAAGTCCTCAGCTGCAAGAACATTGACGATGCCTTTTCCATTTACATCTGTTGACATCAGATCCTTTATATCCAAAGATGGTTCGCCAAAGAATACATCCCCACCTGCACTTTCAAGGGTTAGAAGTGATCTTTGAATAGCTCCTATGGATTGTGGAGTGATATTTCCATACTGGAGGGTGAACTCCTTGGCATTATCACCAACATACTGAAGCATAGCCCTAAGGTCTTTTGTATCAATTAATAGCCAGCCTCTCTCATCTGCTATTTTAAATACTATATTTAATATACCTGTTTGGGTATCATTTAGATCTAAAAGTCTTGATAGTAATATTGGACCCATTTCTGAAATGTCAGTTCTAACCGGATGGCCAAGTTTACCAAATACATCCCATAGTCTAATAGGATATGTTTTAAATTCGAAATCAGTTAAACCGATATAATCAATTCTTTCCTTTACCTTATCATTCATAGAACCCATTTCAGCTAAAGATGCAAGATCACCCTTCACATCTGCTAAAAATACAGGAACCCCAATATCGCTAAAATGTTCAGCCATTACTTTCAAGGTAATAGTTTTACCTGTTCCAGTTGCTCCAGCTATTAATCCATGTCTATTGCTCATCTTTGCTAAGAGCTCAACAGGTATATCTCCCATCCCCATCTTAAATCTGTAACCTTCAGACATAGTATCCCTCCTCTTTTCTATATTTTAGTATATTGGAATAAATAATACAAATATTTATATTAATATGATTCTACTCAAGAGAAAAGGATAATCAACCTTGTGATTATCCCAAAAAAAACAATTTTAGCAGGATGCTTATGTAGCGATCCTAGTGTTTTACTACCTTTGGCAAGTCCTTAGCTCTTAAAATCCAGTTTTCTACTTGCTTCTGAGCAGGTAGTCCTCTAACTAAATTCTTTTCTTCGTTAACTTCCTTCATTTTTGCGAGTAGATTAGCACCATTTCTGTTTGCTAATTCTGGAACAGAATCAACTCCTGCAGCTTCTAGTAACTCTGCATATTGTGGTCCAATACCTTTTACTCTGTATAAGTCAGCATGGTTTACCCAAGTTAGGATTAGTTTTTCACTTATACCCGTGTCATTGGCTAATTTAGTTCTACCTTTTTTCTCTGCTGCCGCTTCTAATAGCTGTTCAACTTTCTCAATTCCAAATTCCTTAAGCTTAGCCTCGTATGCCGGTCCAATTCCTTCAATAGTTTGAATTTTAGCCATAAAAACCCTCCTTTTAAATTTATTACAGTATATATACCACAAATTTGTAGATTATAACATTTATGCGGATTTTTTGTAAGATTTGATAAAATTATAGTATAATATTTTTCAGAGGAGGTGAAAAAATGTCTAAATTTAAGAAGGAATACCTAGTTCCTTATTTTAATACTGATAAGAATGGATATTTGAGATTCCCAAATATCTTAGCATATATGGCTGAAACATCTTCTTGGCATAGTGATTCAATTGGAGCAGGTATAGAGGAGTTGGTTAAAAGAAATATAGGGTGGATGCTCAATAGATGGGAAGTTAAGGTAAATAAGTATCCTAGAGCAAAAGACAGTATATTTATAACTACTTGGACCAGTGGTTTTAATAAGTTCTATGCCACAAGGGAATTCACTATGGAGGATAAGGAAGGAAATATCTTTGCTTTGGCAACAACCCAGTGGATACTAATTGATATGAATAGAAAGAGACCAATTAGGATTCCAGTAGACTTTATTGAAAAGTATAAGAGGATAGAGGAATTTAACTTTAGTGAGTTCACGGATTTTAACATTATAGTTGATGACATTGAAGAGTCATCTAATTTTACCGTTAGAAGAAGTGACATTGATAATAATAACCATGTTAATAATATCAAGTATGTAGACTGGATAATTGAGGATATGAAAATTCAAACCTATGAAAATGAAACAATAGAGGAGTTTTCAATTATATACAAAAAGGAGATTCTGGAAGGATCAGAAATTAATATAGGAAAAAAGGAAGTTAAGGGTGAATTTATTCATAAGATAACTACATATGGGGATGTAAATGCAATAGCTAGGACAAAATGGAAAAAGAAGGATTAGAAATCCTTCTTTAAAATTTTACCATTTTCGCCTAATTCCATCTCAGTTATTTTATCTAGAACTGGAACATCATCAACTTTTATACACTCTAATGTGTGGATTTTTTTGCCAATTCCTTTACCTGCTTTGAAGTTAGCCTTCATAACTTTCATTAATGATACTGGATGCTCAGGTTCTTTTAATGATACAAAAGCAGTATTTTCAAGAGCAATAGCATCACCTATAAGCTTTTCAAAGTCAAGGTTGTCTAATCCAGGGATTAAAAAGAATTCTGTCTCTTTTTCAAGATCTTCGAAACTCTTAACCTGTACATTTTTGAAATTTGATTTTGCAACTGCCATTAAGGATGCCATTAAAGGTCTAATTCCTGCAGATCTATGACCTGAAACTACAATGGATTCTTTTCTCATTATTGCATCTTCAATGTATTGTCCTTGTTCTTCAGTCATAAAACCCTGAGAAACAAATTTACTAATCATTGGGTTCACAATTATCACTCCTATTAAATTATTATAATTATATTGTATCATAAATTAAATTTTGTAAAAGGTCAATTAATAAATAATAAGGATTAAGTACCTATGTTATAATAGTAAAGAGGGGGGGATTTCTATGGATAGAAAGGATTTAATACTCAATAAGAGTAAAAACATAGCACTAATAGCTCATGATTCAATGAAGGATAATATTATAAGATGGGCATTGGATAACAAGGATAAATTGAGTAAACATAATTTAGTTGGTACTGGAACTACTGCAAGAGTTTTAACAGAGAAAACAGGATTACAGGTTAGGGGATATAAATCTGGGCCAATGGGTGGAGATCAGCAGATAGGAGCTAGAATAGCAGAAGGTGCAATAGATTTCATGATATTTTTCTGGGATCCATTGGAAGCTCAACCCCATGATCCGGATGTGAAAGCCCTCCTTAGGATTGCAGTTTTATATGATATCCCTGTTGCTAATAATAGAGCCAGTGCAGATTTCATTTTAAGTTCACCTTTAATGGAGCTGGAATATCAAAGACATATATTTGACTTCGAAAAAGAGCTTTCCAATAGGGTGAAAATGTTTACAAATGAGTAAATTTGGCAAATATTTTGAATAATTATTTAAAATACCCTTGAAATTTAATGGTATTAATGGTATTATAAAAACGAGCTTTAATTCAGTAAGTAATAAAGAGTAACAATATTTTAGTTTGCCAATTCAGTGCTTAACTAGAAATTTATTGTTGTATGGTTACATGAATTAAAGAAATAAATTTTGGAGGTTTTGCAATGAAAGGTACAGTAAAATGGTTTAACGCAGAAAAAGGATTTGGATTTATTACTACTGAAGAAGGAAACGATGTTTTCGCTCACTATTCACAAATCCGTAAAGATGGCTTTAAGACTCTTGAAGAAGGACAACAAGTAGAGTTCAACGTAGTTGAAGGACAAAAAGGACTTCAAGCTGAAGAAATTACAGTAATTTAATTAAAGCTTCTAAAACCTCTTAGTAACCTAAGAGGTTTTCTTTTGTTGGTAGGTTTGACATAAAATTTATCCTATGTTAGGGTATAGAAGATATTAAAATGAAATGGGGTTAATAAATGAGCGATCAAAAATTAGTTGCAGTTGTTAATGGCAAGGAGATTTCTAGAGAGGATGTTCTCAAATTTCTAAATGATATGGGACCACAAATGGCTATGCAATTTCAATCACCTGAAGGAATAAAAAGAGTTATTGATGAAATGGTACATCAGGAATTACTTTATTTAGATGCAGTTGAGAACAAATTAGAGGAAGAAAAAGAATTTGCAGAGGTTTTCGAAGCTACAAAAGTAAATCTTATAAAAGGATATGCTTTTAATAAACTTATTTCAGATATAAGTGTAGAAGAAGAAGAAATGAAGAAATTCTTTGAAGATAACAAAAATATGTTTAGTCAGCCAGAAATGGTTAAGGCCAGTCATATACTTGTGGATTCAGAAGAGAAAGCTACATCAGTAATTGAAGAAATAAAGAATGGGAAGACTTTTGAGGACGCAGCAATGGAGTATTCATCATGCCCATCTAAAGAAGCTGGTGGAGACTTGGGTCAATTTTCAAAAGGACAAATGGTTCCAGAGTTTGAAGAAGCTGCTTTTAATATGGAAGTAGGATCAATGTCTGAGCCAGTTAAAACTCAATTTGGTTATCATATTATCAAATTAAATGAGAAAAACGATCCTTCAGAGGCATCTTTTGATGATGTTAAGAATGAAGTTCAAAACCAATTATTGACTAAAAAACAAGAGAGTGTTTATATGGAAAAGATAAATGCACTTAAAGGAAAATATCCAGTAGAAATATTTTAGATATAGGCTGATAAAGCATGTGAGACCACTCATGTGCTTTTTTTTATATAATTTCTTATGTTATAATTAGTAAGATGGTATTATAATATTATAGTTATTTTAGGAGGGATGTTCACATGAAAGAATACAAGGTAATATTACATGTTGATGAACTTAAAAAGTGGAAACTTGTATTAGCTAATGTATCCAACTTAATAGATGCTGCAAAAGATAGTAAGTTAACTGTAAGTGTATTAGCCAATGCTGAGGCTGTTAGGTATTATGATAAGAAACAAGCTGAGGATGATATTATAAGAACCATGAAAGTCTTAGAGGAAAAAGGAGTAGAATTCATAGCTTGTAATAATGCCTTGGTGGCTAATGATTTAGATCAAAGTATAATTTTGGGCTTTGTTAAAATAGTTCCAGCTGGTGTATTAGAACTTGTAGAAAGACAAAGTGATGGATATGCATATATTAAGCCTTAAATGATTATAAAGAAAGGTCATGATGAACTTCCAGTTACATGACATTTCTCATGATATGTAAGAATTGAATATTACTTGTGTAAGATTAGTTAGTAAAGATTGATGAAAATCCATAAGTGTGCTAGAATCGGTTTATTATTTAAAATAGGAGGGCAAAATGAAAAAGTTCATAGTAGAGAATGATTTTTTTGAAGTATTTCCTGAGGCGAAACTAGGAGTTATTATTGCAAAAGGAATTGATAATACCATAAAGGATCCTGAAAAGTTTAAAATTAAACTGGAGGCTTCACAAAAACTTGCTTTAAGTCATCTACCAAATGATGATTTCAGCAGTAATTCTGTAGTAAAAGTTTGGAGAGAAGCCTTTCAGAAGTTCAAGACAAAAAAAGGAGCAAGATCTTCCATTGAAGCCTTGCTAAAGAGGGCAAACAATGGGAATTATCTTGGAACAATTAATCCATTAGTTGACTTATACAACTGTATTTCATTAAAATATGCACTCCCCTGTGGAGGGGAAGACATTGATACATTTGTTGGAGATATAAGATTGACTAAGGCAAACGGAGATGAAGGTTTCATAACCCTTGGAACTGATGAAAGCTCACCACCATATGAAGGAGAGATTATATATAAAGATGAAGAAGGTGCGATTTGTAGATGTTGGAACTGGAGAGAATCAGTTAGAACGATGTTAACAGAGTCCACAAAAAATGCATTTCTATGTATTGAATTAGTTGATGATACTAGATTTGATGCCTTTGAAGAAGCTTTAAAAGAACTAAGTGGCGACATTGAGAAAGAATTAGGTGGAGAAGTTGAATTTTCTATCCTGGATATTACAAATAGGGAAATTGAAATACAGTAGAATATAACTTAGTGATGGAGGTTGTCTATGTTTAGAGATATGAGAAGGAAAAATCAGTTATTAAATAAGGAGTTAACAATAGAAGTACTCAATAGGTGTACTAATGGTGTTCTAGCCTGCATGGGGGATTATGACTATCCTTATGCAGTACCTGTAAGTTATGTCTACCATAATGAGAAAATATACTTCCATTCTGCCAAGTCGGGTCATAAAATGGATGCAATATCTAAAAATGAAAAGGTGTCCTTTGCCATAATAGATGAAGATAAGATAGTAAGTGAGGAATATACTTCATACTTTAGAAGTGTAATTGCCTTTGGGAAGGCTAGAATAGTTGAAGGGGATGAATGGTTCGAAGGATTTAAAGCCTTGGTGGAAAAGTATTCTAAGGACCAGCCAGAGGAGATGAAGAATAAAGAGATTAATGGGTGTAAACAATCTAATATCATAGCAATTGATATTGATCATCTAACTGGAAAAGAAGCTATTGAGTTTGTAAGAGCAAAGAAAGAGTAAGTCAAAGTAGATATTACTAGAGAATTTGATTAAGAAGAAAAATTAAAGATTCTTTTTAACTGGAGGGAAATAGTATGATTAAAGAATGTTCTGTTTGTAAGAGCAAGGAATCATATCGGGATTTTTACAGACAAACCTTTAAGAATAATTACAAATTTACATGTAACAATTGTGAAACCAAATATAAATCAACAGGTTTTTCTAGATTCGTTAGTGGAATCATATATTTTGGATTGATATATTACTTAATATCATATAGCGATTTTTCTTTAGGTACGAATATATTAATTTCGATCTTGTATGTGTTATTCTTCCATTCTTTTATTTTGAAATATAGAGTAGTGGAGGAGTAAATTGGAGTATTCAGTTAGAAGAGCCATTATTGAAGATACATCCTCTCTAGCCCACATTATTGTTGAAAGCTGGAGGTCAGCTTATTCAAATTTATTACCTATGGATGAAATTCAGAGATACCTAAACGTGGAAATAAGAAAGAATCAGTTTGAGAAGTATATATCTCAAGAAGAGATAGTGCTTATTGGATATATTAATGATAGACCCTGTGGACTTGTTTTTGCAAGTCCAGAAAATGATGAAGGTGTAGATAGGTGTGGAAGTATATATTCCATGTATACAATTGAGGAAGCCTGGGGTAAGGGACTGGGTAAGTCTCTTATGGATGAAGTTATGATTATCCTTAAAGATGAAGGTTGCAAAAGAGTTTTGCTTTGGGTTTATGAAGAAAATCCAAGAGCTAGAAAATTTTATGAAAAGTGTGGATTTAAATTTGATGGAACTAGTAAAGAAAGTCACTTCTCTAACAATCCTATAGAGCTAAGGTACCAAAGAGAGATATAAGTAGGCTAAAAATAAAAGGATGGCACCACTTGTGGGAACCATCCTTTTTAATTTACCTATATGCTCTGAAGTACTGATCTGGATAGCTAAACTTTTCACCAGTCTTATACTGTTCATTTAAGACCCAGTTGGGATTTCTTAGCAATTCTCTACCCAAGGCCACTAAATCAGACCTATGGTTATTTAAAATATCTTCAACATGGTCAATATCTTTTATAAGACCAACTGATATAGTTGGGATATTACATCTTTCCCTTATTTTTTCTGAAAATACCACTTGATATCCAGGATAAACATTCATCTCAGTCAAGACAAGACCACCAGAACTAACGTGAATCATATCAAGATTTGATTTTACCAAATCAATGATTCTAATCATCTCATCAATATCTATTCCACCTTGTGCATAATCACTGGCTGATATTCTAAGAATAAGTGGCTTATCTTCTGGCCAAACAGATTTTACTTCCTTTGAAATTTCTCTTAATAATCTAACTCTGTTTTCAATAGATCCACCATACTCATCATTTCTTTGATTGGTTAGTGGTGATAGGAATTCATGGATCAAGTACCCATGGGCACCATGTATTTCTATAAGGTCATATCCAGCCTCAAGAGATCTTTTTGCAGCTAATTTAAAATTCTTAACTACTTTATCAATATCTTCTTTTGTCATTGACCTTGGGGTCAAGTAGTCATCACTAAATGCAAGGGCAGATGGTGCTATTACATCCTCAGTTTTTATGCCACATTTTCTTCCAGCATGGGCAAGTTGGATTCCAACCTTACTACCGTAACTCTTTAAGCTTTCAACTAGATTCTTAAGCCCAGGGAGATGTGAATCATCCCAAATACCCAAATCTCTATCAGATATTCTACCTCTAGATTCAACAGCTGTAGCTTCTTGAATAATCAAGCCAGTTCCACCCAATGCTCTAGCATTATAATGTATTGTGTGAAATTCCTTCACTTCACCTGAATTATCACTGGAGTACATGCACATGGGAGGCATAACTATCCTATTCTCTAACTTCATGTCTTTAATCATATATTTTTCAAATGCTTTCATTTAATCACCTCTCTGACATATATACCACAATAAATATATTTTACACTATATTATTTATAGGGACTAAATATCTATTGAATGAAATAGGTAAAATGTGGTATTAATAGAGTATGAACTTATTACAATTTTACTTTGGAGGTGATCTTTTGTTTTCTAAGTTTATTCAAAATTATTTCATCAAGCAGAAAATGATGAGAACTGTTATTATCTCCCTTATTCCGCTTGTAATGGCAGCTACATATTTTTTTGGTTTACGGGTTTTACTGCTATTATTAGTTGTTAATGTTTTCGGCTTTGCAACAGAGTACATATATGAAAAGAAAAGCAAGAAAAAGGTCTCTGAGGCAGTGCTGGTATCAGGAATGCTTTATACTTTAACACTACCGCCATCTACACCATTTTGGATTGCGGCAGTAGGTATTGTATTTGGTATTTTATTTGGGAAGATGGTATTCGGTGGTTTCGGGAAGAATATATTTAACCCAGCCTTAGTGGCAAGGGCATTTGTTTACATATCATTCCCAGAGCCTTTAACAATTTCATGGACTAAGGCTTCATTGGCATTCCCAGGAGGTTTATTCACCTATCTAAATGAAGGTGTTGAAATGGTTTCAACTGCTACACCTATGCTTATGTTTAGGGATTCTGGAGCCATGTTATCACCAATGGAACTATTACTAGGTAACATCTCAGGGTCAATAGGAGAAACCAGTGCAATATTGATTGTATTAGCTGGTGCTTACTTGATTTATAAGAAGGTTGCTTCATGGCAAACAATGGCTGGTTGTACTCTTGGATTTTTAGGTCTTAGCTCAATACTATACTTTGCTGGTGTTGGTCAGATTCCTAATCCACTTTATGGATTGATTGCTGGTGGATTCTTATTTGGTACTGTTTTTATGGCAACTGATCCCATTTCATCCCCTAAGACTAAGGAAGGGAAGTGGATTTATGGGGTTATCATAGGTATTGTAACTGTAATAATAAGAGGATATGCATTATTTGCAGGCGGTGTTATGTTTGCAATACTAATTGGAAATACATTTGCACCAATTATCGATGAAGGCGTAAATGCCTACAAGAGATATAAGAAGGAAAAGGCTCAGGAGAAGAAAGAGGTGACAGCATGAAGAAAACATTCTGGTACCCAATAGTATTTATGTCTCTACTAACTGCTATATTCACTTTTGTTTTAGCCTTTCTGGAAGTTTCAACAGCTGACAAAGTAGCTGAAAATCAAAGATATGATCTTCAGACAAAAATACTCTATGTGTTTGATATTCCAGTTGAAGATACTTCCGTTGATGCAGTGGATAGATTGTTCTCAGATAAAATTACTGAAGATGGAGACGAGTTTATTTACAAGGAAGGTGATTCCATTGAAGGGTATGCATTCCCTGTGGCAGGCTCAGGCCTATGGGGAGGAATAGTTGGATATGTGGGAATATCAGAAGATTATTCAACTCTACTTGGATTAACTTTCATTACCCAATCAGAAACACCTGGACTAGGTGGAAGAATCGAAGAAGAAGAATTTCTTAGCCAGTTTAGAAATCTTGATGTTGCAGATGCAACAGAAGGCAACTATGTGGTATATAACCCTTCACCAGGTGGTAATGTAGATGCAATTGCTGGAGCTACTTTAACATCAAAATCTGTAGCAAACTTTATGAACGTTGATATTCACAAGTTTATTACTGAAAGAAAGGGGGAATAGTCTATGGCAAAGCAAAGCTCAAAAGAGATTTTTTCATTGGGTGTTTGGTCTGATAACCCCGTGTTTAGACAACTAATAGGAATTTGTTCTGCTTTAGCTGTTACTAACTCCTTAACTAACTCATTGATCATGGGGCTTGGACTTACATTTGTAACCGCTTTATCGTCCTTTACTATTTCAGCTATTAGACAATTTACACCAAAGCATATAAGGATGATGGTACAAGTACTTATTATAGCAGCTTATGTAATTATTGTTGATATATTCTTAAAAGCATACTATCCTGAATTTTCTAAGACTCTTGGTGCCTATGTAGGGCTTATTATAACAAACTGCATTATTATGGGTAGGGCAGAAGCATTTGCTCAAAAGAACAAACCATGGCCATCCTTCTTAGATGGAATTGCCAATGGGATAGGGTATTCTGCAGTCTTATTGTTCATTGCCTTCTTTAGGGAACTAATGGGATTTGGAACCTTATTTGGATTCCAGATACTTGGGGACTGGTGGACATCATGGACAATAATGATAATGCCTCCTAGTGCATTTTTCCTACTAGCTATTGTAATTTGGATAACCCATAATATTCAGCATAGAAACGAGAAGAGTGAGGTGGCTAAATCATGATTGAACTTAATCCAATGGTAATATTTATTGCAGCTATATTTACCAACAATATGATTTTGTCCAACTTTTTGGGAATGTGTTCATTCGTTGCAGTGTCTAAGGAAATTAATACATCCCTTGGTTTAGGGCAGGCAGTAACCTTTGTATTAGCTGGAACATCAATTATTAATTACCTTGTATATCATTACATTTTAGTACCATTTAATCTTGAATTTTTGAGATTTATAATCTTTATAATAAGTATTGCAGCCTTTGTTCAATTAATAGAGATGATAATGGAAAAATACATTCCAAACCTCTATTATGCCTTGGGGATATTTTTACCATTGATTACTGTAAATTGCGCAATCCTAGGAGTTTCTCTATTTATGATAATCAGAGAATATTCCTTCCTTCAATCTTTTGCCTTTGCAGTGGGCTCAGGAATTGGCTGGACCATGGCTATAGTAGCATTGGCAGGAATAAGACAGCGTTTGAAAAGAGCTACAGTTCCAAAAGGACTTGAAGGCCCTGGAATCACTTTAATCGTAACAGGATTAATGGCAATGGCTTTCATCGGTTTTTCTGGAATAGTACAGATTCAATAGGGGGGATTAGATGAATACTATAATAATCTCAACTGCTTCCATAACAATTATAACTGCTCTATTCGCCGTTTTACTAACCATAGCTGACAGAACTATCGGTTATTATGGAGAGGTTAAACTTACAATAAATGAAGAAAAAGAATACACTGTGGAAGGTGGATCATCCCTACTATCAACATTGATAGGTGAAAAGATATTCATACCATCTGCTTGTGGTGGTAAGGGAACCTGTGGATACTGCAAGGTTCAAATCCATGATGGAGGAGGGCCAGTTTTAGCAACAGAACTCCCCTTCCTAACACAAGAGGAAATGGATGATCATGTAAGGTTATCATGTCAATGCAAGGTAAAACAAGATATTAAAATAGAAATTCCTGAGTACTTATTTAATGTTAAGGAATTTGAAGCTACAGTTGAATCAATAGAGGTTCTAACAGATACTATTAAAAAATTTAGATTTAAGCTACCTGAAGGGGAAGAGATAAGCTTCAAACCAGGACAATACGTTCAGTTAAAAGCACCTCTTTATGAAGGAAATGATGAAGAAGTTTACAGAGCCTACTCTATTGCCTCATCACCAACAGATAAGACTCATCTTGAGCTTGTAATAGGGTTCATACCTGAGGGTATAGCTACAACTTACGTTCACCATCACTTGGAAGAAGGAGATAAGGTAACAATAAATGGACCTTTTGGAGACTTCTACTATCAAGATACTGATGCTGAGATGATAATGGTAGCCACTGGTACAGGAGTAGCACCCATCCTATCATTATTAAACTACATGAAGGATAATGATATAAAGAGAAAGGCGAGATTCTACTTCGGTGCAAAAACCCCAGATGATCTATTTATGCTTGATTACTTCAAACATCTAGAAGAGACTCTCTATGACTTTAAATTCGTACCAACCCTATCAAGGATCAAGGATGATGATGAAAGTTGGACTGGTGAGAAGGGTAGAGTAAACAATGCTATTGATAAACTTCTAGAAGAGAACGAAAATCAGGAAGGATATCTTTGCGGTAACGAGGCAATGATTGACTCTGTTGTAAAGAGTTTGACCAAGAAGGGTGTAAAAGAAGAGAAAATATACTACGATAAGTTTTAAAACTAAAAATTTATGGCCAGGAGAATATTCTCCTGGCCTTTTCCTGCCAAGAAAGCCTTTTTATATGTGACTTTATTATGTAATATGGTATAATTGACTTAGGTCTGTGAGGGAGGTTTAAAATGAAATTAGAACTATTTGATTTTATTGATACAACACTTAAACTTATTGAAAACAAGTCTGGTGAACTTAACAGAGTAGCTGGAGAGCTGGAAAAGTTCTTTAACGACAGTCTCTTTATTAAGGACCACTTTCTCAATGTAAATTATAGAATAAAGTCTGCTGAAAGTCTTAAGGAAAAGATTTTAAGACATAATTTTTATTTGAAATACGAAAGTCCACAAGCTTTAGTAGATAGTTTGTCAGACTTAATTGGATTTAGGATAGAATGTAGGTTTATTGAAGATGAAACCAAGATATACGAAGATATATTAAAACTATTTAATATTCAGGAAGAGAATGGATACTACTCAAATCCACTTAATGGGAGCATTTCTTTAAATCTTGATGAAAAACAACCTCAAATTCAGAAGAATGGATTTGAGATATTCAAAATAGATGGCAAGTATTCTAAGGATGGTATTTCTGTAAATTTCGAGCTTCAGATTAAGTCCATGGTAAATGTTTTCTGGGGAGACATCGATCATAGGGTATTATATAAAAACTTTAATTACATGCTTACTGAAGACTTTTTCAGAGACATAATGTCATCTATCAAGGATAATTTAACTATGATAGATAGACAGTTAATGCTAATATACAACCATTTGAGCAGCATGGATGCCAGTTCAACCCCAACTAAGAAAGCTCAACTAAAGTCACTCCTTTCAAAGACCATTCATGATGTATATATTATAAAGGTAAGACAGGAAGTTGGATTTGTAGTTGACTTTAAGAAGTCAACAGATGTTATAGTTAATTTTATCTTCATGAGAGCGGAAGATGGTAACGGAAGTTACAGTGATAGTTTTTTAAGAATTCTAAACAGGTTAAATGATATTGGTAAGCATTCAATGAATTTCAACAATTACATTAATTTTGAAAGAGACATAACTTATCATGATGAATTCACTAAGGAATTTGGCAATACAATTTTGGAAGTAATAAATAAGGACTTTAGGTGGAACCTATTCTTCAAGATCATTTTCGAGATTGAAGATGGTACCAATGCTGAGGATTTTGAAGGCTTTATGTATTATTTAAGATACATGTATAAGGACATAGTTAAAAAAGCCATGGAAGGTATGAAATTGGACTCTAACCAAAGTTTCATAATCGAGAATGAATTATTAGATATTATAAACATTAGATTTAAAATGGATCCCAGCATAGACTATATTAGCAACTGTACTGTTAAGAAACTAGGAAATTCTTTATTACAGCTGATAGGTCCAATTAATGAGTTTGAAGAGTATCTAAAGGATAAGGATTTCATAAAAGAACAAATAAAGGCATTTGAGATACAGTAGCTTAATTAAGGGATGGTAAGCTTTGATTAAATCATGGAATATATTAAGTTTGGATGTAGTAAGATTGAAAAATACATTTAAAAGATTTCCACTTGGGGTTGTTTCATCGTTGATGACAGCCCTAGTTTTAGTTTTGTCCACATATAGTAAAAGTATATTTTACTCAAAAATAGCTATGGCCTTGGTGCTATCATTGGTAGTATTTGTGGTATTGGACTTGTTGTCTGAGTCATACAAAATAAGTTTAACAAAGAAAGTACTTTTATATTTTACTGGAGGAATAATAGTCTTAGCTAACTATTTATTCATTCTTAATGATTTAACTATGGTAAATGTAACAAAATATGTGGGGATATTACTTATTTTCTTTGTTTCCGCTTTTTTTATGGGAAAGCTAAAAAATGATGAGTTCTTGGAAAACTATATTATGAGGCTATTAGTAGGTATATTAAGCTCGATTTTCTATTCAACAGTATTATTCATTGGGCTAATTTTGATCTTACAAACCATATCCTTACTATTTGATGTTACATTTAATCCAAATGTATTTGAAAATATTTTTTCTTCAGTAATTTTTATATTTGGGATAAATTACTTTTTAGGAAGAATTCCTATGTCTAATGAAAAGGCTGAGGATTTTGAGTACCCTAAGTTTATAAAAGTATTGCTTGAATTTATAGTAATACCTTTAATATTTGTGTACTCAATTGTACTTTATATTTATTTTGCAGGGATATTATTTACCTGGCAATGGCCTAAAGGAGTGATTGGGAACCTTAGCATATGGTATTCCATATTAAGTTTGGTTGTTCTATTTTTTGTCAGAGCTATAGAGAAGGAAAGGAAAATCTTTGAATTATTTACTAGGTATATTTCAAGGACAATAATTCCCATTCTACTAATGATGTTTGTTTCTGTATTTCAAAGAATCTCTCAATACGGTATTACAGAAAACAGATATTTTGTTTTGGTTGTGGGTATTTGGTTGTTTTTTGTCTATGTAGCCTTAAGCATAAATAGAAGGCTAAGGACTATAGTTATTCCCATATCCTTAATAATAGTAATTACCCTAGGAGTATTTAGTCCATTTAATGCCTATATAGTTTCTAAATGGAGTCAAAACAACAGACTTGAAGAAATACTAAGAGCTAACAATATGATATTGGATCATAATATAATTTCAAATCCAGATTTGGACAAGGACATTCAAGATAATATTTATGCCATAGTAGATTACTTTGAAGATAATCATAGATTGTCAGATATAAAATTTTTTAATACAAATACTGATTTTGAAGATCTAGAAAATATTTTTGGTTTCTCTAAGGGGGAATATGAGTACAAAACTATAAATATAAGAAGAAATAACCTTGATGGATCAATATTTGCAGTTGAGGAGTATGAATTCTTTGCAAGTATCAATACTAGTGTAAGTAATAAGGTGGTAGATGAGGACCTTTTAATTACTTTAGATCAAGAAAATTTGAATTTAGAAATTTCAAAATCAAGTGAGATATTGTACAATATGAGTATAGAACCTGTATTGAAAGAAATAATTAATGGAAAGGAATCTAGTTTCTTCTACTACGGAGAAAATGATGCTATTAAACTAATGCTTGTAATTAACTCTACTGATGGAAGAAGTAGTAGTGATGGTAATATTTATATAGATTGGATGGATGTTTATATCTTTGTAAAAATAAAGTGATAATTTATTTTAAGTGGGTAAAAATAGTAGGATAGAATAATTGAAAGGGTGATTATATGTATAAGGATGAATTAAATGTAATCAAACAAGCAATTCTAAATGAAGTAGAAGGATATGAGTTTTATAAGATGGCCGCAAATCAGGCAGGAGATGGTGGTAGTAGAGAAGCGCTATTGGAACTAGCAAACGAAGAATTAAAGCATGTAGAATACTTAAAAGTTCTATTTGATAAGATTAAGGACGGCAAGGAAGATGACCAAGCCTTGGCTTTCCAAGATGGACCTCCATCACCAGATATTTATAATTGGGAAAGATTAGATAAATCTCTAACTTCATTGGCTATGTCAGTATTTGGAGTGGGCATCCAGATGGAGAAGGATTCAATAGAATTCTACACTAAGGCTAAAGAAGAATCAAAGTTAGAAGAAGCCAAGAAGCTTTATGATATACTGATCAAGTGGGAGAAAGTTCACCTTGACCAATTCACAACTCAGTACAACATGTACAAGGAAGATTGGTGGTCAGATCAAGGATTTGCTCCATTTTAAAGGTTGAAATAACAGGTTAAAACCTGTTATTTCTGCATTATATGAGAAATAAGGGATGATGAGATGACAACACTTTATCAATTTGGTCTTATTATGGTTGTTTTAATGATAAGTCAAATTATTCAAACTGAATTGAATTTACCCATACCTGGAACTGTTCTAGGTATGGTGATACTATTAGGACTTATGGTATTTAAGATAATACCTCTTAAGTTGGTGGAAAAAGCTGCGGATGTCTTAATAAGGCACTTATCCATTATGTTTGTACCCATTGGAGTAGGCTTAATGACTGTTGCCTATCTTATGGAAGGACATATTTTAGCCTTATTTATTGTTTTGGGAGTTAGTCTTGTGGTAGTAATGGTGACAACCGGGCTTAGCGTCCAGATTTTGATCAGGTATATGGAAGGAAGAAGGGGTGATAAGTGATGGAATACTTGAATACTCCCGTCTTTGGGGTAACCCTTACTATTATTGCTTTCATGATTGCCACTTGGACTTCCAAGAAATTAAGAATTCAGATCTTAAATCCACTTTTAGTATCAATTATCATTATTATTGGATTTTTATCATTAACTGGAATAGATATTGAAACTTACAACAAGGGAGGAAGTATCATATCCTTCTTTCTAGCTCCTGCTACTGTTGCTCTAGCAGTCCCCTTATTTAGGCAATGGGAACTGTTAAAGAAAAATTTAGTACCTATCCTAGTGGGTATTTCCTTTGGTACCATCATGGGCATACTTAGTATTTTAATTTTAGGGAAGGTATTTGGTTTAGGGGATTTACTAATAAGTTCATTACTTCCAAAGTCCACCACCACTCCAATTGCTATGGAAATTTCAAATATGTTAGGTGGAAATCCATCCTTGACTGTTATTTTTGTTTTTGCCACTGGCATTGGTGGGTATATAGTTGGTGATAAACTTCTAAGATTATTTAAAATCAATAATAGCATAGCAAAAGGAATAGCCATTGGGACAGCCTCCCATGCTGTTGGGACTGCAAAGGCAATAGAAATGGGAGAAGTAGAAGGGGCTATGAGCTCCTTGGCCATAGGGGTAGCTGGAGTTATTACAGTGCTCCTTGTACCATTGATAATTCTGTTCATTAATTAAAGAAATGAGGGATAAAATGAAGGAGATATATTTAGCTGGAGGATGTTTTTGGGGAGTTGAAGAGTACTTTTCAAGAATAGAAGGTGTACTTGATACAGATGTAGGATATGCAAATGGGACAAAGAAGGAACCAACATATAAGGAGGTATGTACTGGTTTAACTGGTCATGCTGAAACAACATATATTAAATATGATGAGAAAATGGTATCATTGGAGCATTTAATCCAAAGATTATTTAGAATTATAGATCCCACTCTATTAAATAGACAAGGCGGAGATATTGGAAGTCAATATAGGACAGGAATATATTTTACTGATGAAGCTGATGTTGGGATTATTAAGAAGGTTAGAGATGAGGAACAGAAAAAATATAGAGACCCTATTGTAACTGAAATTTTACCTCTGGACTATTATTACTCAGCAGAAGAATATCATCAGGACTACCTAAAGAAGAATCCTGGTGGATATTGTCATGTAGATATGAGTTTATAGGGGGATTTTATGTTTAAATTAGATCCAATTAAGAATATGAGTGAAGTTGAAAGACTAAGATACATGCAGATACTCCTCAAGGGACAAGTAAGTTCAGAAAAGGATGAATTGGCTAATTTATCCAATGCATCAGCCATAATAATGGCCTGTCTTGATAGATTAAACTGGTCAGGATTTTATCTGATGAAGGAAGGGGAACTTGTTTTAGGACCCTTCCAGGGATTACCAGCTTGTAATAGAATTCAAGTAGGAAAGGGAGTTTGTGGAACTGCAGTAGAGTCTAAGGAAACCCAACTGGTAGGGGATGTTCATTTATTCCCAGGGCATATTGCATGTGATGCTGCCTCAAATTCAGAAATTGTAATTCCAATTATAAAGAATGGCAAGGTTTATGGAGTATTGGACATTGATAGTCCCATCAAGGAAAGATTTGATGAAGTACACAAAGAGTATTTGGAAAAGTTTGTTGATACTCTAAATAAGTATATAGATTGGGATAAAATAACCTTCTAAATGGGAGAGATTATGACAATTCTTAATGAATTAGAAAAAGTTCTAAGAGTTTCTGATGAACAGATGGAATACTTTTTAGAAGATGAAAACATTGATTTAACAAAAGAATATACAAGAAAGGGTATTGAGAAAGACAATACCCTATATTGTTGTGACAATCTAAAGTCTTTGATCCATTTAATAAAGAATGGCTATAAGGATAAGATTGATTTAGTATACATCGATCCACCCTTTTATTCAAACTCTCAGTACTATAAAAAGGTGTCTGTAAATGTGGAGGGGTTAAAGAAGGATTTTGAAGTCTTGGCTTATGGGGATAAGTGGGAGAGTAAATACCAATACCTTGAAATGCTTACCCTGAGATTGAAGTTAATTAAGATTCTTCTATCCAATAAGGGAAGTATATATGTCCATGTTGATCAAAGAATGGCTCATTACTTAAGGATAATAATGGACCACATTTTTGGGGAAGAGAACTTTATTAATGAGATTATCTGGTCATATAAATCAGGAGGATCTACTAAGAAGAGATTTTCTAAAAAACACGATAATATATTAGTATATTCAAAGACAAAAGATTATATTTTTAATCCACAAAAGGAAAAATCCTATAACAGAGGCTACAAACCATATAGGTTTAAGAATGTTGAGGAATTTCAGGATGATCTAGGTTGGTATACCATGGTCAATATGAAGGATGTGTGGAGTATTGATATGGTAGGAAGAACATCTGGAGAAAGGGTGGGATATGACACACAAAAACCCTATGCCCTATTAAAGAGAATTATCCTAGCTTCATCCAATGAAGATTCTCTGGTGGCTGACTTTTTTTTAGGCAGTGGTACTACAATAAGGGTAGCAGATGATTTAAATAGAAGATGGATAGGTAGTGACATTGAAGCCATAAGCATATCCACAACAAAGAAAAGACTTGCCTTGTCTGAGTATGATTACTTAGTTTATGTTGATGAAGAATTAGGTTCCAGGGAGAATGTTAGTTTGGACTTAAGTTATAATATTGGAGTGGATGAAATTAGCTTAAGGTTGAAAAATTATCACCTAAATGATACAAGTATCTTTAAAAAAACAAATCATGTAGATGAGTTTCTATCTCTTGAGAAAGATAATTCCTTGGAGTTAATTGACTATATTTCAGTAATTGGGGTAAATAACAAAAGTGAGCTATTATTAGAAAAGCATAAACCAGATATTTCAGATGGTGAATTTACCATAAAACTTAATGAAAATTACACATATATCTACTTAAGAGGTTTTGATGTTTTTGGAAATATGATTAAGTACATTTTAAAAGGGGGAGAAGAAATTGGTAACTAAAGGACTAAAACCAGAAAGAGTATTTTATTACTTCGAGGAATTGACAAAAATTCCAAGATGTTCACATGATGAGAAAAGAGTAAGTGATTATCTAAAGGGTGTGGCAGAAGAGCTTGGCTTGGAAGTACATCAAGATGAAGCATTAAACATAATAATTAAGAAGCCTGGATCAAAGGGCTATGAGAATAATAAGAGGGTAATACTTCAAGGGCACATGGACATGGTATGTGAGAAGGCTGATGACTTCGAAATAGACTTCACAAAAGATCCCATACCTTTGGAAGTGAGGGAAGACTTGTTAATTGCACCTTATACAACACTGGGTGCAGATAATGGTATTGCAGTTGCCATGGCATTGGCAATACTAGAATCAAAGGATATAGCTCATCCTCCATTGGAGGTAATTGTTACAACCAATGAGGAATCTGGCATGACAGGGGCTGGGAGCATTAATAAGGATTTAGTTGATGGCAAGATATTAATAAACATTGACTCTGAAGAAGAAGGGGTAATTCTAGTTAGTTGCGCTGGTGGAAGAAGGGTAATCGTAAAAGCTCCCATTGAGCTTAAAGACTCCAGCAAACCAGGTTATACACTTAAGGTGAGTGGTTTACTAGGTGGGCATTCAGGTATGGAGATAGATAGAGAAAGAGGGAACTCCAATAGAATATTAGGTAGAGTCCTTGATAGCTTAAAGGAAATTGATTTTGATCTATACCATATAGATGGTGGATCTAAATCCAATGCAATTCCTCGTTTAGCTGTGGCAAAACTTGGAATAGAAGATGATAAACTTGACCAAGCTAAAGATATAGTTTCAAAGATAAATAAACTAATTAAAACTGAGCTTCAGACTTCAGATCCAGATCTAAGTATAACTTTGGAAAAGGGAGAGGACCTAAAGGAAGCCTTTACAGCTGACTTGAGGGATAAGATAATTGCTGCATTGATATTGATTCCAAGTGGAGTACAAAGAATGAGCCAGGACATTAAAGGTCTTGTTGAAAGTTCTAACAATCTTGGGGTTGTTAAGACAGTAGAAGGTTATGTAACTTTTGAAAGCGCTGTTAGAAGTTCTAACTCAAGTCTGAAGGAGTTTACTTCAAATCAAATTGAAACAATTGCAGGTATGCTGGGATTTGAATTTGAGTTTTACGGAGAATATCCTGCTTGGGAATACAAGAAGGATTCTTATATTAGAGAAGTGTTCAAGGATGCCTATAAGGAATTAACAGGTGAGGAACTTAAAGTGGAAGCAATTCATGCTGGATTGGAAACCGGTTTGTTCAATGCAGTTTTAGGTGATATTGACATGGTCTCCTTTGGACCTAATATGTGGGGAGTTCATGCCCCTGGGGAGAATATAAGTATATCTTCAGTTGAGAGATCATATAATCTTTTACTTGAAGTTTTGAAGAAAATAGATTAAGATAAAGCTTGTGTAGTAGACTAAAAATAGGGTACTATAAATATAGAAAATAAATAATAAAGGAGAATTATAATGAGCGATCACAAACACGTGCACGATGAAAACTGTAATCATGACCACGACCACGATCATGAGGAAATGGAGATAATAACACTTACTCTAGATGATGATACAGAATTAGAATGTGGAGTACTAGGAATTTTCGAAGTTGAGGATAAAGAGTATATCGCATTACTACCATTGGGAGAAGATGAAGAGGAAGATGAAGTTCTTCTTTATCAATACAAAGAAATCGATGATGAAGAGTTTGAGTTAGAATTAATCGAAGACCAAGAAGAGTTTGACCTTGTTTCAGAAGCATTCTATGCACTATACACTGACGACGACGATTTCGAGGATGACGAAGAGTAATTAGGTGAAAGTACTTTGCAAATGCAAAGTACTTTCTTTTACATAAGGGAGAGGATATTTTGTTTAAACTTATTGCTATTGACTTAGATGGAACTCTTTTAAATAAGGACAGGCAGATTAGTAAAGAGAACAAGGAGATTATTAATAGAATCATTAAGCTTGGTTATGAAGTAGTAATAGCAACGGGAAGAAGATATTACTCTGCCAAGGAAATGGTAAAGGAGTTGGATAATCACTTGATTATTTTAGCAAACAATGGAAACATAGTAAGACGGTCTGAGGACGATCACTTAATATTTGCTAAATTTCTAGATGTTGATGCCTACAAGGATATGATTCTAGAAGGCAAGAAGTATGGACTTACCAGTATTGTCCATGTGGATATGTACCATGAAGGAATTGATATGGTTGTGGAGTTGGATGAAGTTAATAATAGCCACATGAATTATTTAAGAGAACCTGATAAGAGGTATTTAGTTACAACACAAAAGGAAGTTCTGTCACAGAATAGGGTCCTAGCTGTGGTTTACCCTGGGAAAGCCGATGTCTTGAATCGTTTTTATAGTGAGATCAATGAAAAATATCCTAATAGGTATAGCTCTCATGTACTTGAAAAAATATATATAGCAGAAGCCATGTATGAGGCAATGAATCCTTTGGGAAGTAAGTGGAAGAGCCTTTTGGAATATGCCACTCTTAAGGGGATAAAGAGAGAAGAGATCATTGCCATTGGTGATGATAACAATGACCTTGAAATGATACTTAATTCCGGCTTGGGTATTGCAATGAAGAATTCAAGTGAACTAGTAAAAAATGCAGCAGACATTATAACTGAAAAGGACAATAATCATTCTGGAGTTGCTGATGTTCTAGAAAAGCTGCTGAAATTGTAGGTGAAAAATTATGGGTGAAAGATTATATAACATATATTCTGAATATCTTAAAGATAAGTATGGAGTCAAGGTCTACAAGCTTCCTATAAAGCTTCCTTTGACATGCCCCAATAGAGATGGGAACCTTAGTAAAGGGGGTTGTACCTTCTGTGGCGAAGAAGGAGGGTCTTTTGAGAATCTATCTTCATGTACCCCAGTAAAAAAGCAACTAGAGACAAACATGGACTATATAAGGAAGAAGTACAAGGCTGAAAAATTCATAGCATATTTTCAGAATTTTTCTAACACATATATGCCTTTAGAGAATTTTAAGGAGTATATCAATGAGGCAATTCAGGATGATATTGTTGAAATTTCAATATCTACAAGACCTGATTGCATTGATTTTAAATATTTGCAATTTTTAAGTGATATACAGTATAATAAGGGTATAAATGTAACAATCGAGTTAGGACTACAGACTGCGAACTATCATAGTTTGAAAAAGATTAACAGGGGACATTCATTGGCAGAGTTTATAGAAGCCTGTAATGGAATTAAGGCATATGGACTTAGGGTTTGTACCCATGTTATATTAAATCTTCCATGGGATACTATGGATGATGTCATTGAAACTGCAAAGATTTTATCTGCGCTGAAAGTAGATGAAATAAAAATGCATAGTCTGTACTTGATGGAAGGAACCACATTAGCAAACCAGTTTAAACAAGGCGAATTCAAACTTTTTTCCAAGGATGAGTATATAAGTCGGGTTATTACCTTTTTAGAATATCTAAATCCAGATATTATCATTCAAAGATTAATAGGAAGAGCTCCTGAAGAGGGGTCAATTTTTGTAAATTGGAATGAATCATGGTGGAAGATAAGGGATGAGATACTCAGCAATATGGAAGAAAGAAATTCATTCCAGGGAAAGAGATTCAACTACCTTGGAGGAAAAGCCTTAAGAAACTTTAATTTCTAATCTCAGAACAAAAAAAGACAAAGAAAGGTAAGGTGGTTATTATGGTTAAATTCATTTTAGGTGCAAAAGGGTCTGGAAAGACAAAGTGGTTAATCGATAACGCAAACAAAGATATGTTAGAGGGCAATGGAAATATTGCTTTTGTTGATGTGGATGATAATCATATCTTCAGTTTAAATTACAATGTTCGTCTAATTAATGCCATGGAATTCAATGTACTTAACGTGCAAAGTTTCTATGGCTTTTTGTGTGGAATTATGGCGATGGATTATGACCTTGAAAAGATTTATGTTGATGGAATATACAAGGTTATGCATCTTGAACTGAAAGATATAGTATACTTAATAGATTCCTTGAATAAGATAGCTACAAAATATGAAGTTGAGTTTTATATAAATATAGATTATACAATGGATACCATACCAGATAACCTTAAGCAGTACTGCTACGAAATTGAAATATAAATATCAAGGGGAGCTAATAGCTCCCCTAAGTTATGTAATAAGAGGGGTTAATAAGAGTGAAGAAGGAAAGAATTGATAAAATACTTGGACATATGGGAGTTGGCAGTAGAAAAGAAATAAAAGAATATGCAAAAAAAGGTCATATAAAGGTAAATGGTAATATAATTAAGTCGTCAGACATTAAGGTAGACCCTGAAGTTGACATCATTGAGTATTTAAATAGACCAGTGGAGTATAGAGAGTATATTTACCTAATGATGAATAAACCTCAAGGATTGATATCATCCACGGATGATCCAAGAGAGTCTCTAGTTATTGATCTTCTTGATGATTATTACAAGAATTTCAAACCCTTCCCTGTGGGAAGATTAGATAAGGATACAGAAGGATTACTTTTAATATCAAATGATGGCAAACTAGCCCATGAGCTTCTATCACCAAAGAAAAAGGTAGGTAAAACTTATTATGTTGAAGTTATAGGATTGGTGGATGAAAGTTACAATAATAAGTTTAAAGAGGGGATCACCCTTGATGATGGGTATAAAACCCTACCTGCAACTCTTGGAATAATCCATAGTGATGGGGTATCAAAGGTTAACTTAACCATACTTGAAGGAAAGTATCATCAGGTAAAAAGGATGTTTGGAGCACTGGGTATGAAGGTTACTTATCTTAAGAGAATATCCATGGGCGGATTGGATTTGGATGATAATTTACAACCAGGTGAATATAGAGAATTAAGTGAATTTGAAATTGATATACTAAAAAGACAATAATTTATGATATAATGGATTATAGAATACGACAATTAATTAGAATGGGTGTAAGATTTGATTTACCACGGGAAAAAAGGATTATTTGAAACCTTTTTTGAGAATAGATCATCATTGATACTACAGTATGAAAATGGAGATATTTCAAAAAAGGAGTTTTTACAGTACAATTATGATTTTGTTACAGGTATGAATGTTAAACCATTTTTAAGGGTTGATAGTTATGAAAAGGGAATGTACAACTATCAATACTATAATGTTTTGGCGAAATATTTTAGGATGCTGGCTAAGGATATAAAAAATTCCAGAAAACATCAAAAGTATTACATCACCTACCTTAATAAGGGTAATAACTATTACCACGAGAAAGATAAGTCTGCATTGGCAGTATTAAGACTTATTGAATTTAAAAACGTAGAGGCATACTTTATAAAAGTTGAATCCAAGGGTTTGAAGGACAAACTATATGAGGTGGTGCTTAAGGACTACAAGGAGGCAATATTCCATTCCAAAGCGGAATGGCTTCTGGATATTCTCAAACAAGAAGGTGTATTCTTCGATAAGAAGAGAGTTTCCATAATCAATGAGTATATTAATGAGACATATTAAAACTTCTAGGGCCAATGAAATGGACCCTAGAAGTTTTAGTTTTGTCTTGCTATTATTTTTACAACCTGATCAAGGGATAATCCCTTTTGAATCTCAAAGGTTCCAGATTTTAATTTCGTATCGAGGTGAAGTTCAACTGCCTTGGAAATGAAGTCTCTACTACTTGATACAACACCATTCTCTTGTAGTATCAAGCCGATTTTATTAGGCAAACTGCCCTCAGGAATGACAATCTTTACAATTTCACCAGAAGGTGTTGGACTGGTAGGTGTTGTTGGATCAGAAGGAGCATTGGGATCATCCACTGTATCACCATCTGGATCTTCATCTCCAGGTTCTTCAATGGGGTCATCTTCTTCAGTATCTCTACCAGAATTATCCACAAGCACTGGGTTTTGGGGAATATCCAAAGCATCGTTGGCAAATAATATATCTAATCTCCAGCCTATGACTCCAACTACCAATAATACAATTATAAACATGAACACATAATCTATTGAATCATACAAAAAATCTCTAATTCTATCTATAAATTTCATAAATTCACCTTTTCTTAAGTTATTGTTTCCCATGCTTTCCCTTTTAAGTTTATCTATAGTATAATTATAGCATAATCTAAAAGAAAAGGTGATATAAACTTTGAAAGAGCTTAGAATAGAGAAAAATGATAGTGAACAAAGACTTGATAGATTTCTTAAAAAGTATCTACAAGATGCATCAACGGGATTTATCTATAAAATGATAAGAAAAAAGAATATCAAGGTTAATGATAAAAAAGCTAACCCCGAAATGATAGTTGTGGAGGGGGATCTTGTGCAGTTGTTTTTATCCGATGAAACAATAGAAAAATTCAAGGGTAAGAAGCAAATTAGGAAATCTAAACTTAAACCAAGCATACTCTATGAGGATGACAATATAATGCTTATAAACAAGGCTGCAGGTCTCCTTTCCCATGGTACTGGACAAGAGTTTGAGGAGAATGTAGTAGATTCTATGATAATGTATTTAATAGAAAAAGGTGATTATGTACCAAGGATTGAAAAAACCTTTACACCTTCCATATGTAATAGATTGGATAGAAATACATCTGGAATAATTATCGGTGCAAAGAACTACGACGCCCTTAAGGCTATGAATCAAGCTATAAAAGAAGGAAAGGTAAATAAATACTATAAAACCATAGTGAAAGGGAACATTAAAGCAGATTTTCAGGATACCGCCTACCTTACTAAGGATGAGGATAGGAATAAGGTAACTATTTGGGATGAGGAAGATGAGGGTACAAAAGAGATAACAACTAAGTTTAAGGTACTGAAGAACAAAGATGGGTATACACTTCTTGAAGTTGAGTTAATAACAGGAAGAACTCATCAGATTAGGAGCCATTTAAGGGCTTTGGGCTACTATGTAATAGGGGATAGAAAGTATGGAGATAAAAGTATTAACGATAGATTTAATAATGAGTATGGACTGGACAATCAGTATCTACATGGATATAGATTGGAGTTCAATGGATTGGAAGCGCCCCTAGAGTATTTAAATGGAAAAGAATTTATAGCACCAGCAGGCAAGATGATGGAGAATATAGAAAAGAATCTATTTTAAGAGGTGATGTAAATGACCAGTGAGAAAAGGGTACATGTTGGTGATTATGGTGAATTATTAATAAATGATGAAGATAATCTATTGAGCGTAGCTAAAAAGGTCTTTCAGGAGAGTTACAAGGATATTTTAGGAGCTCGTATAAATAATGAAATTTTTCCACTTTATAAAGTCCCTGAAGACGGATGGACAATAAAATTCTTAAACAATAGAGATGTTGATGGGTACAGGATATTTACCAAGACCATATCTGCAGTGTTTATAATGGCATGTAAGGAGTTGTTCCCAGATAATGATGCTATCATCCACCATTTTTTAGGACCAGGATTATATGCTGAGCTGGATAATAAGAATGGTATATCTTTCAAGGAGACTGCCCAATTGGAAGAGAAAATGAATGAGATAATTAGAAGGGATATTCCCATTGAGAGAGAGGAGATCCCCAGAACTCAGGCAATTGAATTGTATAAGGAGCTTAAATACTTTGACAAGGTAAGACTACTATCCACCATAGATAAGGAAATGGTAAGCGTATATAAAATTGGAACGCATACTGACTCTTACCATGGGTATTTAGCACCTTCAACAGGCCATATAAAGGAATTCAAACTTAAATATTATTATCCTGGTATTATAATTCTATTCCCAAGCAGGAAGAATAATTATAATATGGATAACTTTAAAGATCAAAAGAAACTCTCAAAAATATTCAAAGAAGCTAACGACTGGCTAGAAATATTAGATCTATCCAATATTGGATCTTTAAATCAACAGATTATGAATGGTAGAGTAGGAGATTTAGTCAGAGTATCTGAGGCACTTCAGGAAAAGCGCATAGCTCAAATAGCTGATAAAATATGCGAGGATACAGATATTAAAATAATTTTAATAGCAGGACCATCTTCCTCTGGAAAGACTACATTCGCTAAGCGCTTATCCACCCAATTAAAGGTAAATGGAAAGAGACCAAAGTCCATATCTGTGGATGATTACTTTGTAAATAGAGAGGATACTCCTTTGGATAAGGATGGAAATCCTGATTTCGAGGCTATAGAAGCCATAGACTTGGAAAGATTCAACATGGATCTAATTGCACTTTTGGAAGGAGAATCAATAGAACTACCAAAGTTCAATTTCGTAACTGGTCAGAGAGAGAATTCTGGAAAGTTTATTAAGGTTGATAAGGATCACCCCATAGTGATAGAGGGAATTCACGGACTGAATCCTAGATTAACCAAGGATATTCCAGATAAAAATAAATTCAAGGTATATATTTCTGCCCTAACCCAATTAAACATTGATAATCACAATAGAATTTCCACAACAGACACAAGACTGATCAGGAGAATGGTTAGGGATGTAAAGTACAGAGGCAATCCTCCTCTAAGGACATTTGAAATGTGGACTGGAGTAAGAAATGGAGAGGAGCTTCATATATTTCCTTTCCAGGAACAGGCTGATGCAATGTTTAACTCATCCTTAGTCTATGAAATGTCCGTATTGAAAAAGTACATTCTGCCCCTATTGAAAGAGATCAAACGAGAAAGTATATACTACAGTGAGGCAAAGAAACTAATAAGGTTTTTGGAATATTTTAAATCGATTGATGCAGAAGAGTGTATACCACCTAATTCAATTATAAGAGAATTCATTGGGGGATAAGGCAAATTAATGCCTTTTCCTTTTATGTGGGAGTGAATCTAATGAGGTTTAAACTTTTTATAATATTAATAATCCTTGCTTTACTCTTTGGGTGTAGCCTAAATCAGGATGCAAAACTTCCCATTGAAGAAAAACCAAGCCCCAATGGGGAAATACCAGACCCAGATGGAGAGGATAAAGAGTCTAAGAAAGAACCCACTGAGGAAGAGTTATATCTCAAGAGATTAAGTGATTATATAGACTCCTTAAGCATAGAAGAAAAAATTGGACAACTTGTAATTGCTGGACTGGAAGGTACTGAAGTAACAAGTAGGGAGGTTCAGTTAATAAAGGAATATCACATCAGTGGCTTTATCTTCTTTCAGAGAAATATTTCTGATTATAGTGGGACAAAGGATTTGATTAATGAGCTAAGGGAAAACTCAAATCCACAACTCCCCTTATTTTTTGGTGTTGACGAGGAGGGGGGACTGGTTACTAGATTAAGTGGTATTTATAAAAATCTACCAGCACTAGATGTATTAGGAGAAAAAAATAATTACTTATTATCAAAGGAGTATGGATTAATTCAAGGCTTAAAAACCTTATCTCTTGGATTTAATCTCAATTTTGCTCCTGTTCTAGATGTTAATTCCAATCCCAATAATCCAGTTATCGGGAATAGAGCACTTTCTAATGATCCAAATACTGTTCTTCAAAATGGATTAGCCCTCATAGATGGCTATGAAGAATCTGGAGTAATACCTGTTGCAAAACATTTTCCAGGACATGGGGACACTAGTGTTGATTCCCATATTGATCTACCAAGGGTTAATAAGACTAAGGAGGAATTGTTGAAAGTTGAACTAATTCCTTTTATGGGTGCAATTGAAGAAGGAGTGGCTGCTATAATGGTTGGACATATCCTCATGCCAGAACTTGATGATAAACCATCTAGTCTATCCCATGAAATCATAACGGGTCTACTAAGAGAAGACTTATCCTATAATGGCTTGGTTATAAGTGATGATATGACCATGGGGGCAATTACAAACTATTATGGTCTTGAGGATGCTTCTCTGGAATTTTTAAAATCAGGGGGAGATTTACTCTTAATCTGCCATGGATTAGATACTCCATCCAATGTGATTAATAGGATAAAAGAGGGTATCATTAATGGAGAGATAGATGAAAAATCCATTGATGAAAAACTCATGAGGATTTTAAGGCTTAAAGATAAAATAAAGGAAATATCTGTGGAGTTAAGCAGAGATGACATGGAAGATATGATAAATAATTACCTAATAAAGTTAAAGTGAAGAGGTGGTAGTATGGGAAAGGTTATAGGTATTGACATAGGTGGTACCAAGATAAATGGTGGAGTCATTGATCAGGAAGGAAATATCCTAAGAAGAACATCTAAGGAAACCTCAAAAAGTGGTAATGCTATTGATGTACTAGAGACTTTATCTTGTGTAATTGATGAGCTGATAGACGATGAAATAATTGGAATCGGTATTGGTGCGCCTGGATTTATAGATTCCAACCAGGGTAAGGTCTTGTCTGTTGGAGGGAATATTCAAGGTTGGGCTGAGACAGATATAAAAAGTTATTTGAATAAAAAATATGATGTAAAAATCCAGGTTGAGAATGATGCAAATGTAGCAGCTATTTGTGAAGGATGGCTTGGTGCAGGTGCAGGAATGGATAGTTTTGTCATGATTACAATTGGGACTGGTTTAGGTGGAGGAATATTTATAAAGGAAAGTGGTATTTTAAGAGGAGCTCATTTTCAAGCGGGAGAACTGGGACATTCAATCCTACATCCAAGAGGGCACAAATGCAGTTGTGGTCAAAAGGGATGTGTTGAGATGTATGTTTCTGGAACTGCTATTGAAAGTCATTATTTCAAAATGAGGGGATTAAGTTTAACTGGAAAAGAAGTTCTGGACTCCTATAGGACCGATGAAATAGCAAAGGTTGTAGTAGATAATTTCACATTTGATTTAGCAACCTTTATCATATCACTTAAGAATATATTTGATCCTGAAGGTATAATCATAGGTGGAGGAGTAATTGATTCTAAGGAAATCTGGTGGGACAATATGATATTATCCTTCAGTGAAGGGGTAAATGACTCTGCAAACCTTAAGATATTACCTGCTAAGTTTAGAAATGATTCCGGAATGATTGGGGCAGCAAGGGCAATTTTTAATATCCTATAAAGGTGAGGTGTATTGAAATGAAGTACTTTATGCTAAGAGACGGGTATGATGTATACTTCAATGAAAATGAGGTTGAAAATCCAAAAGGTGTAATCGTAATAACCCATGGTTTTGCTGAGCACTATAGTCGTTATGACTATGTGGCAAATAGTTTCAATGATGCTGGTTATGCAGTAATTAGGTATGATTTGAGGGGACATGGTAGAAACAAGGAAGATATTGGGCATATAGAGTCATTCAATAGTTTTGTGGAAGATCTTCATGAAATAATAAACTGGACTAGGGAGAAGTATAAGGACATAGGTGTCTTCACCCTAGGCCATAGTATGGGTGGGCTTATAACAGGATTGTATGGAATAAAATACAAGGATAGTATCAAGGGGCAAGTCTTTTCAGGGGCTGCCTTAGGGACACTGCCTTCTGCTGAAAAGCAAAATAGAAGTTTACTTAAGATTTTGAAGTCGGTCGCAAAAAAGGTAACCATAAAAAATCCAGTTGATGAAGCCATTTGTACAAATAAACAGGTCTATATTGACTATATTAATGATGAGTTCGTACTTAAAAAGGCAACAATAAGCTTTTACTATGAGTTTTTATTTGCTGCAGTGGACACTTTAAATGCTGGTATTAAGTCATACTCACTTCCATGCTTAATCACTCATGGAGAAAAGGATAGGATAGTGCCTCCTGCTCTTAGCCAGAATTTCTATAATAAGATTAGCTCCAAGGACAAGGAACTAATATTCTATAAGGAGCTCTACCATGAAATCTTAAATGAAAATGAAAAAGACCAAATCATTTCTGATATGGTCCAGTGGTTAAACAAACATAACTAGGCTGGAGATCTACTTAGCCTAAAGAGTAGCAAGGATGCCAAAATAAGAGATACAAAACCTACTCCAGTTGTTAGTTTTAGTCCTCCTATGTCATATAAAAAGGGCCCTATTACTGAGAAGAGTATTATGGTTAAAGCATTTATAGTATAGAAAAGACTTAGGAAGGTACTTCTCTTTTTAGGGTATATTTCTGAGCAGAATGCTTGATATGAAGTCCATCCTCCATCTAAGCCAAAGGCAAAGATAAAAGCAAGCACAACCACTATTATCATACTTTTACCATAGGCTATAGGGAGCAGAGAAAATATCATAATTCCAAAGAATACCCTTGAAAAACTCAACTTACCATATTTATCAGCATAGACAGTAGCTACCAGTATTCCTAAAATAGATCCAGCAGATATTAGGGCATAGGTTAGACCAATTTGATTTTGATTCAGATTAAAAGTTGAGGAAAGATGCAAACCTAGAAAATTAAAGAACATAGTTGGTGCTGTTATTACTAAAAATAGTGATAACAGTACTTTTATTGTCCTTGGGTGTTTCAAAAGATCAACAAATTCCTTCACATCTAATTGACTACTTTCAACTTTTTCTGTTTCAGGTAGTTTTCTTAAGAGGAGTAAAGCCACAAGAGCTAAGACACTTAAGGGGAGGTATATTCCTTTTAAGCTGTCAAATCTACTTGTTAAGGCTGCTGTGTAAAGGGGACTGGTAAAAATTGCTATTCCAAAAGCAGTCCTAAGGATACCAGCTGCCTGACCTCTTTTACGGTAGTCAATAAATTCTGATATATAGGACATGGTGGTTCCACTTAAGGAGAAATAGCCTAAACCAATTAATATTCTAGCTAGGAAGAAGAGAATTGGATTTGGAGCAAAGGCTCCCAATATACTTCCAGCAAAGAATAAGAGCAGTGCATAGGTTATAATTCTCTTATTTCCATATCTATCAGCCCATACTCCAAGGAGGGGTACAAGTAGCCCAACTGAGGCATACCCAAGATTAAAGTATATAACTTGAGAATCCTTAATATTAAAGTAGGTAGATAAAAATGGTGCCAATGGTCCAATAAAGTTCATTTCCATGGCAATTATAAATTGTATAATAAAGGTTGTTGTAAACATTAACAGTTGACTCATTATTTCCTCCAAAGTAGCTTATTTTAATTGATTTAAAGATTTATATCCTGTATAATAATTCGTGTATCTAAATATATATTCATATATGATACCATAAAAAAATATAAAAAAGAAGAAGGAGATACATATGCTCAAAAGATTTATTTCATACTATAAACCACATAAGACCTTATTTTTTATAGATATGTTCTTTGCCTTTCTTATTTCCATATTTGATTTAGTATTCCCTATGTTTACTAGAAATATGATAAATGTAATTATCCCGGATGGCAATATGGGGCTTTTACTTAGATGGACCATTATTATGGTAGTTCTATTTGTATTAAGATATATCAGTCAATATATTGTAGCATATTATGGACATGTTTTGGGAGTAAGAATTGAACATGATATGAGAAGAGATATCTTCTCTCATCTACAAACCTTGCCATTTAGCTATTATGACAATACTAAGACTGGTCATATAATGTCAAGAATAGTAAATGATTTAAGAGATATAACTGAATTAGCCCATCATGGTCCAGAAGATCTGTTTATATCTACAGTAATGTTACTGGGATCTTTCTTTATACTCCTATCTATTGAGTGGAGACTAACTCTAATAATATTTGCCTTTATTCCCATAATGATCTGGTTTGCAATATTTAAGAGAAAGAAGATGGAAACTGCCTTTAGAGATGTAAGAAAGAAGATAGCTAATGTCAACTCACAACTGGAAAATAGTATTTCTGGAGTTAGAGTTGCAAAATCATTCACAGCTGAAGATTATGAAATCGAGAAATTCAATGAGGGCAATGCTGCCTTTGCTGATGCCAGGAAAAAGTCCTATAAGGTCATGGCTGAGTTTATATCTGGAATTGGCATAGTATCCAGCGGACTTAATCTAATGGTTATTTCCTTGGGAGGATATTTCACATACAAGGGGATAATAGAGTTGGGAGATTTATTTGCCTACACTCTTTATGTCAACTTCTTCATGCAGCCAATTAGAAGACTTACTGAGTTTACTCAGCAACTCCAAGATGGTATGACAGGATTTGAAAGGTTCCAGGAGGTCATGAACATTGCACCTGACATTGTAGATAAGGAAGGTGCAGTCGAATTAAATTCTATTAGAGGTGAGATTAGATTCAAGGATGTTACCTTTAGTTATAACAATGGTGAAGATCAGGTGCTAAGACATCTTAACCTGGACGTGGAGGCAGGAAAGACTGTAGCCTTGGTAGGCCCTTCCGGTGCTGGGAAAACTACTCTCTGTCATTTGATCCCTCGATTCTATGAAATTAGCTCTGGGGAGATCACCATTGACTCCATAAACATACGGGATATTACCCTAAAGTCATTAAGAAGAAATATTGGCCTTGTTCAACAGGATGTATTCCTCTTTACTGGGACCATTAGGGAAAACATACTTTATGGGAAACCTAACGCATCAGATCAAGAAGTTATAGAGGCTGCAAAGCAGGCAAGCATTCATGATTTTATACTAACCCTACCATTTGGATATGATACCTTTATAGGGGAGAAGGGAGTTAAGTTATCAGGTGGTCAAAAACAGAGGATTTCAATAGCAAGACTATTCCTTAAGAATCCCCCAGTTTTAATACTTGATGAGGCAACTTCAGCCTTAGATAATGAAACGGAAATATTAATTCAAAAATCCTTAGAGAATTTATCTAAGGGTAGAACAACATTAGTCATTGCCCATAGACTTTCAACCATCAAGAACGCTGATGAGATACTTGTACTTACAAACAAAGGTGTTGAAGAAAGAGGAAGTCACAAGGACCTGTTGGAAAGAAAGGGAATATATAGTAGGTTATATAATTCACAATTTAAAAATATGTAGTAAAAAATTATTAAAGATAGACATGCCTGTAAATTTGATTATATTAAGTTTTACAGGCATGTTTATTAGTATTACTCGGAAATGTGGGGCTAATTAAATCAGCATATACTCGGATTGGCGAATTTCTATATATTTTTATTGAACAATACAAACCAGTATGTTAAGATTTATTTGATATAAACTAGCACAAATAAGATAAAATACTTATTTGCAGTGAAGAGTATTAGATTTATAGATATCTTAGAGAATAAGAAAGGTCAGGAGGTTATGTTTGTTGAGTAAGGATAAACTAAGTAGAAAAGATTATAGATTTTTTATTATACCCTTCATAGGTTTGACTATCATGTTTGCAGTTCTTACATATTCAACAACAACAACTAGAATAGATGAAATACATAGAATAATTGAAGAAGCTTCATTAAATATTGCTGAAAGCTACTCTGATGCATTAATCAACTTTTCTGAGGCACAGGATATTACTATAGATTTACTTACCGAGAAAATTCTAGTTGCCAGTGAAGCTATGTTAGCAATAAATAATAATCCAGATTCACAAGATATATCAGAATTAGCAAGAAAATTAAGGGTTGATCAAATCTGTATTTATAATAGTAATGCTGAGGTTATTGCTACTAATATTGATATATTATATGGATGGCAAGCTCATCCTGGTCATCCAGTATATAACTATATAATGAGCGGAGAAAGATCACTAGTTGAAGATATTAGAGCAGATACAGTAGATGGACTGTATTATAAATTTGGATATTTAAGGAGAGAGGACAACACATTTGTACAAATTGGAGTACTGGCTGAAAAGGTATATGAGTTTACTAATAAGTTTGAAATACAAAGATTAATAGATAATATTGTGGCCAAAGAGGATATTATGGATGCATTGTTTATTGATCCTGATAATAATATAGTTGCTCATAGTTTTGATAGTTTGGAAAGTGCTAGTACAAATAATCATATTCCAACTGACCTTCTAACTAGAAGAGATGCTTTTACTGAAAAGCACTCCCATGATGGAATAGAGGTATTACACATAAGTACACCTATCTATAATGGAAGTGATTATCTGGGAATATTAACGATTATTTGGCCAAATAATTTAGTAGCCAAAGAAGTTAATGAGATTGTTATGAACAGCATTTTTGGATTCTTAATAACTATGTTAGTTATAAGTGCTATTTTAATGTTTGCTTATAGAAATAATAGAGCCAATTTAAAATCTGCATATTATGATAAATTAACTGCCTTGCCAAATAGTTTATACTTGGAAGAGTACTTAGAAGATAAGGTACTAAAGAATAGTAAAAGTAACAAAGCCATCCTAATGCTAAATTGTACTAATTTCAGAATATTGAATATGACTTATGGTTTCAAATATGGAGACAATCGATTAATTCAAATGGCTGATAATTTAAAGAAATCCCTAGAGCCAAATGAGATGCTATTTAGATTTAATTCAGACAGATTTATTGTGGTGGTGGATGAATATAAAAGTCAGAGAGAACTTTTTGAAAGATGTAAAATTCTCGTTGATAGGATTCGTGGACAATTAAATGATAGCAATAAGAATGAGTATCTTTCAGCGCAAGCATCCATATTTGAAATCAATAACTCTGATATCTCTGCAGATAAGATATTACAAGATTTATCTTTAGCATTATCAAGTATTGATAGGTCATTAAAGTATCAGATTGCGTTTTTTAATAATAACATGGAATTAGATGTTCGAAGAAAAGATCTGATTGAAAAAGTATTGAAGGATGTTATAGCTGGAAAAGATAAAACCTCATTCTACCTATATTATCAACCTATACTGGATCTTAAAAACAATAATATAGTTAGAGTTGAAGCATTATCTAGATTGGATATTGAGGGTATTGGATCAATATCTCCTTATGAATTTATAGAATTAGCAGAAAAAAGGATGCTGATTTATGAGCTAGGTATCCATATAATTTCTTTAGCATGTGATTTTGCAAATAGATTAAAAGCTTATAACTATGAAGGAGCTAGAGTAGCTATAAATATTTCATTAATACAGTTACTACGAGAAGAATTCATTGACGATATTATTAAGATATTAAATGATAAAAAAATTGAAGGTAGTCTGCTAGAGTTTGAGATAACAGAATCAGTAATAGTGGAAAATATTAACACTATTAATCAAAAATTAATTGAAATCAAAAACTTAGGAATTACATTCTCCTTAGATGATTTTGGAACGGGATACTCTTCATTTGCAAGATTACATGATGTACACATCGATACTGTAAAAATTGATAGGTATTTTATTGATAGATTAGATAAATTTGATGCCGATAGATTAATAACTGAAGATATAATCTCCATGTCTCATAAAATGGGATTATCCGTCGTAGCTGAAGGTGTTGAGAATGAGGAACAATTGAAGTATTTGATTACTCATGGTTGTGATTATGTTCAAGGATACCATATTAGCAAGCCACTTGAATTTACCAAAGCAATTAGTTTTATTGAAAATTATGAGAAAGGATAGGCCTTATGTATAATATTACGGGGTAAATTATTACAAATAATAGTAGAAACTTTGGGATTATATTGATTTTTATAATATGATTTTAGTAAGAGGAGACTTATATTTTTTGAGTCTCCTTTTCGTAACGTTATTGTAATCTTATATTAATCGGATTGTAACTATTGAAAATACAAGGTATAATAAGATAAAAGTAAGAAAAAATAAAGGAGAACTAAAATGAAGAAAAAGATGATAATTTTGTCTTTTTTGATCCTTATTTTAATTTTTACAGGGACAGCAATATTTGCTAACATCCACAAAGTACATGAGAGTAATTTATTAGAAAAGAAAGTTGATGTTAAAGCAATATATATGGATATGATTGGCACTAATCCTTATAAAGTTGAAATAGATAAGCTGATAAGACAAAATGAAAAAATGCAAGCAGATAAAAAACAAATGGAATATATTAAGGAATACAAAGAATACCTTGCAAGTTTAGTACTTGAAAAGGAAGATGAAGTTGACCCAATTGAAGAACCTGAGGAAGTTGTTCAGCCAGGGTTACCATTGGAGGGTAAGTATGCCTATCTTACTTTTGATGATGGTCCTAGTAAGCATGTAACAACCCAGATCCTAGATATACTGGATCAATACAATATCAAGGCTACCTTCTTTGTTCTTGGTTACATGATTGATAGAAATCCTGATGTCCTAGTTGACATTTACAATAGAGGTCATGTAATTGGAAATCACTCATATTCTCATAAATATGAATATATTTACTATAATACTAAAAACTTTATGGAAGATTTGCAAAGAGGGGAAGATACCATGAAGAATTATCTTGGTGAAGATTTTTCAACTGATATTATGAGATTTCCTGGAGGTTCTCATGCTGATTTTAAGGCACCCATGAAAAAAGCAGTACTAGAAGCAGGGTATAAGTACTATGATTGGAATTCCTTAAATGGCGATAGTGAGGAAGGAGTTCAAAGTACAACCAGAATGATCAATAGATTTATTCAAACAGCAGGTACAAAGGAAGTTTTGATTGTCCTCATGCATGATACCGATGTTAAACAACTTACAGTAGAATCATTGCCATTTATTATTGAGTTTTTAATAGACAAAGGGTATCAGTTTAATACATTGGATAAATATAACCATTAGAAAGGATGACCACTGTGAGCAATAGGATTTTAGTTGTAGAGGATGAAGAATCAATAAGAAAATTTGTTAAGATCAATCTTGAGAGATCTGGCTTTACTGTTTTTGAAGCGCCAACTGGAGAAGAAGGTGTGGAAATTGCAGCAAGAGAGGAAATTGACATAGTCCTTCTTGATGTTATGCTTCCGGGAATGGATGGGTTTGAGGTATGCAAGACATTAAGAGGTAAGTATCCCAGTCTGGGGATAATAATGTTAACTGCTAAAAGTCAAGATATTGATAAAATAACAGGTCTTGAATATGGAACTGATGATTACATGACTAAGCCATTTAATCCAACGGAACTGGTATTGAGAGTTAAATCCCTTGCTAGAAGACTTGAAGTTGACGAGCATGATAAATCCATGCTAGAGTTCAAACCTTTTAAAATAGATGTGTACTCCAGATTGTTCTATAAAAATGACAAGGAGATAGAACTAACTCCAACAGAGTTTTCCATTGCCAAATTATTCATTGAAAATCCAGGCAAGGCATTTAAAAGAGATGAGATACTCAATCATGTTTGGGGTGTTGACTTTGTAGGGGATTCTAAGATAGTAGATGTTAACATAAGAAGATTAAGATCTAAGATAGAGGAGGACTCCTCCCAACCAAGCTATATTGAAACTGTTTGGGGATTAGGATATAGGTGGAAGTCCAGAGATTAGGAGATATCAATGAGAAAAAGCATTAAATCAAGGTTAATAAAAAACTTTGTGCTTATTATTCTTGTAACTGTAGTATTTCTTGAAGTTATGCTTATCACGGGAATAAGAGACCATTACTATAATAATGTAGAAGACTTATTGTCTAATCAGATAGAGTTTTCTACTACTTTTTATGCCCGCTATTTCTCATCTAGTAACCTATATGATGTGATCATAGATGACATAGATGTTTTTTGGCAGCATACATCTGCCCAGGTTCAAATCTGGAGTCTAGATGGAGAGCTGCTTATGGACTCATTAGGTGTTTTACTGGATAGTGAAGATATAACCCCTGATATAACTCAAGCTATAAATGGTGGAAAGGGAGTTTGGACAGGTTATGTAAGCTATGACACTGAGCAAGTAATGTCTGTAGCTAAGCCAATAATTCATCAAGGCAATAGTATAGGTGTAATTAGGTTTATATCCAGTATGGAAGAGACCATTAATATTATAAATCAAATCTCCAGATTCTTGATAATCATGGGAGTAGTTGTAGTTATTATATCTGGTTTCCTAAGCTTATTCTTAGCTAACACAATTGCTAGACCCCTGCAAGAGGTAACTGCAGTAGCGGAAAAAATGGCAGATGGTCAATTTAAGGTTAGAAGTGAGATAAAGTTAAACGATGAAATAGGTAGACTTTCTGATACTCTAAACTATATGGCAGAGGAAATACAGAGAAAGGAAACACTAAAGAACGACTTCATATCATCCATATCCCATGAATTAAGAACCCCCTTAACTTCAATTAAGGGATGGGCAGTAACCCTTATGGGAGATGATGAAATTGATAAGGAGCTATTACAGGATGGCTTGAATATAATTGAAACTGAAAGTGATAGACTTTCAAAGATGGTTGAAGAGCTACTGGATTTCTCCAGATTCACTTCAGGAAGAATAACCTTAGTTAAGGAGAAGATTGATATTAAGGAAACACTTAAAATGGTTGTTTACCAATTGATGCCAAGGGCAATTAACAATGATATTAACTTTGAAATTGATATTGACGATGATATAAATCCCATAATTGCAGATGAGAATAGAATTAAACAAGTCCTAATCAATATACTGGACAACGCCTTTAAATTTGTTGAAAAAGGGAATGTCAGCTTGAGAGCCTATGAGGATGATAAGTATTTAAAAATTGAAATAGTAGATGATGGACCTGGAATACATGAAACTGATATGCCTTATGTAAAAGAGAAGTTTTATAAAGGGAAAAACAGTAAATCCCACAGTGGAATAGGATTGTCAATTTGTGATGAAATCATGACCCTACATGATGGTATTTTTGAAATCCAATCTAAATACGGCGAAGGCACAAAAGTAACCATTGGATTTTTAAAGGGGGGTGAACTTCTGTGAAGATATTTAAATTAGTTAGTTTGCTTCTTCTTAGCATATTGTTAGCTTCATGTACTGTGGTTGAAGGAGAAACAAAAGAGAGGATAATTGCACCTTCTAATAATACTCCACCTATTCAGGGCAGGTGGGAAGTAGTTGAAAGAGTATATGGATCAAGTACAGAAGAAGATACCTTTATAGGGACCCTAGGCTTATTCCATGAAAAAGGGGTTGTGATTGGTGAGGAATTCACCAACGAACCTTCATTTAAGATTAAGAAAGTAAAAGCAAAGGATTATTTAATCTACAAGCATAAGATTAGCCCAAGTTCATTGAAATTAGAAGGGGAATACGTTTATGTAATAAGCATATATAACCAGGGATTATTTTTTAATGAATTTGTACAATTAAATGAAGATACTATCCTTTATGGTAAGGATGATAACTTTTATAAGCTTGTAAGACTACAATCAAATGTCAGTATAGAAGAAGTAGAAAGATATATTATTGCAGAAAAAAGTGTTCAGAACAATTTGGTAGGAGTTCAGAACGAGGCTTTTAGTTCAGGACTTTTACTTGGTATGAAAGTACAGACATTTGATGAAATCAACCAAGTTTCAAATTGGGAGTATAAAACCATATGGATAAATATGCAAGATAGCAGACTGGCAGGAGCATATGAACTGGATAGACTACTGGTTCCAAGGAAAAATGGATTCTGGTTTGTTGATCAGGTAAGAAGTGAAGTAAATGGAGTTTTACAAGATGACATAATTGCTACGCCCTTATTTGCTCTACCAGAGGAGATTAAACCCATGGATGGTCTAGAAATACCATTGGATGAGGAGGAAGTAGTAGTAGAGGAGAGGCCTATACCTTCTATCTTGAAGAATATACTTTTTGTGGGGAATGATTATATTTCTGTAGAGAATATTGATTTGGACAGAAATGATAGAAGGACCTTACAAGTATATGCAATAGACAATTTAAAGAACAAGCAACCAATTAAACTAACAGATATAATAGGCGAGACAGGAAGAGACTTATTTATAGAAGGGGTTCGAACAGTAACTGCCATAGAGGAAGGCATTGTTCCAAACGAAGAAAATTTTGGATTAACCAGAAGAAATGGATATTGGACCATAAAGGGCAGGATAAATATAAAGCAAAATAATGAAGAATTATTTAAGGACTTTAATATCAAGGCAATACCACCTAAAGATATGGTAAGCTATGATGAACAAATCATTCCTTGGGATGCTGTAAGGCTTACTGTGGCAGATGTAAATGATGTATTTACTTCTCCAAATAATGAATTTATTGTTGTAATTACAACCTCTCATATTGTAATATATACATTGGAAGGTTATGATATTAATATATCTCCACTAAAGACTATTCGTCTACCCAATGATGCAAGCATAGTAATGGCAGAATGGGGAGTGGGAAGATATCCCCAAATATGGGAGAATGAAATGATAAAGCATGGAGCAGAACCAATAGAATAACCAAAATTGCTACATGTGAAGGGACGGATAAAATGGATAAGATTGTGAGTTTTGTGACTAAAATATGGGATATTCTAGAGGAACTTCTGGAGTACTTTGGAAATGCTAAGATGATAATTTACGTGTCATTGGCACTTATGGCTATAACCTTAATCACTCATTTGCTTTTCAAGAAGATAAGGATCATCAAATACCTACCAGGTCTTATAGTAGTGGGTATAGGTGCTTATAACTTCTATGAAGTTAAGGATTTACTAACAGCAGAAACCAGTTTGTCTAATCTATTACTATTTGTAATAGGAGTGACAGCTGGCCTTGTATCTATGTTATTCGCTTTAATACTTGGAGTGCTATCTAAGCCAGTTAAAGTTAAAAGAAAGAAAAGAGTACAGAATAAGGAACAAGCTCCTGATAAGGAAACAAGTAATGGGAAGAGTGAAGGGAAAAAGAATAACTAAAAATAAAGGAAAACATCTGTAATAAAGATAAGAAAAAGTATATGAGATAAGAAATGAGAAAAAGAACTATCCCTGGACTTAAGTCTAGGGATAGAATATTTTTTGATCATTGAAATTACTGGTAGCTACTCCTATTGCACCTTGGTTCATGGCATTTATAACATCTTCCTTGGATCTGATAAAACCGCTGGCAATTAAGGGTAAGTGAGTTCTAGTGGAAACTTCCTTAATGATCTTTGGAATAATTCCCGGTGATACTATTCCAATGTGAGGTCTAACTTCAGTAATTGATTCAATTGACCTTTCTAGCTCCATGCTATCGAATATTGGATATAAGCCTAGGGTGAAGATACCCATTTCCTTACTTAATTTAAGAATACTGATCTTAGAGGATATTATTCCTCCCAAGGGAATATTTTTTGCTATGAAATCCAAACCCCAAGTATCTCTTGAGAATCCTTCTATATTATCAATAAAGAGAAATATATTCTTATTTTTCTCGTATGCTTGATTGGATATTTCTCGAAGGTTGAATATATTTCCAGTAAGTAAAAAGATATTATCTGATTTAGAGTTTACAGCTTTATTAAAATCAGGTAAATTTCTTACTGATGCTACTATTGGGTATGTAATAAGAGTTGATTCAAGATTGTTCATTTCTTACCTTCCTTTAGTAACCTAATCTTTTCATTTCTTGTCATCTTTTTTATCTCATACTCTCTTTTGAGTGCATTGACCTTATCTTCAAACTCCTCAGAATAAACTAACTCCACAGGCAGTCTGGCTCTGGTATATTTTGCGCCTTTTCCACTATTATGGGTTTCCAGTCTCTTTTGAAGGCATGTGGTATAACCTGTATAAAGTGTATCATCTGAGCACCTTAAAATGTAAATGTAATACACTTTAATCAACCCCGTTTCTAAAGGCATCTAATACTTTCTTAATAACATCGTAGGAATGACCCTTTCTTGATAAAAAGCCTCCTATGGTATTATATTGCTTATTGTAGTCAGCCTCCTTTAACCTGGAGTATTTTTTATTGACCAGTTCAATTATCTCATCTAGGTCTTCATCATAATCCTGTAGGCAAGTAGCAATTATATCCTTTGATATACCCTTATTCATTAAATCATACTTAATTTTTCTAGGACCATAACCGTTGTTCCTTGATTTTCCCTCTATGAAGTTTACGGCAAATCTATGATCATCAAGGAATTCTTTATCTATAAGATAGGATATAGTAAGTTCAATAATATCAGGACCATATTCTTTTTTTAGTAGATAATCCTTCATTTCCTTAATACTTCTATCTCTATAGGATAAATATCTAAAGGCCATATTCTTTGCCTTTGAAAAGGTATCATGGTCCCTTAATTTAAGCAACAAGTCTTCATTAAGGGTAGTTCCAACCTTCAATGAATATTCGTGAGCTATGAATATAGATACACCTAATGAGAACTCATCATCGATAAATATATTCACTCTATCTGAATTTTTTTGAGGGGTTATTTCTGTTATTTTCAATTAACTTCTCCTTCTTACTTTTTGTTAACTAGTATATATACTCCCAAGACTATAAGTAGTAGGGGCCAAAACCTTGTTATTTGTGAAATGGTAAATGACAACCATGGGAACATAATTCTTGCTAGTAAATAGGCACCAATTAATATCAAGCCTATACCAATTATTAATTTGCTATTATCTCCTTTACTTTCTTGTGACTCATCATATTCAATGTAGCCACGATCTTCTGGAATTACGAATCCACAAACTAGATAGGCAATACCGAAAAATCCAAAACTACTAAGGGCAAGGATAAACCAAACTAATCTTATTATTGTTGGATCTATGTTTAGATACTGACCTAGACCTCCGCATACTCCAAAGATGTATTTGTTAGTACTGGATCTTGTCAATTTTTTCATTTACAACACCTCCATATTCATCAATCTTATCATATCAAAAATACCCATATAATTAAATACAAATATTAGTAATTCACTATTTGTAAGGTCTATGGTAATATTGAAGGTGAGGTGAATAATATATGTTTGATATCTTATCTGTAATTTTTAAATATGTTTTTGTTATTATTATCTATGTTTTTATATTTACCATAATTAGAATGATTTACTTGGATATTAAAACTATTAAGACCATATCAGGGGACTTAAAAGCCTATTTGAAGGTATTGAATCCATTGGATACCATACCATATAAAATGGAGGATACATATGTCATAGAGGATAACCTGACCATAGGTAGGGGTAGTGATAATTTGGTGGTCATTAGGGATCCATATGTTTCAAAACATCATCTGAAGATTCTATTGGATGAAGGCAACTATTTCATTGAGGATCTTAAAAGTTCCAATGGAACAATATTAAATAACAGTAAACTAGAAGATGTATCCATCTTAAAGTCTGGAGATATTATAAAAGTTGGGGACATAGATCTTATGTTCATCCATAAGGGGTAGGTGAGGTTATGGGGACTAATATTGGAAAGATACCTATTCGACTTTTGTTTTTGTTTGAAATTCTATCCTTATCCTTAATATTTATTTATAGGTGGGATAATTTAGATTTTAATACATTTGCAACAGGAATTGGCTTAGTTTTATTAGTATACTTTTCCAACTCCTTCTTAAGAAAAATATCCAGTGGTGATCATTACATATTTCTGATTGTTTCTATGATGTTTTCCATAGGTTTGATAATGATATTTAGAATTAGCTCTGATTTGGGTATTAAACAGCTCTTATGGTTATTAATAGGGATTGGGGTGTTCTTCGCCAGTTATTTCCTAGTTAAGAATATAGAATTTTGGGACAAGATGATTTTAGTATACTTAGGAACAGCCTATGGATTATTTGCTATGACTTTTATCCTTGGTGCTAGATTAAGAGGTGCAATAAACTGGATTAGTATTGGAGGAGTAAGCTTTCAACCAGCTGAAGTGACTAAAATTGCCTTAATATTCTTTTTAGCCTCCTATTACTACAATATTGAAAAGTACAGTAAGAACAAGTACTCAGAATGGATAGTTATGGGGATTGTATATAGTTACATTGGCCTCTTGTTCCTACAAAGAGACTTGGGAACTGCTTTGATATTCTTTGGAATCTATACAGGGCTACAGTATATTTACTGTAATGGGAGAAGATACGAAATAGCCAATTTATCCCTAGCCCTTCTAGGAGGATCCCTAGGATATATATTATTTGACCACGTGAAGATAAGGGTTTTAACATGGTTAAACCCATGGCCTTATATAAATGACAAGGGATACCAGATAACACAATCCCTGTTCGCCATTGCTGAGGGTTCTTATTTTGGAACTGGCCTTGGACGTGGAAATCCCTCATTTATTCCCCTATCCTATAATGACTTTATTTTTTCATCAATTAGTGAAGAGATGGGAGTATTTACTGGTATTGGTGTAATAATGCTATTTGTACTACTGGTATATCGTGGATTCAAGATTGCTCTTTTGCAGAACCATAAGTTCTACAGAATAGTTGCAATTGGAATAAGCTTAATGTTTGGATTGCAAGCCTTCATTATAATTGGAGGAGCAATCAAGGTAATACCCCTGACAGGTCTTACACTGCCCTTTATTTCTTACGGGGGTTCTTCCATAGTAAGTAGCTTTTTAGCCCTAGGAATCCTCCAGGGAGCTTCTGAGAAGGTAGTAAAGGAGGATGAGACATATGAATAGGGAATCCAAGAGAATCATCACTCTTTTTATTAGCCTATGCGCTGGTTTTATTCTCTTAATTGGCTATTTAAGTTATTTTCAAATATTTAAGGCAGAGACCATAAGGGAGAACCAGTACAATAAGCGATTATGGATTGACGAGGAAGAGGTTTTAAGGGGAAGTATCATAGATAGAGATGAAGAGGTATTGGTATATTCCCAGGAAAAGAATGGCAGTATTGAAAGGGTATATAAGTATGATTATCTTTACTCCCATATTATTGGATATAGCACAAGAGAATACGGCAAAAGTGGTTTGGAGAAGAACTTTAACAGCTATTTGATAAATGCAAACAGAAATACTGCTATAAATGAAGTGATAAACTTAATTAATCCTGTTGGTGTGGGGAATAATCTTAAACTTACCATTGATACAGACCTTCAAAGAAAATCTAGGGAACTATTGAGAGGTAAAAAGGGTGCAATAATTGCTATGGATCCAAAAACTGGAGAAATTTTATCCATGGTAAGTCTACCTGATTACAATGTAAATTCACTTATAGACAATTGGGCTCAGATATCAGAAGACACCAACAGTCCACTGATTAATAGGGGAGTACAGGGACTTTATACACCTGGATCTACCTTTAAAATTGTTACTGCACTTAGTTCGCTAGAGTTAAAGGATGAGGAAAGTGTATTTAACTGCCAGGGTAGTATAGAGATAGATGGGTATATATTTAAAGATTTTAATAGTTCAGGGCACGGTAGTATTGGTTTATTGGAAGCCTTCAGTAAATCCTGCAACACTTACTTTGCATCTCTTGCTACCCATATAGGCTATGATGAGCTAAAGGCTATGGCTGAATCCCTATACTTCAACCAGAGGATTCCCTTTGATTTAGATACAAGTATATCTAGATTTCCAGAGACCCAAGTAGGTTTGACAGACCTTGCTGCATCTGGTATTGGACAGGGTAGGATAGGTGCTTCACCACTTAATATGTTATTAATAACCTCAGCAATAGCCAATGATGGGGATATGATGAAACCATATATAGTTGAAAAGGTGATTTCTCCCCAGAGTAATGATGTGGAAATTTTCACTGGTGAGATCTTAACCAGTATAGATGACAGTATAGACCTAGTTAGAATGCAGGAGATGATGAGAGAAGTTGTAATTAATGGTACAGGCACTAATGCAAGAATTAGAAATGTTCAAGTTGCTGGGAAAACCGGAACAGCTGAAAATGCATCTGGCAAGAACCATGCATGGTTTGTAGGATACGCTCCATATGATGATCCAAAAGTTGCAGTGGTGGTACTTTTGGAGGAAGATGGTTCATCAGGGGGAGGGGCTGCAGCACCAATTGCCAGAGATATGATGATTTATGCACTTAATAATATAAAATTTAGGAGGTAGACTATGGCTGATAAGATTTTTGAAAGAGATGAAATAAAGCTGGAGGATAAGTGGGATATTGAATCCCTGTACCCAAGTATTAAGGCTTGGGAAGATGATGTTGATAGGATAAAGGAATTACTTGGAAAAATGGAATCCCATAAGGGTAAGATGGCTGATAGCAGTGGTAATTTACTAGAGACCTTAAGGCTTAGGGATGAAATAGCAAGACTAATGGGAAATATATACGTTTATGCTCACATGAGTATTGATGTAGATACTAGAGTGAGTCAATCACAGGGTTTGTTTGACAAGGCTAATGTTTTATTGGTTCAGGTGGAAGAGAGTTTGTCCTTTTTAGTACCGGAAATACTGGAATCTGAAGAATCTCTATGGATGGGATATCTGGAAGAAGATGATAATCTGAAAGTATATGCTCATAACCTAGAGGATATACTAAGACAGAAAAAACATATTCTTTCAAAAAGGGAAGAATCCCTAATCGCTCAAATGGGAGATGTTGCAAGAGCTCCTGAGAATATATACTCCATGCTTAACAATGCGGATATAAGATTTCCAAACATAATAAATGAAAATGGAGAGGAAGTTGAACTATCTCAAGGAAACTTCATTCCATTTATGGAAAATTCAAATAGAGATGTTAGAAAGGGAGCCTTTTCAGAGTTTTATAAAACGTACAATAGCTATAAGAACACTTTTGCTGCTACCCTAAGTGGTGAGTTAAAGAAGAATTTATTTATGGCTAATATTAGAAACTATGATTCAACTCTTGAAGCTAGTTTATCAACTAACAATGTACCAAAAAGCGTGTATGAGAATCTACTAAAAAGCATTCATGAAAACCTGGATGGTATGTATAAGTATATGGAAACAAGAAAAAGAGTTCTTCAACTGGATGAACTTCACATGTATGATATCTACACTCCAATAGTTAAGGATGTAGATTTCAAGATTCCTTATGAGGAAGGGGCAGAGCTAATTAAGAAAGCTCTTGAGCCATTGGGTGAGGACTATCTTAAGGCTATGAATGAGGGATTTGACGAGAGATGGATTGATAAGTTTGAAAACAGAGGTAAGAGATCAGGAGCCTATTCAACAGGATCCTATGACTCTAAACCCTTTATTCTATTAAATTATCATGATACTTTAGATAATATGTTTACAGTAGCCCATGAGATGGGTCACTCGTTGCACACTTACTTTACTAAAAAGAATCAGCCTATGGTATATGCAGACTACTCAATATTCGTAGCTGAGGTTGCCTCAACTGTAAATGAGTTGTTACTTCTTTCCTACATGATAGAAAACACAGAAGATGAGACTAAGAGGGCATATCTAATCAATCATTACCTTGAAAGCTTCAGAACAACTGTATTTAGACAGGCAATGTTTGCTGAGTTTGAGTTGATTATCAATAGGCATCTGCAAGATGGGGGAGCTTTAACAGCTGATTATCTATGTCAAGAGTATAGAAAGTTAAATGAATTATACTATGGTGAAGGAGTAGTCATAGATCAAGAGATTGATATCGAGTGGGCTAGAATACCACACTTCTATTACAACTATTATGTATTCCAATATGCCACTGGATTCTCTGCAGCTGTTAGTTTAGTTAAGAGAATCAAAGAAGAAGGCAAGGATGCAGTTGATAAATACCTTAAGTTCCTTGGTAGTGGAAGTTCAGATTATCCAATCAATGTTCTAAAAGAAGCAGGCCTGGATATGACTAGCACAAGACCAGTTGATGATGCCATGAAGGTATTTAGGGATCTAGTGGAGGAATTTGATAAGACAGTATAAGTTAAAATAGAACATGTAAACTAAAAAATAAAATAATGCTGAGTTTATACTTCAGCATTATTTTATTTGTCTTATAAGAATTTAGTTTTAAGGTTGTTCCAGTAGGATTCCTTGTTAAAATTAAGCTTGTATACTTTCTTTTCTGACATGGTTAAATCAATCTGAATAATATCATCATATTTAAATTCCATACCATCATTTAATACCAGTATGGAGTTTTCATAGCGATATTCTGGCTTAATACTTATGATTGATTCTCCTGGTACAATTATACTATTTAATAAACTCCTGTAAGCACTGGAGCTTATTGGGGCAAGGGGAGTAATTTGAAGCATTGGTATACTTGGATATACTATACTTCCACCAGCAGAAAAATTATAGGCTGTACTACCAGCTGGTGTAGAAATTATCAAACCATCTCCACTATATTTCTCCAAGTGATTATTATCTATTAGGACATCTAAATGTACTACTTTGGATTTTATACCTTTTATGGCAATTTCATTTATTCCAGTAAGATAGAAACACTTATTTTTAGTACATACTTTTGCATCCACTAGAAATATTACATCAGTAGTATAGTCCTTGGCCATATATCGCCTTAGGAAGGTTTCGATTTCCCTAGGTTTAAGTTCCTGGAAGAAACCAAGATGGCCAGTGTTTATTCCAACAAAGGGTATTTCAGGAAATGCATTCCTATGAATGGCTCTTAAAAAGGCTCCATCTCCTCCAATACAAATGTTTAGTTCAGCACTTTGATCGTATTTCAAGGTTGGTTTATAGCCATTTGTTACCAATTTATGGGAAAGTATTTCCGCTGTTTTTCTGGATTCATAGTTTCTATTGGATATTATGTTGATAATCTTTGAGTCATCCATCATTTCACGCCCTTTTATATTTTTGTAGCTACTGATATAATAATTTTAACACAAGTAATAATGGTTGAAAAGGGAGGGAGGATAATAGTGATAAAAGAATCCCCAAATCTAGTAAATTTTGAAAATGAATCTATGATTGAAGATGTTGAAGAATTATTAAAATCATATAATATATCTGGAAGACTCTTTATGAGACTCTTGAAATCAGGAAATATTTTGGTTAATAATAAGGTTTATAGAAAGAGGCTTGTTTTAAAACCAAATGATAGAGTTTCCATCTTTTTAGAGGATGAAGAAATAGATCAGACCCCAGAAGAAATGGCTATAGATGTAATCTATGAGGATGAAGATATTCTTGCTGTAGACAAAGCTCCATTTATAGTTGTCCATCCAACCAGCAATATTAAAGAGGGGACACTTTCAAATGGAATTGCCAATTATTTTAAGTCTAAGGGAATAAAAAGGAAGGTAAGGCTAGTAAACCGATTGGATAGGGACACATCCGGGATAATAATTTTTGCTAAGAACTCATTTTCCCACCAGCAATTAGCACATCAGATGGAAAGTGGAGAGTTTAGTAAATACTATTTAGCTATTGTAGAAGGGAAGGTCAAATTCAAACAACTTACAATAGATTCTCCCATAGAAAAGGGAGCAGATGGGATACATCAAGAGGTTTCAAGTACTGGTAGTAAAGCTATAACTCACATTGAGTTAATAAGGACCTTTGAAGAATATTCTTTAGTCAAATTAAAGATAGATACGGGAAAAACTCACCAAATACGGGTACATTTAAAGTCTATTGGCCACCCAATAATTGGAGATATCCTTTATGGCAGGGAAAGTAGTCTTATTAATAGACAGGCTCTACATGCATATAAACTAGTTATAAACCAGCCTAGGAACAAGAGAGCGCTATCAATAATTTCGAAACTACCTGATGATATGAAGGAACTAGTGGGAGATATTGATTTAATGTAGCAAAGAAAATCTTATATTTAGTTGAAAAAATGGCCTAAATGTATTATAATAAACTTAAGGAAAATTTCTGCGATGTGCGTCATTCTCATATAATTCAACCGACATATTTTATACGGGAGTCTTTTGTTCGGTATTTGATAACATGCCCTTTAAGGGACGTTAGAGACTATTGGCAGGACACCCACCTGCATTTACGCGGGTGTGAATTAGTTGAGACAACGGCATTGCGGGAACATATCTAAAAAAATAAAAACCCTTTTAGGGTTTTTATTTATGTGAAATTATAATATTTGAATTGGAAACTTTCGTCTTTCTCTAAATAGATATAAATACTTAAATCCAATTTCTCTAAGAAGTTTTTCAGTTGCCTTATACTCATATCCAACATGATCAGCTATGTGGGCGTCTGATCCAATGGTGATAATTTCTCCTCCAAGATCCTTATATAACTTAAGTATCTGTGGTTTAGGATGAACATTATCCAAACCATATCTTAAGGCTCCTGTATTAATTTCTATTCCCTTTCCCTTATCTATTATCAATTTAAGGATTTCTTCTATTTTTTCCATAAATTGATTGTACTTACGGTTAAGGTCAAAATCACTTATGTATCTATCGATGAAATCAATATGACCTAACACATCGAATTCATCAAAGACTCGTAAATTATTTAATATCTCATCATAATAAATATTCAAGGTTTCTTCTGGGCTTAGATTTGATGAAGCGAAATCATAGAATATGTCCATGCCTTCAATTGAATGTATGGACATAATAACAAAATCAAAACCATAGGCATTTATGAAATCATAATACCTATCTTTTAAATGAGGCTGCATACCTATCTCAACACCAGAAAGTATCTCAATCTTATCCTTGTACTTATATTTTACCTTATTAATATCCCTAAAATAATCCAAAGGTCTAAACATAAGATCCAACTTTTCTTTAGTGGCTTCAAAATCCACATGATCAGTAAAGCAGATAGTCTTTAAGTTTTTATCAATTGCTGATTTTACAATTGATTCCATAGGGGCTTTAGAGTCAATGGAAAAGTCACTATGGATATGAAAGTCGTACATTTTTTCAACTCCTTTTTCTAATTAGAAAAGCTATCTTTATATTGTAGCATGAATAGATTATAATACAAACCATGTTGATTTAGCAACTCTTGATGAGTCCCCATTTCTTTTATTTCTCCACTCTTTAAAACGATTATCTTATCAGAATGTTGTATAGTTGATAATCTATGGGCAATGGCAATTGATGTTCTGCCACTTGTAATTTTTCCTAGGGCATCTTGAATTAGTAATTCAGTTTCAGTATCAATATTAGATGTTGCTTCATCCAGAATGAGTATCTTAGGGTCATAGACTAGGGTTCTGGCAAAAGCCAATAATTGCCTCTCCCCAGAGGATAGGGTAGAGCCCCTTTCCATAACTGGTTCATCATATTGATTTGGAAGCCTTGATATAAAGTGGTGGGCATTAACATACTTGGCTATCTCTATTATCTTTTCATCTGAAATCTCATTGTTTAGTTTTATATTGTCCTTAATAGTACCAGTAAAGATAAATACATCCTGAAGCACTACACCAACAAGTCTTCTTAATTTTTCCTTTGGGATTAATTTAATATCAACCCCATCTAAGAGGATCTGTCCCTTTTGTATATCATAGAATCTGGTAATAAGATTTATTATGGATGTCTTACCTGCTCCTGTGGCTCCTACAAAGGCAATGGACTCTCCTGGTTCGATGGTAAAGCTTATGTCCTTTAAAACCCATTCATCTTCCACATAGGCAAACCAAACATTCTTAAATTCAATCTTTCCTAGAACTTCATCAGGTACTACTTCTTCCTTGGGATTTTCTATTATTGATTTATCATCCAGAATTTTGAATATCCTTTCACTTGAAGCCATGGCAGACTGCATTATGTTGTATTTCTCTGTTAAATCTAAGATTGGATCAAAGAACTTTTGAAGATAATTTATAAATACATAAAGAACTCCAAATTCTATTATACCACCTAAGACATTTCTACCACCAAAGTATACTAGGATTGCTATCCCTAATGATCTAATAATTTCGATTGATGGCCTAAACATTGCAAATAGTTTTACTTCTCTTTTTATTATCCTTAAATACTCACTATTTATTTCATCAAATTGTCCAAATATTTTATTTTCCTTCTTAAATATCTGAATGGTTCTCATGCCAGATATGTTCTCATTAAGACTGGAATTTATCTTTGCCAGTTGTGTTCTTCCTAACCTGTAGACTTCCCTTATATGTGTTCTAAATATTACGGAAATCAAAAGTATAAAGGGTATCAGGGCAAAGGATAGGAGGGCTAATCTTACATTAAGTCTTAGCATTACAACCATTATTCCTGCAATCATGAAAAAGTCTTTAAAGAGGTTGACCAGTACGTTAGTATACATCTCATTTAGCGTTTCAGTATCATTGGTAACCCTTGTGACAAGTCTACCAATGGGATTTTTATCAAAATAACCTATTGATAAGCCTTGAAGATGGTTAAAGAGCTCCTCTCTTATGTTGAATATTATCTTTTGAGATGTGTAGTTAAGGATGTAGATCTGCCCATAACTAAAGATAAAGGTCAATACAATTACAAAAGCAAATATTAGGGCAACTCTATCCAAACCCTGAATATCCTTGAATCTATACTGAAGGTACTCTTCCTGGGTTAGTAGGATACCACTTTCAAGATCCTTAGTTTGAGAATCAACCAGATAATAGTCACTATCAACCTTTGATAGAACCACTCTATCAAAGGGGAGATTCTCATCTTCTATTGATATATACTTGCTATCACCAATAATTATGCCTTCTGTGGGATTTGAAATTGGCACCTGATATACTTCCTTCTGATATCCATTTATATGGTCATCAATGGCAACCTTTATTAAAAATGGATTGAGAAGTTCAAGTCCTGTTATAATAACTAACAAAAGAATTGAGAGGGTTAATAGTTTCCAATATGGTCTGGCATATTTCAGTAATCTTTTCATCAAAGCCCAGTCATAGGCTTTACCTAGAATTTCTTCTTCATGCAGCTTATCCATATTACTCTCCCTCCCTTGAAATTTCTTCTTCTAGTAGTTGTCTTTCGTATAGTTCAAAATATTCACCTTTAAGTTGAAGTAGCTCCTTATGAGTACCTCTTTCTATTATCTTTCCTTCATCCAGGAATAGAATTTCATCGGCATGCTTAATGGTTGAAACCCTATGACTGATTATTATTGTTGTTATATTCTTTGTTACTTTTTCAATATTACTTAGGATTTGTTCTTCTGTTTCAGTATCAACAGCTGAAAGACTATCATCCATGATTAGGATGCTTGGTTTTTTAATCAAGGCTCTGGCTATGGATAGTCTCTGTTTCTGTCCACCTGATAAGGTTACACCTCTCTCACCGATAATGGTGTCAAACTTATGGGGGAAGTCCATTATATTATCATATAGTTGGGCATACTTACTTGATTGAATGATTTCTTCTTCCCTTACTTTTCCTTCATAGGAGAAGGCTATGTTATCTCTTATGGATTGAGAGAAGAGGAAATTATCCTGGGGTACGAAGCCAATGGATTCTCTGATAGTCTCCAGGGATAAATCCTTGATATTATGGTTATCTATTAGTATATTTCCACTTTCGATATCGTAAAGTCTTAGAACTAGATTTGCCAAAGTTGTCTTACCACTTCCTGTTCTACCAGTTACTGCCAGGGTTTGGCCCTTTCTTAAGTGAAATGATATATTTTCTAAGGCCTTATAATTTGAATTTGGATACTGAAAGTCCACATTCTCAAATCGAATATCCCCTGATAAGTGATCCACTTTAATGGGATTGGAAATTTCTTTTATCTCAGAGGTTTCATCAAAGATGGCATTCAACCTATCCATGGAAGCAGCCCCTCTTTGAAGGACGTTTATAACCATGCCAAGAGCTCTTGTTGGCCAAATTAAAAGACCTAAGTAGGAGTTAAAGGCAACGAAATCTCCAAGGGATATCCTATTATATATAACTTCTCTACCACCATAGAATATAATGATCAGGTAACTAATGGATGATACCAGCTGTAAAAGGGGATGAAAACCTCCGTGTACCTTAACTAGGTCTAAGTTTTTGTCTAAATTATCCTGGTTTACTCTCCTGAAATTTTCACTGACTAATTTCTCTTGAACAAAGGATTTTATAACTCTTATTCCAGAAAAACTCTCTTGAGTTACATCTGTTAGGGAAGAGAAGGCTTCCTGAACTGATTTAAACTTCTTGTATATGATCTTTCCAAATTTCGTTACCAGGACCATGATAATGGGCATTGTGAATATTGATATTGCCGTCATCCTAAGATTTGTAGTTCTAACCATCATAATAAGGGAGAAGAGCAAAAGGAAAAATGAATCAACAATCATTATGGTTCCTGGTCCTAAGGCCATTCTTATGGCATTGATGTCATTTGTAGCATGAGCCATCAAATCTCCAGTTTTATGTGTTGTGTAGTATCTGGAGGATAAGGTAAGTAAGTGATTAAATAATTTGTTCCTAATTCCATACTCAATTTCTCTGGAACTCCCTATAAGGTAGATTCTCCAAAAATATCGTCCTAATCCAATAAATAAGCCTGTTCCAAGGATCATTGCTGAATAAATGATAACCTTATCATAGTCTAAGGTTTGATTCGTCAAGTCATCAGTAAGCCTTCTTAATATCTGGGGAACTATTAATTGAACAGCATCTATTAATACCAGCCAAATAACACCGATAATATAATATTTTTTGTGTTTTAGCAAAAGATCTTTTATTCTATAAAAGGATTTCATTTGATACCTCCATGATGTTATTTCGACACTCAAAATATATTATAATCTAGTTTTATCAATTATTCAACAAACTTAGTTACTACTTGTACTATTGAAACTAAGATATTAAGTAGTTACCCAGATTGGATTGGTTATATATTAGACAATTATCATAAAATATGATTATATACACTTTTATTTGGGTAAATGATTCTCATAGAATTAGTAAAGGAGAGAGTGTATATGAAATTGAATAAAATTATTGAAGAAAAAAGAAAACAAATGGAAAAAGCTAAGAAAAAAGAAACTGCTAAAAACGTAGCTGTAGGGACAGCAATAGGTACAGCTCTAGGAGCAGCTGCAGGGTTATTATTTGCTCCAAAATCAGGTAAGGAAACCAGAGAAGAAATTGCAAACAAGACCAAAGAGGTTGCTGAAACTGTTAAGGAAAAAGTGGAAGATCAACTTGACAATACTAAAGAAACTTTAGAAAAAGCTAAAGTTGAAGTAAAAAAAGGCATCGAAGAACTTAAGGAAAAAACAAAGAAACTTAAGGAAGATGGCGAAGAGGTAATGGAAGAAGTGGAAGAAGGGGTAGAAGAAGTTAAGGAAGTAATTGAAGATACGAAGGAAGATGTAGAAGATAAGATGTAAGATTAGCAAATCCAAGGGGGGAGTAATATGGATGTAACTTTGACATTGGCAGATTTGCTAAAACTTTTGTTGTTCCTACTGGGGATAGGTGTTCTTGCTTATCTTATGTTAATCTTAAGAAATGTAAACAAGGTATTGGGACAAGCTTCATCTGTAGTGGAAGCAAATATGAAGGAAATTGACACTACAATAAAGCAATTGCCAGAAATTACGGAAAATGTTAACAAGATTACCAAAGAAGCTAATAAGATGATCGCTGAAATGTCTCCTGATCTACAAGGAGTAATTCACAATGTAAATGGAATTACCTCAAAAATTGATGATGTTGCTGGCATTGTTGATAATGCAGGGCATAAGGTGACAGATACCATGGATATACTTACGGATACATTGGCAGAAACTGCTCTATCTTTCCAATTTAATGCCAACAATGTAAAATCTTATTTTGAAATTGTCAAGGAAATAATTGAGATAGTTAGGGACAGTATTAAGAAGTACAGCTAGAACCCCAGGGGGGTTCTTTTTTTTACCAAATTTCCATTGATAAACTCTAGCAAACTGTTATACTATAAGAGAATAACCAAAAATTTTGAAGTATCTGAATTAGGAGAAACCAACATGAAAAGAATTAAATTTATTATAAATCCATCTTCGGGAAGACAAGCAACTGAGAAAAAAATAGATGCCTTGTGCAAGCTTCTACTAGATGAAGGCTATGTTATCGGGAAGTATTTCACCAAGAAAAAATACGATGCAATGTTTGAAGCCATGAAGACCACAAAGGATGAATTCGACTTAGTTATAGCCTGTGGTGGAGATGGCACAGTAAATGAGGTTGTTAAGGGGATTATGAATAGCAGGGACAAACTTCCCATGACTATTCTTGCCAGTGGTACTGTGAATGACTTTGCCAACTATCTAGAGATACCAAAGACAGCAAAAAACTTCTTCCAAATGATTAAAAAGGGAAATATAGTTGAAGTGGATATTGGAAAAGCTAATGATGATTATTTTGTAAACGTTGCCGCAGGAGGATTGTTGACTCAGGTGGCTTATAAGGCTCAACCTGAAGTTAAGGCTGTCATTGGTCGGATGGCATATTATTTAGAAGGTGTAAGAGAACTAGTAAACAATGGATTAGAACCAGTAAAGATGAAGATTGAAAGTGAAGAGTTTACATCTGAAGAAGAGATAATGTTGTTTGTAATATCCAATAGTTCATCAATTGGCGGCTTTACACATCTTGCCCCAAATGCTGATGTTTTGGATGGGTTATTAGATGTGGTACTGATTAAAAAGGCGGATGTGGCTGAGTTGGCTAATATATTCTTAAATGTACTTACTGGACAGCACATTAATCATCCAAAGGTTAAGTACTTTAAAACCAAGAATGTAAAAATTACCAGCGGTGAAGATATAGTAGTTGATGTTGATGGAGAATATGGTGGTAAGCTACCAGTTGATTTTATGGTAATACCAAAAGGACTTAAAATACTTGTTTAGGAGGACGTTATGGGAGCAGAGAATAGAGAACATGTAATTTCCATTGAAAAGCATTTAAGGAAGGTAGATTATATAATCAGAAAAAAGGGAAGGTCTATCCTTAATGATTTTAATATTACGGTGCCTCAATTTACTGCCCTTCAAATTCTTATAAACAATGGAGATCTTACAATTGGCGAGTTAAGTCAGAGAATGGATTTAGCCTGTAGTACCATTACAGACCTTATAGATCGAATGGAAAAAGCGGAGCTTGTAAAGAGAACCAAGGACGAAAAGGATAAGAGAGTAGTAAGGGTTCTTGTCTTAAAAAAGGGACATAATATTCTTGATAAGGTTTTGGAAAAGAGGATTGAGTTTCTAGAGACAAAACTGGATGACCTGACATTGGATGAAAAGGAACATCTTAAAATAGCATTAGAGAAGCTACACCAAAATATGAGTGATGATTAGTATTTAAGGAGGTGGATTCATGCAGCTTATCAATAACAAGTATAGAGTAGTTAAAACCTTGAATAAAGGCAAGGAAGAGGAGTCATATGTTGTTGAAAACATTAAGAACCCTTCTTCCAAGCTGTTTTTGAAGATCTTAAATAGGCATGATCACAGTGAAGTAATTGATGATTTGATAGAAAATATTCAAAGCTACAAGAATTTCACTCAAGAAAATCTACTCTCATCCTACGGTATTGAACTTATTAATAATATTAATCTTAAGGAGGTAAATAAGCTCCTTTATTGTGTTACCAGTGAATACATTGAATGGAAGACCTTGGATAAAAAACTTGAAAGTAGCAAAGATAGTATACCAGTTGAAAGTTTATATCAAATAATTGATACCTTGGCATACCTTCAGTTCAGAGGTATTGTATACAAGGTTTTGAATCCATCCAATGTCTACTATAAGGATGGTCAAATCAAACTGACAAATCTAACCAGCTCATCAGAAGAATTCTACGACATAAATATCAACTTCGATCATAATCAGTACCTAGCGCCTGAAATATTATCTAATGATGATAATGTTGATTATAAAGCGGACATATATTCTCTGGGCATCTTGTTGAAGGTATGGCCCTTTGATTTTAGTGTCTTAAATGAATCAGGTAAAAATAAAATTGATGATTTAGTTGCTATTTGTACCAGTAAGGATCCACTTAAAAGGATTCTGGATTTTAGTGCTATTATTAATAAACTAGAAGAGATAACTGGAGTTAAGCATTCAGTTGATTACTTAAATGATAGAAACAAACTATTCTTTAGAACCAAGCTAGTGGGAGGCGAAGATTTCCTTAAAAAAGTTCAAAGGATTGAAACCCTTATAGATCAAGGGCACTCATTTGAGAATAAGGTTCTTGTTTCTGGGGGAAATGGAACGGGTAAAACCAGAGTTTTAAAGGAGATTTTATTCAGGAGTGAAATGAGAGGTAGCAGAACCTGTACTATGGAAATAGATGAAAGCGATACATATACTCTCCTTTCCATTACTAACTTCATATCAAATGTATTGGCAATGAGCGATATGGAAAGTAGTAGCAAGATTGATAATCCAAGTATTTTCACCATATATAATAAGGGTGAAAGTTTAACCTTTGATTTAAGTAAGATAGATGATAGGTATAAGGTTTTTAATCTTCTTATTGCTGAGATTCAGAAACTATCACACAATAGATTTATATATGTTGGAGTCAGTGGTTTGGAATATGGAGATCATGAATTTTTCAGTATGCTGGAGTATATATCTTCCAAGCTAAGGTTCAGGAAGGTATTGTTTGTATTTACCTTAAATGAAGGGAATATTGTAGATCCCCTAAGTGCGGATATCATCAATGAGTGGAAACCAAGAAACCAGGAATCATATATACTACTTGATAACCTAAGTTATGAGAATACATCTCTTATGGTAAAAGAGGTGTTGGGCATAGGATATGCTCCTAAGAACTTTGCAAAGGTTCTCTATCAAGAAACAAAAGGTAATCCAAGATACCTGGAGATGATAATAAAGCATATATTTGACAAGGGAGAACTATATATAAATGAAAATGGATCCTGGGCTGTAGTGGATAGAGATTATAGTGCCCTGGATTATCCAAAAAGTTATAATGACACTATATCTAATCAATTAGTGGGTTTTTCTGAAGGCGACATAAAAATATTAAAGATTATCTCAGCATTTGATGCACCAGCACCAATCAAGTATCTACTAAAACATCTAGAGGTTAATCTTGGTGAACTTAATTCATGTATTGATAAGTTTATTGAAAGACGTGTTCTTAACTTTAGAACTACAGATGTGGATGCAGTCTTTTATGTGGAGCAGGACCTAAAGGAATATGTTTATGATAATCTAATTGAAGACAAGCCTATAGTTCATAATATGATATCTGAATATATAATTTATGACAAAGAAAACAACATATCATATAATTTTGATGAACTGATCTTTCAATTGGCAAGATCAGATAAGCATAACAAATGCCTTGAAATTATTGATGAGAGAATTTCGAATCAAAATAATATGTATAGTGATTTAGTAATCGGTTTACTGGAGACTTCTTTGGAAATTATTAACGGTCACAATCCTGAAAAGGAACTGGAGATATTATTCCAACTAGCAGATAAGACTTTAATCAAGGGGGATTTAACCTCTCTTTCCAAGTATTTGGAAAGACTTGACCAATTATCCCTTGAACTGGGAAGACTAGATGTATATTTGTATTCTCAGATTTATAAGGCTGATATCCAAGTTAAGAAAAATGAAATTTCTGAAGCCATGAGGGCTTTATCTGAAATGGAAGATGAAATTGGAAATATACATGATATTAAACTTAGAGTCTTTGCCCTTTTAACAAAAGCAAAAGCTCTTATTTCTGCTGGAGATTTGGAGAGGTTGCAAGTTGTTGTTAAAGAAGCAATAGATCTGTCCTTAAGGAACAGAGTTGATTCATACCTGGGGGATCTATACAATATCAGAGGAATTTCTGAAGCCATGTTTGGGAATTACAAGGTTGCCTTGGACTTCTATAATCTAGCCATAGATTCATATAGAAAGAGCAAGAAAGAGTTTGAAATGGTTAAACCAACCAATAATATTGGGAATTTATACAATGAGATATATGGTAGACCAAAAACAGCCTTGGATTATTATTTTAGAAGCTATGAAATATCAGAGAAATACGGATTAGTATCCATGCAAGCTACTTTCTTAAATAATATTGGAGAAGTTTACTTGACCCTGCAAGATTTTGAGTCAGCCAAGGAGTACCTTTTAAAGGCTATGGAATTAAGTAAGGTTACTGGGGATACCAGGCTTAGTTTTTTAAGTTCAGTTAACCTTGGAATGATCTACTTAAAGACTGAAAGATTGAAAGAGGCAGTTGAAATATTTCTCCTTATTAGGGAGATAAATAAGAGGGAGCCCATCCTTGACAAGGAAATTAATATTCATTATACAAACTTCCTTGGTGAATACTATCTGAGCATGGGGGATACAGAATCAGCAAAGATGTTTTCTAATATTTCCATGGAGAGATCTAAGGAAATTAGTATTAAGAATTACCTGACTAACAAATCCAGATTGTTTTTTATCTCTACAATGGAGAAGAAGCATTTTGATTTTAATGAATATGAAGAACTTCTAAAGGAATTTGAAAGCAAGGGTGGAGATTACCAGAGAACCCATTTTGTACTCCTGTCCACAACCCTAGCAATGCAGATTAAAGACTTTGAAAATGCCTATAAGGTGATTGAAGAGTTTACAAATATCAACAATAAAGAATCTTTAAAGTTATTTATGGATGATTACGAGATAATTAAAAGGTTGATTGGTAGGAATAAGAGTCAGGCAAGTCAGGCCTTAAATATTTTATTGGAGAATAAATATAGGTTAAAGAGACTAAAACCTGATTACTTAAGATTTATAGCTGAATCCTACTGTAAGTCCAACAGTGAAAAGTCAGCCATTGGAATATATCTTATGATACTTGACTATGGCTATACCATGGTTAAAGGTATAAGTGAAATATCTGAGAAAGAAAAAGCATTAATCAGAATAAAAATTCCAGAGGCCAGAGCTAAGCTAGATGGTATTCTTAAAAAACTTGGGTTTGTATTAACAGATAATTTGAAACAAGCTGAATTATTTGATAGTTCTATTGTTTCTAAATATCTTTGTTTAATCAAGGATGATCCAACTATAAAGATAGTTAATAACTTAAAGAGACTACCAAACATAAATATAACAGCAGAACTAGTAAGTGAACTTACTGACAACTACGAGGAAAACATAAGACTTACTCAAGAGCACCTTATGGACCTAACCATGGCAAAGAGAAGCATGGTTAGAATATTTTCAATAAGTGAAGATGTAAAGAGTATGGATATTAAGATTGGCGATTTTCCAGTTGATTTTGAGATTAAAAAGGTTGTGGAAGCTGAAATACTTAAAGGTAGGACCTTCTACTTTGTAAGAGGTGACCATGATTCCTTTAATAGAAAGGATATCAATGGTTTCACTGAGGAGAATACTGTGGGGATGATAGTAGTTCCTCTTATATATAAGGAGCCAGCTAAAACCTTTGTTAAGAAGAACAGAAGGAAAAGATCCACTCAGAAAAATCGTATTAGAGGATATCTTTACCTTGATACAACAAGTTATATAAATAGATTTAACTCAGAGACAGTGGATAGGATAAATAAACTTATAAATATAATATTAATAAATATCGATGGAATGAAACTTCATAAATCATCCAGTATTGATACTACAACTGGACTATTGACTAGAGATGTTATAGAAGAGAGATTTATTGAACTTCTCAATGAATACAGCGATAGTAATAGTGAGTTTTCAGTTCTAATGATGGACATAGATAGGTTTAAAACAATTAATGATACCTATGGTCATATTGTTGGAGATAGCGTACTTGCTGTCATTGGAGAAACCCTTAGGGAAACATTAAGAGATACTGATGATGTGGGCAGGTACGGTGGTGAGGAGTTTATTGCAATCCTTGATGATATCTCAGCAGATGATGCATATGAGGTGGCCCAAAAGATAAGAAAGAGAGTAAGTGAAATATCAATACCGGTTGTTAAGGATAGTATAACCATATCAATTGGAATATCCTGTTTCCCCAGTCATGGTAGTGAGAGAGATGAATTGATTGCAAAGGCGGATCAGGCTTTATACTATGCCAAGGAAGTTCTGGGGAGAAACAAGGCTATAATCTGGAATGATGGCATGGGTAGGATTCAGGATTTTGATGATCAAGCCTTGGAAATTAATCTTGATAATATCGCAAGGGATTCAAAGAAATTATCATCCTTTGTTGAGGTTGCAACCCTTGGCAGAAGGGAAATGTCCTTTGAATCTAGAGTTGATTTCTTTCTAAGTAAGGTAATAGAGTGTGTGAGTGGATATAATACAATCCTCTCTGTATTTGACACTGAAGAAAATCACAGTGATTATGTGAAATTTATTGTCCAATCAGATGAGGGCAAGATCTTATCAATTAACAAGGATGATATAGCTTATATAAATGAATCTAGAAGAGGAAGAATTTACATCGACTGGACTAATGATGATTCAGGGGGAGCAAGTTTCAGACACAAGGACTTTGACTCAGTAGTAATAGTACCTCTGATTAGAAATGGTCATATCATTGGGATTCTAAAGGTTAGTGTTCCTTTACGTGTAAAGGAATTTACAAATAGGGATTTGAATTATTTGGAAGTTTTAAGTAGTGTATTTTCAGGGAATCTAGTATAATAGAAAAATAGCTAACTTTTACAGCTAGCAAAGGAGGGGTATTATGGCAGTAACAATAAAAGATGTAGCAAAGCTTGCTGAAGTATCAATTTCGACGGTGTCTAGGGTCATTAACGATTCAAAGCCAGTTAGCCCTGAGGCTAGAAGAAGAGTTTTAGCTGCTATTGAAGAACTTGATTATCAACCAAATGAAGTTGCCAGGAGTTTGGTAACTAAAAAATCTAATATCGTTGGTATTATCGTTGATGATATAGGAAGTTCATATGTTGCTCAAATCATTAGAGGTGTTGAAGAAGTGGGCAGGATGTATAACTACGATATACTATTATTAAGCAGTTACTCAGATAAGGAAGCGGAGATTAGATTTGTTCAATTACTTATGCAAAAACAGGTAGCTGGAATATTAATTGTATCTGAAATTCTTAATCCAGAGGTACTTGCTCACCTTAATATGAGTAAGACACCATTTGTATATCTTAATAAATACTATAATGTTCTGGAAAGTCCTACAGTTAAGATTAACAATTTGGATGCTTCTGAAAAAGTTATGAGGCACCTTATTGAAACTGGACACAGGAAAATAGCCTACATCACTCAAGAAAAGGATATGGAACTAACTATAGAAAAGCAAAAGATTCAAGGCTATTCAACTCATATGAATGAGTTGGGTGAAAAGAAGATTATTTTTGAAGTGGATGGTCATGGAATTAATGCTGGATATGATTTGGGAGAGAGTATCTTAAAAAGGATTATTGATGAAAAAATAACTGCAGTATTCTGTTGTGAAGATGAAATAGCCCTTGGCTTGATAAATTTCTTCTATGATAACAATATCAAGGTACCTGATGACGTTTCTGTAGTTGGCTATGGAGACATCTCCCTAGCTTCAGTATATAGACCAAAATTGACCACCATCAAGGAACCTTACTACGACATTGGTGCTGTAGCCATAAGGAGAATACTTAAGGTGTTAAAGGGAGAAAAGAGTGATGATCAAGCAATTGAACTCCCAGTTCAACTCACAGTTAGGGATAGCTCATCTAGACCTAAAAAATAAGATGATAAATTAAGACTACTATGATATAATTAAAGAATAAAATTAGAAGTGGGGATACTATGTTATTAAGTAATGCTCTACAGAAAATAGAACTCAATATAAATATAAATATTTTAAAAACAAAAACCACAGCCCTGCTGTGGTTTTTCATTTGGGCGCTTTATCTAAATAACATGTCAGTGTAAATGGAGGGATTGCAATGGAGAGAATAATTATCGATGGTGAAAGCTTAAGACTGGAAGATTTTATTAAGGTTGCCAGATATGGGGCTAAGGTTAATTTATCAAAAGATGCAGAGATAAAGATAAACAAGGCTAGAAAACTGGTTGAAAAAATGGTTGAGGAAAGCAGGGTTGTATATGGTATTACCACTGGCTTTGGAAAATTCAGCGATGTGGTTATCAACTGCAAGGAAACCATGGACCTTCAAAGAAACTTAATAATTAGCCACTCCTGTGGGGTGGGAAACCCCTTAGATGAGGAAATTGTAAGGGGAATTATGCTCCTTAGAGCAAATGCACTAGCCAAGGGTTATTCTGGTATAAGGTTATCAACAGTGAAGACCCTACTAGACATGTTAAATAAGGGTGTTCACCCAATAATTCCTGAGAAAGGTTCTCTTGGTGCCAGTGGTGATTTAGCTCCCCTAGCACATATGGTTCTGGTTATGCTTGGTGAAGGTGAAGCTATATACCAAGGAGTTAGATTATCCGGAAGAGAGGCAATGGAAAAAGCGAATATTGAAACCATATCCCTTACTTCCAAGGAAGGCTTAGCCCTTATTAATGGCACTCAAGTAATGACATCCATAGGAGCCTTGACTGTTTATGATGCCATAAGACTATCAAAGACTTCTGATATTGCAGCAGCTTTGACCATGGAAGCCTTAAATGGAATAACTGATGCTTTTGATCATAGGGTTCACAGGGTAAGAGGACATATAGGTCAGATAAATTCTGCTGATAACTTACTTAAACTACTAAATAATAGCAAGATGACAACAAGACAGGGACAATTGAGAGTTCAGGATCCTTATTCTCTAAGATGCACTCCACAAATCCATGGAGCTACTAAAGATGCTCTGGAGTTTATAAAGGATAAGGTTGAAATAGAAATGAATGCTGCAACTGATAACCCTCTTATATTTGTAGAGGAGGAAGATGTAATATCTGGTGGCAACTTCCATGGGCAACCAATGGCCCTACCATTTGATTACCTGGGAATAGCCATTGCTGAGATTGCCAACATATCTGAGAGAAGACTTGAGAGACTTGTAAATCCAGCACTAAGTAATGAACTTCCTGCCTTTTTAACATCAAAGGGCGGAGTTAATTCTGGCTTTATGATAGTACAATATTCTGCTGCTTCTCTGGTTTCTGAGAACAAAGTGCTGGCTCATCCAGCAAGTGTTGATTCCATACCTTCATCTGCCAATCAGGAAGATCATGTGTCCATGGGAACAATAGCTGCAAGAAAGGCAAGAGAGATCCTAGGAAATGCCAGAAAGGTGGTTGCAATGGAAATCCTTGGCGCTTGTCAGGGAATCGATTTAAGAGGAAACAGTGGACTGGGAGTAGGAACAAGTATTGCTTACTCATTGGTTAGAGAAAATGTAAGCAAACTTTGCGAAGATAGAATAATGAATGTTGATATTAACAAGGTTGAGGACCTAATTATGGATAAGAATTTTCTAGATACAGTTGAGGAAAAAGTAGAAGGACTTTTCTAACCAGGAAAAAAATACTTTCCAATTATTGTTAGATAAAGGAGAGTAGGGTATAATATTATTAATTAAATTTTGACTTTTAGCAAATCGCTAAGAGTCTTTTTTGTAAAAACAAAGGAGCACCTATGATTTCTGAACTTATAAAAGCCCTTTCTCTAATATTTATGGCTGAGATGGGGGATAAAACACAAATTATTGCCATGACATTTGCCACTCAGTTTACTGTAACTCAGGTTCTAAGTGGTGTAGCCCTAGGAGTATCCTTTAATCATGGCATTGCAATAGTATTGGGAAGTATTTTGGGAAGTTACTTAAACCCTACCTACTTAGACCTAATTTCTGGAGCCTTGTTCATATTTTTTGGCTATAATGCCTTAAAACTTCAGGAGTCAGAAGAGGTTGGTTCAAGAAAATCCATGAGCCCAATTAAGGTGGTTGCATTGGCATTCTTTGTTGGGGAGTTAGGGGATAAGACTCAATTAAGTGCTCTGGCTCTATCAGCAGATGCATCCTATCCTTTTATAATACTAATTGGTACAACCATAGGAATGGTATTAGTAAGTAGCTTGGGGATTTTAATCGGGTCTAAACTAGGGGGTAAAATACCTGAAATAGGGCTTAAAATTGCATCTTCCCTAGTCTTTATTGGATTTGGTAGTTTAAGGTTCTTAAAGGGAGCCTCTATTATTCTTGGGGATTTGACTGGGATACTTTCTCTAATAGTTTTAATTGGCATTGAAATTGTACTGATTGCTAAACTCTTAAGGGACAGGAAGAAATTCCCAGAAAAACTCATTCTTACAAAAGCTGCTACTGATCTTTATAATCATGTTTGGATTATTCAGAGAAATGTTGATTCTCTTTGTCTTGGTGAAGGGACCTGTGGGACTTGTCTTGGTAATGGATGCCTTATGGGATATACTAGAAGTATCTTGAGAAGTGCTTTGGAGGAAGAGGATTACTTTAATCCAATTGATGTGGAAATTAATAGCCTTGTTAAAAGAGATTACGATAAAAACAGACTAAAGGATGCTTACACAATAACCCTCTTAGAGCTGGATAAAATTGGTTGGAGAGATGATCCTTCCTTTGTAATTTCAAAGGTAAGACAGGCTTTTGAAATATTATTGTATAAAACAACCTTTGTAGGGACACAAAGCAGGGAAGTATACTTAAAAGAGCTTAGCAAATACGATAAGGTATTAGCAAGGTCCATAGAGAATAAGCTGGCAAGGGAGGACTTATATGAGGCAAAAAATATATAAAGTAATGCTAGTTGATGATCAATTACTATGTCTTCACGGGCTAAAACATATTATAGAGGGCCAGAGTAATTTAAGGGTAGTATTAAGTACTAGGATCCCCAATGAGTTTATGGAGAAGGGACTAGAATTAAATCCTGATATTTTAATTATTGATCCTGATCTTTCTGATGTGGATGGATTTGAGTATATAAGGATGTTGAAGGAAAGAGGATTTAAAGGTAAAATTTTACTTCTTCTTAATAATATTTGTAGTGAAGTATATACCCAAGCCACTAAAATAAAGATGGATGGGTATCTCCTAAAATCTGCAACTCCTGATAAATTAATAAGTGCTACCAACGATGTTTTAAAGGGAAAGATATATATTGATGGAGAAATTGACAAGGTTCTACAAAAGAGCATGGACTGCATCAAACAAGATAAAACTGAAAGTTTAAAAGTAGATGAACTTTCTCATCGAGAATATGACATACTAAAACTGGTTGCATCTGGATACAGTAATAAGGCTATAGCTGGGCAGTTATTTATTAGTGAGAAGACTGTTAAAAACCATCTGACCCAAATCTTTAGAAAGCTTGATGTAAATGATAGGGTCCAGGCAACACTATTTGCTATTAAGCATGGGATTAAGCAATAAGAATTATATATAAAACAAATTTGAAAAACAATTAACTAGAATAAAATTGCAAGAAAATATATGACAAGAAAATATATGACAAGAAAATAGACTGCAAAATTATAAGAGTAAAAAAAGCTCCTATGATTGGTAAAGAACCACTCATGGGAGCTTTTTTTTAAAAATAATGATAATTGTATCTTACTGGAGAAATGGAACCTAGAAATCTTATCCCTTATAAACTTGAGTAATGAATTCTTTAAACTTTTCACCTAAAGGAGAGAGTTGTCTTGCCTTGTGACTTACTAAATAGAAGTCTCTCTTTAGCCTAAGTTCCTTAACAGTAAAGACACTGTATTTATCATCATTTAGACTATCCACTTCAAGGCAGGATATAAAGCTACACCCTGAACCCAGGGAGACCATTTTCTTTATGGCTTCTGTATCCTCTACATAGGCAAATGTCTTTAATTCGTTAATATTAACTCCAATTTCTTCTAAGGCTTTTCTAATGGCTTCCCTGGTTCCTGAACCTTCTTCTCTAAAGATAAAGGTCTGGTCCTTAATATCTGATAGGGATATTTCTCTTAAGAGATCAATATCACATAGGATATTAGTATTAGGTTTTCTTCCTTCTTGACTCATTATACTATCAATTCTTCTATTAGTATTTTTGCTGCTTATATTCTTTTTATACAATTGTTCTCTGAAAGAATTTGGTGTAATAAGTACCAAGCTATCTTCCAGTAGTTTCTCGTATTCCAGATTTGGTTTGTCAATTTTCGAGCCTACAATTCCAAAGTCTGATTCTCCACTTAGTATCCTTTGAACAACTGCATCTGAATCAAGATCAAGGATTGTAAAACTTACATGAGGGTAGTCTTTGGAAAAATCATGTAGCACTCCAGGAAGAAGCTGTTTTCTTGGAACGGAACTACTTAGGATTTCCAAGTGCCCATCTATAACACCTTGATAGTTAGATATTTCAAATTTGATACTTTCATAGGTGTTGATTATATCCAGTGCTTTTGCGTATAGTATAAGACCTGCTTCTGTTAAAGATACTTCCTTGCCTAATCTATTGAAGAGAATAGCATCGTATTCTTTTTCCATGGCCTGGACATGATTTGAAACTGAGGGCTGGGTCATAAATAACTTTTCTGCTGCCTTTGAAAAACTCTTTAGCTTTGCCACTTCCACAAAAGTTCTAAGTTGTCTAATATCCATAAGATCAATCCCTTCTAATTCATAAGTTAATTTTAACAGATATATACAATTTTTCAAGGATAGTAATCTTGACATAATATTTCTTTATGGTATTATATGTAAGTAAGCACTTACATAAGGAGGTAAGTTATGAGTGATCAAAGGGTTAGAATGAGCAGGGAAGATAGGAGTAGACAGATTCTTGATTCTGCTAGATCCACATTTATTGAGAAAGGATATAAAGGCGCTACAACAGCTGAAATTGCCAAAGCTGCCAATATTGCAGAAGTTACTTTATTTAGATATTTTGATTCTAAGAAGGACCTCTTCTTAAAATGTATTATTCCAGTTTTAACTGAAACATTGGAAGAAAGTCTATATACCAATGAGGGAGATAGTCTTAATAGACTTAAGAGTTTTTTAACTGAGAGGATTTCTCTTGTGGTTGAAAACAGGGATGTGGTCAAGCTTGTCTTAATGGAGAATCAAGTTAATGAGGATTTTAAAGAAATTGATTTCATAGAAACCATTGGACAGATTATAATTAGTGGAATCAAGGATCTTGGTTTTAATTCAAATGAAGAGTTTTTAAAGAGAATGATAATGGGAAGTATCCTAAGCTTCTTATACTTACCAAGTGAAAAGGAAGAGATAAGTATATTTGTAGATGGTTTTATTAACTTAATGAAATTAGACTAGAGGGGAATGGTAAATTTGAATTATATTTTTGACAAAATAGGCAGACTTATTGAAAAAATACCTGTTAAGACTTTTATTGGTTCCATAATTATATTCATAATCATGATATCAGGAGCAATTTATGTAAGTATGTCAACTGGTAGTGAAACCTTGGTGGATTCTGAAAGCCCAGTATTTCTTTCCAATGAGGAAATGGAAGAAAACTTTGGCTCAGATGCCATAATTCTTCTCTTCAGGGGAGATGAAGATAAATTAAAGGATGTTAATAATCTTACAAAGATGTATAAGATTGAGGATAGATTAAAATATGAGGATGGCATATTCTCATTTATGTCTCCCGCCAGCATAATTAATCTTATGACCCAGACTCAAAGTGAGGAGTTAATAAAAAGGACCACTGATATTAGTGATGGATTAATGGAGCTTTCATCTAAACTCAAGGAAATAGGCATTGAATTAGCCAGTAAGGATATTCCTGATATGGAACTGGTTCAGGAAAAGATTGCTGGACTTAGTGAGATATCTGGTGTATTTAGAGAACTTTCCAATGGACAAATAAATCTCTCCAATGGTGTTAAGACCCTAGGTACAAACTTAAGTGAAATATCAGGTGGGATCTTAAAGGTATCAGATCAGTTACTGCACCTAAGTAATACTACTGGTGAGAATCAACAGTTAAAAATGCAGTTGGAAACTATTTCTAATAGTTTAGTTACAACTTCAGAGGGCTTAAGTAAAATGGCTACTAGCACAAAAGATTTGAGCCAGGGGAACATTAACACTTCCAATGCATTAAATAATATATCAAGTAATTTACAAGGCCAAACTGAAGAGATGAATTCTCTTATGACAGGTGGAATATCCAAGGAAGAACTAGAGACCATGGCAGATGGATTCATTACCATGTCACAGAACCTTAGTGAAATTAGTGAAGGACTTGTCCTACTGAATGAAAAAAGCAATATGATGATTCCATTTTTCCCAAGATCTCAAAGTGATATTGACTTCATGCTTCACGGTGATGAGGGGGAACTAAGGACCATATTTAATGATGTCTACGTAGATGAAAATAATATGACCATGATCATAAAACTTGATGGTAACATTAGTGATGATACTAAGGATGGTATTGTTCTTTCAGTGAGAGAAGCTGTTGAGAGGGAAAATTTTGAAGATATAGAAGTAATAATATCAGGAAAACCTGTACTTGATTCAGCCCTTAGGTCAGAAATGAAGCTTAATATGAGATACATGGTAGTTTTTGCAGTTGTAACTATGTTCATAATACTTATGGCAGTATTTAAGATTCGCTGGAGAGTTATCAGTCTTCTAATAATATTTATCTCCGTAATAGCTACCCTGGGGCTGATGGGTATACTTTCAGTGCCAATGACCATGGTATCCATGGCTGTATTTCCCATACTAATTGGTCTTGGAATTGACTATTCAATCCAATTTCAAAATAGATATGAGGAGGAGAAATCTGCCAGAGCTACTCTAATTCATGTGGGTAAGGCAGTGTTCATTGCAGTTCTAGCAACAGTTCTTGGTTTCATAAGCCTATATGCATCCCCTGTTCCTATGATTAGAGACTTTGGCAAGATGCTTACCATAGGTGTATTAGTAAGCTTTGTAGGGAGTATAATGCTACTCCTACCCATATTAACCAGTAGAGATATTTTTGACACTAAAACCCAAAGGATTTTTAAGACTCCTGATGATAAGGAAACTATAGTTGATAGGATTCTTGATGCCACAGCTAGATTTGTTACAAGACATAAGATTATTGTAATAGTCCTGGCAATTATAATAGCTGCTCTGGGAGTTTATGCTGATAGAAATGTTGGAGTACAAACAGATATTGAAACATTTATGCCTCAGGATATGGATGCCTTGAAGGACATTCATACCATTAGGGATACTATTGGATCTACAAATCAAATAGCCCTATTTATGAAGTCAGATGATATTTTAAAGGATGAAAATATCCAGTGGATACAGGAGACTAAAGAGTATTTAATGGAGGAATATCCTGATAGAGTTGTGGATGTAAAGACAATCGATAGTGTTATTTCCAATCTTTCCGATAATTTAACTGAAGGTGACATGACCTATTCACAACAGGTATGGGATCTGCCTGAGTCACAGAGAAAGATGTTTATAACTGATGATGGACAAAAGGGACTTGTTATAATCAGTCTGGCTCATATGCCAATTGAAATGATGGAGGACTTGGTAATATCCTTAAATGAGTATGTACTGGATGCACCTATGGATGTTTCTGTAACTGGAATGAGTGTTCTTGATGTGGAAATGGTTGAGGGTCTTACTGGTGGTAGAGTAAAGATGACTCTTTTAGGAATGGGTTTAGTATTTTTAGCCCTCTTAGTTGTGTACAGAAATATATTCAAAGCCTTTATTCCCGTATTCCCAATTGCCTTAATCGTGGGTATGTCTGGAGGGATTATGTATCTTCTTGGCATAAAGTATACTCCAATAACTGCTACCCTTGGTGCTTTAGTTTTGGGAATGGGTACTGAAATGACCATAATGCTCCTAGAAAGATATCTTGAGGAAAGACATAAGGGGCTTGATAAACTCGATGCCATTAGTATAAGTGTCAAGAGGATAGGTAAAGCAACGGTTGCTTCTGGCCTTACTACCATAGGAGGTTTTAGTGTCTTAATGCTATCAAAGTTTGTAATACTAAAGGATTTTGGTCTGATGACAGTTATAAATATATCCCTTGCTCTTGTTAGCACATTTGTCATCCTACCAGCTGTATTGCTCCTTATGGATAAGTTAATAGTAAAAGAAAAGAAGGAGAAACAAAATATCTAATAAATCATATTTTCCTGTTGACTTTTCTTATTGGAGCTTGTATAGTATTAAATTGTCAGGCAAAACTGGAAGACAAATTTTTAATAAAAAAATGTCGAAAAAAGGCTAAAAATGAATTGACAAAAATAATTAGTTTTGCTATGATTAATAAGTCACCTCAACTGAGGGGACGATGAACCTAGATAACTAAACAGTATGAGAACTTTGAATAAAACCAAGATTCAATT
>CAZNTE010000003.1:63961-118753 GCA_964575895.1 uncultured Tissierellaceae bacterium | reverse complement strand
ACGTGCGGTTTGATAAGGGGGAAGCTATGAAAATAGTTTCCCTACTTTATATTTATTGGGAGGTAAAGAAATGGGAAGATTATTAGGTGCATTTTTATTACCCCATCCACCTATTCTAATAGAGGAAATTGGTGGTGGAGAAGAAGAAAAGGCAAGAAACACTGTGGAAGGATACAAAGAAGTTTCAAAGGAAATCTCTAGACTAAAACCAGATATTATAATTGTCATCACTCCCCATGGTCCTCTTTTTACTGATGCTAATTCCATATATATTGAAGAGGATCTGAAGGGTGATTTTTCAAAGTTTGGTTTTCCACAACTAAAATATAGTTACAAGAATAGTCTTGATCTAGCCTATAAAATAGTTAAGAATAGCTTAAATAATAATATTCCAATTGCTCAAATGACAAAAGAGATGTTTAGGACCTATAAGCTAGACAATAAACTGGATCACGGGGTATTGGTTCCTCTTCACTTTGTGGATAAAGAGTATGAGGAGTACAAACTTGTCCCCATAACATATGGGCTCTTGTCTCCTCAGGAACTATATGGATTTGGAAGAAGTATTGAAGAAGCAATTCTAAAGCAGGCTAAGGATGTGGTTGTGATTGCCAGCGGAGACTTATCCCATAAGTTATCAAATAGCGGACCATACTCCTATGCCAAAGAGGGAGTGGAGTTTGATGGTCTAATTACTAGAATAATCAAAGATAAGAGATTGGAGGAAGCCCTGGTAATTGATCCTGAACTGGCAAATAAGGCAGGGGAGTGCGGATTAAGATCCCTAATGATCCTTGTGGGAATACTATCCAACTATCAGGTAGAGTCAAAACTACTGTCCTATGAGGGACCATTTGGAGTAGGTTATGGTGTTGCAAGCTTCAGTATAAAAGGTTATGAAGAGAAGGATTACTCTGAGTTTATTATAAATAGCTTATCTAAGCGGTTAGAAGAACAAAAGAGAATGGAAAGTAGTTATGTGAAGCTGGCAAGAGCTAGTTTAGAGTATTATTTAAGGACGGGTACTTATATGGAGGTGCCAAAAGATATAGATGTAGAACTGAAAAACCTTAAAAGACCAGTGTTTGTTAGTATTAAGAAAAATGGTAGTCTGCGAGGATGTATAGGAAGTCTAAAATCCCTGGAAGAGAATACTGCAAAAGAGATCATAAAATATGCTGTTGAAGCTGGAATAAGAGATTTTAGATTTCAACCAGTAAGTCTAGAAGAAATAAAGGATCTTACTTTTAGCGTAGATATTCTACATGAAAGCGAACCCATAGAGGATATAAGTCAGTTAGACCCACTAAACTTTGGGGTAATAGTAATAAAAGGAAGTAGAAAGGGAGTACTGCTACCAAATATTGAGGGTGTTGATTCTGGAGAGGAACAGATAAGAATAGCCTTGAATAAGGCAGGAATTATTGAAGATGAGGATTATAAGATAGAGAGATTTAGGGTGGATAGATATCACTAGGGGTGGATAAAATGCATGAGGCCATGTTTTATTCCAAAGATAAAAATTATGTTTATTGCCATCTTTGCCCTCATCATTGCAAATTACGCCAAGGACAAAGGGGAAGATGCAAGGTTAGAATAAATAGGGATGGAAAATTATTTACTGAAAATTACGAGAAGGTAACCTCTTATCATTTTGACCCAATTGAAAAGAAACCCCTATTTCATTTTTATCCAGGAAGTACAATTTTTTCCTTTGGGAGTTTTGGTTGTAATTTTTCTTGTGATTTTTGCCAGAACTGGGAAATTGTAGAGAATAAGAATAATTACCTGACCATTTCAAGGGAAGATATTTTGACTCTTTCAAAAGCTAGTTCATCCATTGGAATAGCATATACTTATAATGAGCCAACAATAAATTATGAATTCATGTATGATACCATGAGAATGGTTAAGGATGAGGACTATCTAAATGTAGTAGTGACTAATGGGTTTATAAATAGGGAACCCCTACTAAAAATTCTTCCCTATATAGATGGAATGAATATAGACTTAAAATCTAATAGTGAGAATTTCTATAAGCTAATATGTAATGGAAGTCTTAAGCCTGTTAAGGACACCATAAGACTTGCAAGTCTTTATACTCATGTTGAAGTTTCAAACTTGATAATTGATGGCAAGAACAGTAGCGATGATGAAATGGATGAGATATCAAGTTTTATAGCAGAAGTAAATCCTAATATACCCCTACATTTAAACAGATATTTCCCCCAGTATAAGATGGAGGATCATGCAACGGAAATTGATACACTGGTTCACTTAAGAAATGTAGCCAAAAGAAAATTAAACCATGTATATATTGGAAATGTCTGGGGAGTATTTAATGATACAATGTGCCCAGAATGTAAAAACACCCTAATTACGAGGCATCTTACAACTGAAGTTGTAGGAATAGAAAATGGCAGATGTACAAACTGTGGTTATCAGGTTTATGGGAGGTTTTAAAAATTAGAAAAGTAGTTTTTTTACAAAAAAGTTTACGTATATTAAAATTATAGTTTACGAATATTAAAATCTATATTATAATAATACCGTTATCAAAAAAATCAAAGAGGAGGTCGATCAAGCGAGATGAAAACACCTGTATTAGATGCATTAAAGAACCTTATGGAAGAAAACAGCGTTTCATTTCATATGCCAGGGCATAAAGGTAGAAGTACCCTGATTAATTGGGGTGAATATATACCCTATATTGACACAACAGAAGTAGAAGGAATGGATAATTTGCTTGAACCTAGAGGAATTATTCAAGAGTCCCAAGAGCATGCTGCCAAGGTATTTGGATCAAAAGCTACCTATTACGCAGTTAATGGATCAACTGGAAGTATTTATATTGCATTGGCTACAATTACAAAGCCAGGTGATAAGGTTCTTATACAAAGAAATTGTCACAAGGCAGTTTACAATGCCTTGATTTTAAATAGACTGCAACCTATATATGTTTATCCAAATTACAATGAAAACCATAATGTATTAACTGGTTTATATCCTGAAGATATAGAAGAAGCACTTACACAGAACCCAGATATTAAAGCAGTGGTTATGACATATCCTAATTACTATGGAGTATGTTCAGATGTAAAAGCTATTGCTGATATTGTTCATAAGCATAATAAGATTTTAATGGTTGACGAAGCCCATGGTCCACACATGACTTTTTCAGATAAGCTTCCAATGTCAGCACTAGAAGCAGGAGCAGATATTGTTATTCATTCAACTCATAAGACCTTGCCAAGCTTCACTCAAACATCAATGATTCATGTTGGAACTGATAGAATAGACCTAAACAAACTTAGAGATAGATACCAATTATATACTACAACAAGTCCATCCTACCTATTCACCCTATCCAATGAAATTGCAGCAGCATACATGGATGGAGAAGGAAGAGACAGACTTGATAAGAGTATAGATAAGGTTAATGAAGTAATAAAAAGACTACAAGAAATACCAAGGGTTGATGTTTTTGTAGGTGATAGTGAAGATGAAACTATATTTGATAAAGACAATACTAAGATTCTAATTAATATAGATGGTATTAGAGGCTCCACAGTTAAGAAGAAATTAAGAACTGAATATAATATTAGACTGGAAATGGCTGATTTTTATTATGCCTTAATCCTAACGAGCCTTATGAATGAAGATGAGGACTTCGAAAAAGTAATAGCAGCTATAGAAGATTTGGCGAAGAATGCTCCCTATGAAGAAATCAATTGGGTTAATGTAAAGATGCCAACTCCTAAAGTTATTATGAGACCTGCTGATGCTTATTACGGAAAAAAAGAGCAAATTAAGTTAAAGGATGCTGTTGGAAGAGTTTCAGCAGCACCAATAATTCCTTATCCACCAGGAATTCCACTTATAGTTCCTGGTGAGGAAATAACCCAAGAGATATATGAGCATGTATTATTCCTTATGGACAACGGTATAGAAATTGTTGGCCTAATGGGTTATAATAAGGATAATGTTGTAGTTTTAGAATAGGAGTGTTGTTAGTGAGGGGAAAATTTATAACCTTGGAGGGTCCTGATGGATCAGGCAAATCCACCATGCTAAATTTAGTAGGTCAATACCTTAAGGAAAATGGCTTTGATTATATTATAACTAGAGAGCCTGGCGGAACAAAAATTGGTGAAAAAATCAGAGATATCATTATAGATAGGGACCATGAAAAAATGGGAGCAGAGACAGAAGCCCTTTTATTTGCGGCATCAAGAGCTCAGCATGTTCATGAAAAGATTATCCCCTCAATTGAAGAAGGAAAAGTAGTTGTTTGTGATAGATTTCTACTTTCCTCCCTTGCCTATCAAGGGGTTGGAAGAGGTCTTGGCATTGAAAAGGTTAAGATGATTAATGAGTTTGGACTTAGAGGAATAGTTCCTGATTTAATTCTTTTTTTTCATGTTGATCCAGAGGTAACTCTTTTACGAAAGACAAGAGAAGGCGGGGACAGGTTAGAAGAAGAGGGAGGAGCTTTTCATAAGGTAGTCTATGATGGCTACATGACTCTTCTAAAGGATTATCCTGAGAACATTGTAATAATTGATGCTTCAAGACCCATAGATGAAGTTTATGCTCAGACTATAACTGCTTTAAAGGAAAGACTAGAAATTAAATAAGAGGGGGAATCAAAATGAAACTAGTGGTAGCTATTGTACAAGACCAAGATGCAAATAATGTGATCGAAGAATTGATGGAAAAGGACCTTAGGGTTACAAAATTGGCTTCTACTGGAGGATTTCTCAAGGCTGGAAATACAACCATCCTAAGTGGTGTTGAAGATGATAAAGTTGATGATGTTATAAAAGTTATAGAAGAAAATTGTAAGACCAGGGAGATAACCACATCTCTATTAACAGTGACAATGCCAGGAGATACCTACATTCCCTATCCTTTGGAAGTAAAGGTTGGAGGAGCTACGGTGTTTGTACTTGATATAGAAAAGCATGTAAGGATATAGGAGGTGTCTTATGAAGTTAGTTATGGCAATAATTGATGATGAGTTTACTAACAGTGTTGTAAAGACACTTATGACAAATAAAATTAGAATAACTAAGCTTAGCACATCAGGAGGGTTTTTAAGTAAGGGTAATACTACTCTGCTTCTTGGAGTGGATGATGAGAAGGTTGATAGTACAATAGAACTTATTAGAAGTAAGTGTAAACCTAAGCAGGTTAAAAATGGAAACACTGAGGTCACTGTAGGTGCTAACTTATTTGTTCTCCCTATTGATAAGTATGTTAGGATCTAGCTTGGAGGAATTTATGAATTACAAGAGTATTATAGGCCATAAAATAGCTATAGAAAGTCTGAAAAAAGCTATCGAGAAAGGTAATGAAAGTCATTTTTACATTTTCGATGGAGATGAAGGTCTAGGAAAAAGAACTGTTGCAAGGATTTTTGCGAAGACCTTATTGTGTAAAGAGAAAAATAATGAGCCATGCCAAATCTGCTCTTCCTGTAGGAAGTTTGATTCTGGTAATCACCCTGATTTTATGGAAATTTTCCCAGAGAAGAATCTTATAAAAAAAGGAGTAATTGACCAGGTTATTCGCAGTATGGCAATGGCTCCTTTTGAGTCTGAAAAAAAAGTATTGATTATAGATGAAGCTCATTTAATGAATAAAGAAGGTCAAAATGCTTTTCTTAAGACCCTGGAAGAGCCACCTGGTTACATACATATTATTTTTGTATCATCATCGGTTAAAAATCTTCTTCAGACCATAAGAAGCAGAGGGCAGATTGTTAAGTTTTATCCCCTTTCCAAAGAAGAAGTGGTTAAATTTCTTAAAGATAGAAGGGTGGATTTAGAAAAGGCATACTTCTTATCCGAATTTACCAAAGGGTCCATAGGCAAAGCAATCCATCTTTGTGAATCAGAGGAGTTCTTTCAAAAAAGAGAATGGGTTCTTGAGTTGATCGATTCCCTGGTAAAAGGTGAAAAGTGGAAGGTATTTGCTACAATTGATAGATTTAATGAAAATAAGGATAGTATTCAAGATATTTTAGAAATATTTTTATTCTGGTTTAGAGACCTAATCCTGTATAAAACCCTTCAAGATTCAGACTTAATTATAAATAGTGATAAGAAGATTTTGTTACGAGAACAATCTTTTCTAGATTTTGAAAAAATTAATGATATAATAGAGAAGATAGTAAAAACCATGGAAGATGTTCAGACAAACGTAAATTTTCAATTGTCCATAGAGACAATGTTGTTTAAAATACAGGAGGAGTTTTAATGGTAAGGGTAGTTGGTGTAAGGTTTAAAAAAGCAGGGAAGATATATTACTTTGACCCTGATGTTATAGAAGTAAATCACAATGATTTTGTAATTGTGGAGACTGCAAGAGGTGTGGAATTTGGACATGTTGTAGTTGGGCCTAGGGAGGTTGAAGAATCTGAAATAGTTTCTCCCTTGAAAAAGGTACTAAGAATTGCAGAAGATGAAGATTTTGAAATTCATAGGGACAATAAGAAGAGGGCAAAGGAAGCCTTAGAAATATGTCAAAGTAAGGTATCTGAACATAATCTGGAAATGAAGCTGGTGGATGTTGAGTATACCTTTGATAATAACAAGGTTATCTTCTACTTTACTGCAGATGGAAGAGTAGATTTCAGAGAATTGGTTAAAGATCTGGCTGCAATTTTTAAAACCAGAATAGAACTTAGACAAATAGGTGTTAGAGACGAAGCTAAGATGATTGGTGGAGTTGGTCCTTGTGGTCAGGTGGTTTGTTGTGCTAAATTTTTAGGAGAGTTTGCACCTGTGTCCATTAAAATGGCAAAGGAACAAAGCCTATCCCTAAATCCCACTAAGATTTCTGGTCTTTGTGGAAGATTGATGTGTTGTCTAAAATATGAGCAAGATACTTATGAAGAATTACTTAAGAAAATGCCCACAGTTGGAGCTATAGTAAAAACTCCAGATGGAAGAGGGGTTATTATTGATACCTATACCTTGCTGGAAAGAGTAAAGGCAAAGGTAAGATTATCTGATGGAACTGAGGATATTATCCAGTATCAGGTGGAAGATATAGAACTAACTGGCAAGTATGATCCCAGCTACCAAAGAAATAATGATAACAACATAGACCCCGATTCAATCGAAGCCTTTAAAGTCCTAGAAAAAAACTAGGAATTAGCGCTAATCCTTCCCATTTGTCTGGGAAGGATTTTTTAATTACCTCTTTCAAATTTATCTTAAATCTGTTAAAATATAACCAAGTAGATTTCATTCTTCAGGAGGTGAAAAGAATGGCTTACATAATTAATGATGATTGCATCGCTTGTGGTGCATGTGAACCAGAGTGCCCAACAGAAGCTATTACAGCAGGTGATATATATGTTATCGATCCTGATAAGTGTATAGACTGTGGAGCTTGTGCAAGTGTTTGTCCAGTGGACGCACCAAACCCAGCTTAGTACTTAATTTAGAAATTAGACCCTTTTGGGTCTTTTTTCGTATATATTTAGGAGTAATCATGGAAAGAATAGATAAAGTGCCAGGAACTGAATATGATATAATTCAAAACAAGGGTATGTTTTCCTATGGCGTGGATGCTATATTACTTTCATCATTTGCAAGGGCAAAAGGCATAGTTATTGATTTGGGAACTGGAACTGGAATTATTCCCTTGAGACTTGTGGATGATAAACTTGTTAAGAAAATTTATGGAGTAGAAATCCAGGATGAAGTTTTTAATATGGCAAAGAGAAGCGTAACAATGAATTCCTTAGATGATAGAATAGAGATCCTACATAGGGACTTAAGGGACCTTGTAAATATCCTACCTAAGGCATCCGTTGATGTTATAACCTGTAATCCTCCCTACATGAAATCAGGAGGAGCTATAATAAATGACAAGGAAAATTTTGCCCTGTCAAGACATGAGCTAAAGGGAACCTTAGAAGATATTCTAAAGGTAGCATCATACTTACTTAAACCAAGGGGGAAACTATACATGGTTCATAGACCCAATCGGTTGGTGGATGTTCTCTATCATATGAGAGAATGTAAGATAGAGCCAAAATTTATTAGGTTTGTGCATCCAAAAAAAACTAAGAATACCAACCTTTTTTTAATTGAAGGTCATAAGGATGCAAATAAAGACTTTAGAATTTTAGATCCCTTATATATATACAATGAAGATGGAAGCTATACAGACGAAATTTATGAAATATACGAAAAGAGATAGGTGAGTTTATGGAGGGAATACTATATATTTGTCCAACTCCCATAGGAAATTTAGATGATATTACAATTAGAACTCTTAATATACTAAGAAGTGTTGACTTAATTGCTGCAGAAGATACAAGACATACTTTAAAACTTTTAAATCACTATGAAATTAAGAAACCACTTACTAGTTATCATGAACATAACATAAGAGAAAAGGGATATTATCTTATCAATCAGCTAAAGGAGGGCAAGAATATTGCTCTTGTTAGTGATGCTGGTATGCCTGGAATATCAGATCCAGGGCATGATTTAATTAGGCTTTGCATAGAGGAAGACATACAGGTTATAGGTCTTCCTGGTCCATCGGCTTCTTTACTGGCTTTAGTTGTATCTGGCCTTGATACAAGTAAGTTCGTGTTTGAAGGATTTCTACCTTCAAAAAAAGGAGACAGGAAAAAGGGCCTAGAGAGATTAAAGGATGAAAAAAGAACACTTATATTCTATGAAAGCCCTCACAGAATAAAGGATTGTATCAAGGATATACATGAGGTTTTTGGCAATAGAAAGGTATCCTTGTCAAGGGAGTTAACTAAACATTATGAAGAAACCATTAGAGGGGACATAAATTATCTATTAGAGGTTTTAAGTGAAAGAGACCTTAAGGGAGAGATGATTCTAGTGGTGGAGGGCGGACATGAAGTTAAGGAAGAATTTGACATAAAAAGTGAGCTAGAGTACTTTTTAAATTTAGGATTAAGTTCAAAGGATGCAATAAAAGCAGTTGTTGATAAAACAGGATTAAACAAGAATGAGGTATATAAGGAAAGTTTACTCTTAAAATAACAAAACACTCAGGATAACCTGAATGCTTTATTATGCGGTCTACTTAGAACTAAGCTCAGCTTTGCAACCGGGGCAAATATTCTTCCCTTTGAAGTTTTCGATATCCTTAGCTTCACCACAAAAGATACAAGATGGAGAGAATTTTCTTAAGATGATTTTATCCTCATCGACAAATATCTCCAAGGGATCTTTTATCTGGATATCCAATGTTCTTCTTAGCTCAATAGGTATTACCACTCTACCAAGTTCGTCTACTTTACGAACTATACCTGTGGATTTCATCAAGCCACCTCCCATATAGGTTAACATAATAACCTTGGTAGAATATTACCATATTTTCAATAAAAAGTCAATATTTTTAACTATATCACGGAGAAGTAGGTGAGTGAATGTATACTTTGAATGAGGACATAAAGGACAGAATAAAAGATGTGAATTTAGACCTTTCAGGCCGATATAATTCCATATTTGACAATGATAAGAACAGACTTAGGAGTTTTATCCAGTCCAATATTGGCATGATACAGACCTTGGAAAAACTAGGGAATTCTAAACTAGAGGAGATAAAGAATCTAGGTGGACTTGTGGGAGTGGATGGATCAAACAATAGAATGGGAGGGAGTTACCCCCATTATATTGAGGCTTTTCAGGCCATGGCCAAATCTACCATAAGGATAAATGATCCCATATTTGTATCCAGGGTATATACTCCCCTCTTGGATGAAAAAATAGAATCTAGCTTGATTCTAGAAGAAGAAGTAAAAGGAGAAAACAAGGATTCCATCCTAGCCAATCTAGAGGTGGAAGCCGCCATAGAAGGAGCAAAGAAGTTAAACCCTCACATAATTCTAATGGACGGGGGACTTATTAGATACAATATCTATGCCTTGGATAAATGGAATGAGCTAGTTTCTCTTTGCATGGAGAAAAATATTTTACTTGCAGGAGTTATTAAGGACATTAAAACTTCCATAATCGGAGATGAATTGAAGAAAAACCATAAGGATATCAAGGGTGTCCTCTATGATAGGGAGCTTCTTTATGGTCTACTTAATTATGGAGAGTACATTCCCATTGGTGAAGATGTAAACAAGAAGGAAAAGAAGGGCTACACTTCAGCCTTCATAAGAAGTTCTCTTCTTCCAATGGTTATTGGAGTGGATATAATAAGTGAACAGGGTCAATTTCTAGAGTATATTTCCAGACTGGTCTTAAGTTTAACTCCAGAAAATAGTAGAGGAGTACCTCTATGGCTTGATATAATAGATAAAGAGGTTAAGATTTCAGATGATATGCTAAAAGCTCTGCTTGAAAGATATCTAGACAGAGGAATTTACCAACGTTTCTTTGTTTCTGAAAGGGATAAGAGAAGTTAATATTAGAGGAAAGATGGTGTGAAGATGAAGGTAGTTGGAATAACAACACAACAGGAATTTTTTGTGGGTTCTAAGGATAGAAATTTCAGGATCAATGAGTTCTTGATTATTCAGGATCCTTTTCAGGGAGATTTGCTGGGAGAAGTGGTGGAGGCTAAGACCTTCAATAGATATATACCCCTTAACATCTATGGTGATTTTGTTGATAATGCTGTTTTAGAGAGTCTTAAAGCCCTAGGCTATGATGTGGATGAAGATACCATATATATTTGCAAGGTAAGGCTTATTAATGAAGCTCTTTATCCTGTGGAAACTGGCTCTGATGTTAGATTACCCAAGTTTAGTGAAGTTAAAGCCTTCATGGTTAGAACCTACCCAAAGGAAGGATTCGTACTTGGAGTAATAAGAAATACTGATGATGTAGCCAAGGAGATGGATGAAGAATTAAAGAATATACTTCATACCTTTGAAGAAGGCATATTAAAGGAGCAAGGGGAACTTCCCTATATAATGGATGTAAAAAGCATGCATCATTACCCACATATTGGAATATTTGGAGGCTCCGGGTCAGGAAAATCCTTTGGATTAAGAGTCTTACTTGAAGAGGTAATGTTAAAGGAAATACCCACCATCGTCTTAGACCCTCATTTTGAAATGGACTTCTCAACGATCCAGGAATATTTTAAAGATAAAAAGGATTTATTTAGGGATAGATTCAAGTGTTTACAGGTGGGAACCCATGTGGGTGTTAAGTTTGAGGACCTAGGTTCTGGTGATTTGAAGAATCTACTTGATGCGGCTAGCCCACTTACAGATGCCATGAATAACGTTGTGGATATAATATTCAGAAGGAAGGAATCCTACACATCTTTTTCAAATAGGCTTAGAATGCTAAGTGAAGCTCAGGAAGCAGGAAGCAGCAATGAGATTGACAATAGGATAAGAAACGCAAAAAATGACGAGGAAAGAAGAGCCTGGGAAGAAAGAAGAAATATGTACCAGACATATGATAAGACCTGTCCATATAGCTCTGTAAGAGGGGTCTTGTGGAGACTTGGAAGATTATATAACGAAGGGATATTCTCCAAGGACAGCAGGGAAATCCAAGCTGCCATCCTTGATTCCAAAATGGTTGTTATCCAGGGGAGTACTAGAATTCTTCAGGTTTATAGTACTTATCTCCTTAACACTCTTTACCATAGGAGAAGGGATTACAAGGATGCTTTGTATAAGCAATTGCCTTCTGAATACTTCCCTCCATTTTTAGTGGTGACTGATGAGGCCCACAACTTTGCACCTAAAGGATATGATTCTCCTTCCAAATCAATCATTAAGGAGATTGCCCAGGAAGGTAGAAAGTATGGAGTATTTTTGACCCTGGCAACCCAAAGGCCAACCCTTCTAGATGAGACGGTTACAGCACAACTTAACACTAAGTTTATTTTTAGAACTGTAAGAGCTTCTGACATAGATACAATTAAAGAGGAGACAGATATAACATATGAGGAGGCAAAGAGGCTGCCATACTTAAGAACTGGAGATGTTTTCATATCATCTGCTGTTGTGGGAAGGACTATTTTTGCCAGAATTAGAGCAGCATATTCCACCAGCCCACATACTTTGAATCCTTTTGATGAGTTGTGGAATAAGAGCAAGGAAGAAGACGATAAATACTATGATATTATAATGAAGATGCTTCCCATTAGTGAAGTAGATTTATTAAATGTAATTCAGGAAATTGAAAAGGAAGATGGGATTACACTAACCCTTGGGAGATTAGAAGACAAGTTACAAACTTTGTCAAAAAAACAATATATTAAGAAGGAAGAAACATTTTTGGGGTATAGATATATAAAGGTATAACTATACCTTTTTTTCTAAAAGGTAATTTTAACCAGTGAAAGTGATAAAGATATGGAGGGCATTTATGAATGATAATTTAGAGAAGAACTATTTCTACATAGAAGATGGTGAACTTGATGCCTATCTTTTCCACGAGGGAACATTCTATAAGTCCTATGAGTTTCTTGGTGCCCATCCATATAAAAAGGGCAAAAGGAAGGGATATAGGTTCATAGTTTGGGCTCCCAGGGCAAAAGAGGTGTTTTTGACAGGGGATTTTAACTACTGGGATAATCTTAACTTACCCATGAAGCGAATAGGTGGAAGTGGACTTTGGAATATTGTAGTTGAAAGTGCTAGCCAGTATCAGAATTATAAGTATAGGATAATATCTGAAACTGGAGAAGTAAGACATAAGGCTGATCCCTATGCCTTTCACAGCGATACTAGACCCCTTAATGATTCTAAAGTTTATGATATTAAGGGTTACAAGTGGAATGATAAGGATTGGATGAAAAAACGTGGTAAAAATCTACACAACAGACCAATCTCAATTTATGAAGTAAACCTCTTGTCATGGAAGCAGAAGGAAGATGGGGTTTTGTATTCCTATGGGGAAATGGCTAAAGAGCTAGTTTCTTATGTGAAAAAAAACGGATTTACTCATATTGAGTTTATGCCTTTAACAGAATATCCTTTTGATGGATCCTGGGGATACCAGGTTACTGGATACTTTGCACCAACTAGTAGATTTGGAACACCTAAAGATCTTATGTATTTAATAGATGAGTGTCATAAAAATGATATTGGAGTCTTATTAGACTGGGTACCAGCTCACTTTTGCAAGGATGATCATGCTCTAGCCAGATTTGATGGAACATACCTATTTGAAAGTTTAGATAAGATGAAGGCTGAGAATGAGCAATGGGGAACCCTTAATTTTGATTATTCAAAACCGGAAGTTCTAAGTTTTCTAATTTCCAATGCCCTTTACTGGCATGAATATTACCACATTGATGGAATAAGAATAGATGCAGTAGCCTATATGCTCTATCTGGATTTTGGGGGCAAGGATATTAGAAATAGTTATGGGGGCAGGGAGAACATAGAAGCAATTGAGTTTTTAAAGAGGTTAAATTCCATAATCTTTAAGAACTATCCAGATACCATGATGATTGCAGAAGAATCCACTGCTTGGCCCAAGGTAAGTCACCCTTTAGAAGATGGTGGCCTAGGGTTTAACTTCAAGTGGAATATGGGCTGGATGAATGACATCCTCAAGTATATGGAACTAGATCCCATATATAGGAAGGACCATCATAATGCACTGACATTTTCAATGATGTATGCATTTTCTGAGTTTTTCATTCTTCCTCTAAGCCATGATGAAGTAGTCCATGGAAAGAAGTCCCTACTTGATAAGATGCCTGGAAATTACAATGATAAGTTCTCTAATTTAAGGTTATTATACCAGTACATGTATGCTCATCCAGGAAAGAAACTACTCTTTATGGGTGGAGAATTTGGACAATTTGTGGAATGGAGAGAGTACAAGCAACTGGATTGGCATTTGTTAGAATATGATATGCACAGTAAACTTCATAAGTTTACCAAGGATATAAATGATATTTACAAGGAGGAGACCTGTCTTTATGAAAAGGATACTTCCTATGACGGATTCCAGTGGATTGAGCATCAAAATTACTTGGAAAGCGTCATTGCCTTTGAAAGAATCAATTTAAAAGGCGAAAGGTTAATATGTGTATTTAACTTTACACCCGTTCCTAGAGATCGTTACCCCCTAGGAGTAATGGAAGAAGGAACTTACTATACAGTTTTAAATAGTGATCACCAAAGGTATGGAGGAAGTACAAAAAGAGTAAAAAGCTATAAAGCTAAGGAGGATTATATACATGATAGAGATTATTCTATATCAGTGGATATACCACCTCTAGGGGCAGTTTACCTAAAGCTTAAAAAGGAGCAGACGAAGACTGGAGGGAAGAAAAATGATAGAAAATAAGGTTGTCGCCATGCTTCTGGCAGGAGGCCAGGGCTCAAGATTAAAAGAATTAACCAAGAAAATTGCAAAACCTGCAGTTCCATTTGGAGGAAAGTATAGGATAATTGACTTTGCCCTAAGCAATGCAGCAAATTCAGGAATAGAGGATATTGGAATACTAACTCAATACAAGCCATTCTTATTGAATTCTCATATAGGAATTGGATCTGCTTGGGACTATGATAGAAACATTGGAGGTTTAAGGATTTTACCACCGTTTACATCGGAAGATGGAGGAAGATGGTATACTGGAACAGCTAATGCAGTGTTTGAAAATATTGACTATATTGATGAACAGGACCCAGAATATGTACTTATTCTTTCGGGAGACCATATTTACAAGATGGATTATAATGAACTTTTAGATTATCATAAGAAAAATAATGCTGATGTATCAATAGCTGTTATGGAAGTTCCTTGGGATGAAGCATCAAGATTTGGAATTATTAACGTGGATGAAGATAACAAGATCATAGAATTTGAGGAAAAACCAGACAATCCTAAGAATAACATGGCTTCCATGGGAATATACATGTTCAAATGGGAAGTATTGAGAAAGTACCTAATTAAGGATGATGAGAATCCAGATTCTGATAATGATTTTGGGAAAAATGTCCTTCCTTTGATGCTAGCAGATGGTAATAAGATGTTTGCCTGGGTATTTGAAGGATATTGGAAGGATGTAGGAACTGTTAGAAGTTACTGGGAAGCAAATATGGATTTACTTGATCATAACAATACCCTTAACCTATATGATAAGGATTGGAGAATTTATACAAGATCAAGAAATCTTCCCCCTCAATATATTGCAAGAGGATCTGATATAAAAGAATCACTGGTCAATGAGGGCTGTTATGTTATGGGTGAAGTTAAGAGGAGCATTCTATTTAGCGATGTTATAATAGAAGCTGGAGCTATAGTTAAGGACTCTGTAATTCTTTCAAATTGTGTAATTAAAAAGGGAGCAAAAATTTATAACTCAGTAATTCTAGAGGGTGTAAACATAGAAGAAGATAAGATAATTGGGGAAGAAGGCGACAGCCATATATACATGGTATCTGACAAGAATATTATTATGGAATAGGAGGGTAAGAAGATGGAAAAATGTCTAGGCGTAATTAGTGCAGGTAATTTAGAAAACAACTTTGGAGCCCTTTGTATCCACAGGCCGGTATATATGCTGCCATATGGTGGAAGGTATAGGTTGATGGATTTCAGCGTATCTAATATGGTAAATAACGGCATTAAAACCATAGTAGTATACACAGGAGAAAAAATCAGATCAACCATGGATCACATTGAAAATGGTAGACCTTGGGATTTAGATAGGAGATTTAAAGGCCTTATCCTATTTCCTCCAATAACCCATGTTTACACATCAAATAAGTATGGAGACATTCCACAATTTTATTCAACTATGGATTTTTATGAAACAGTAAGAGAGGATACAATATTTTTAAATCATCCAAACATAATTGCCAAGGTAGATTTAAAAGCTGCATTTAAATATTTTAAGGATACTGATGCAGATATAACCTTTATATATAAGACTCAAAACGACCCATGGGGAGAATTTGTAAACTGTGAAAAAATCAGTCTGGATAAGGACAATAATCTAGAAACCATGGGGATGAATCTTGGAACGGAGAAAGAGTTTAACATGTTTATCAGAAGTGCCTTTATCAAAAAAGAAGTCTTTATAAGATTAGTTAAGGAAGCAATAGAAAAGGGAGATAGTGATTATCTTCAAGATGCAATCGTTAGAAATAAGGATAAGTATAAGATAAATGGATTTGAGTTCCAAGGACATGTGGAGAACATAAGAAATTTAAAGAGTTTTTATGATGCTAACCTAAATTTATTAAAGAAGGATATTGCTAGAGAACTCTTTTATCAAGGGGGAACAATTTTTACAAAGACTAAGGACGAGCCATCAACCCTTTATACAGAAAGTTCAAATGTTCAAAACTCTTTAATTGCCAACGGCTGTGTTATAGAGGGTACAGTTGAGAATTCAATAATATTTAGAGGAGTAAACATAGGTAAGGGTGCAATTGTAAAGAATTCAGTTGTTATGCAGAAAGCGGAAATCAAGGAAAATGCTGCTGTTGTTAACTCAATTTTAGATAAACAGGCAGTTATAGGCGAAGGTGTTAGAATTGCTGGGAGCACTTTGATGCCCTATGTTGTTGAGAAAAAACAAGTTATAAGAAAGGATTGATCCAGTTGAAAATACTATATGTAGCCTCTGAGTCAACTCCCTATATAAAGACTGGAGGTCTTGCCGATGTGGCAGGATCTCTACCCTATGCCCTTGAAAGAGAAGGCCATAAGGTGAGTGTTGTAATTCCCCTATACTCAAAGATACCTTTGGAATATAGGAATAGAATGAAGCATGAGGGCTATTTTTATGTAGATATGGATTGGAGACATCAATATGTTGGAGTAATGTCCCTGGAAGACAGGGGAGTAAAAACCTATTTCATAGACAATGAATATTATTTTCATCGTCATGCCATTTATGGACTAATGGATGATGGCGAAAGATTTGTATTTTTTAATAAAGCAGTAATACAGATGATCAAGGAATTGGATTTGGACATTGAAGTTGTTCATGCCAATGATTGGCATACTGGCTTAATTCCATTGTACTTAAAGGATTTCTCAAAAGGGGATGACAAATATAAGGGAATAAAAAGTGTCTATACAATTCATAACCTTAAGTACCAGGGGATATTTCCACCATCAGTAATGTCATTAGCTGGTCTATCAGGAGAATATTTTAATGATGAGGGTATCAAGTTCTACGATACAATTAATTTTATGAAGGCAGGGATTGTATATTGTGATAAACTAACAACGGTTTCATCATCCTATGCCCAAGAAATAAGGTATGAATTCTATGGAGAGAATCTTCAGGGTATAATCAGAAAACATGAAAGTAAGCTTAAGGGAATAGTAAATGGAATAGATTACGCAGTGTTTAATCCAGAAACAGATCCGTTAATTCCATATCATTATAATTCAGAAGATAGAGAAGGGAAATTAAGGAATAAGGAAGCACTCCAAAGACATTTTGAACTTCCTGTCAATAGAGATATACCGATTTTCTCAATGGTTTCCAGATTAGTCTCCATGAAGGGCTTGGATCTTATACGCTATATTTTGGATGAACTACTACAAGAAGATATTCAGGTTGTTATTCTTGGAACGGGGGAACATGAGTATGAAGAGATGTTTAGACACTTCCAATGGAAATACCCAAACAAACTATCTGCCCACATATACTTTTCAGAAAAGGAATCTCACTTGGTATATGCTGGTTCTGATCTATTTATAATGCCTTCATTAGCTGAACCCTGTGGTATATCCCAATTAATAGCACTTAGATACGGAACTCTTCCCATAGTCAGAGAAGCTGGAGGATTAAAGGACACTGTTATACCTTATAACCAGTACAGTGGTGAGGGAACTGGATTTTCATTCTCTAATTACAATGCCCATGAATTATTATTTGCCATTAAGGGTGCTCTAGGCATATACGACAATAAGGAGATTTGGGATAAGCTTGTTATACAGGCTATGGAGGCAAAGCATGACTGGGAAAGCTCTTCTAAGGAGTATACCAAACTATATTCAAGCTTAGTATAATTTGCAACCAATAAGGGAATTCACTAAGCCAAGGAGGAGCATAGATGGAAAATATACAGTTGGAATGGCATAGAGAACAGGCAGTATCTTGCTTTAACTATGCAAAGGAAGCTGCTCAACAAATTGCCAATCCAAAGGATAAAGAGTACTTCTTAAATGAGCTACATTCAATAGTCATATTGAGGATAAACTAGATGGGAACCATCAATTTGAGGTGTTGTAGATGGAAAACAATAATAGAATAGGACAAAAGATTCAAGATATACTATATCAGCATGGAGCTGTGTCCATAAAGGAAGCATCACCAAGGGAGTTGTACCGAGCCCTTGGTTATTTCGTAAGGGAAGAATTAGGTAGACAAATGTATCAAACGGATCAGTCATTGGGAAATGGGATTACTCTAGTCTATCTATCCATGGAGTACCTACCAGGTTCAATTTTAGAGAAGAATATTGACTATCTGGGAATAAGAGAGGAATTAAGAGAGGCTTTGAAGGATTACTCTTATGACCTGGAAGATTTGTTGTATCTAGATGGAGAAATCGGTCTTGGGTATGGGGATTTAGGCTACTTATCCAATGCCCTTTTAGATACATTTGCAAGCTTTGAGTATAACGCTATTAGCTATGGACTCCTTTATAGAGATGGCTACTTTACACAAACTATAAAGGATTATGAGCAGGTTGAAGAGGGAGATAATTGGTGGAATAGGGGAAAGAATTGGCTATACAAGGGAGAGAATACTTATATAGTAGAAACAGGTGGCAAGGTTAATGTGTCCATGGGGGAAAAGGGCCTTATTTTCAACCAGGTGGACACTAATAAACTTAAGCTACAATACTACGACCTACCTTATGTAGGATATAAGAATGGAAGATGCCAGAGATTAAGACTATTTGACCATGAAAAATTAACTAGAGAATTCTATCCGAAGTCAACATCTCCTGAAGGATTGAGAAACAGATTCTATCAAGAATACCTTTTAGTATCTGGGGCCATCTCAGATGTTATTAGACAGCATTTGGAAATGAATAGAGAGCTTAGTTCATTGGGTGAAAACTTTATGTTTCTTGTAATGGATACCAGTCTTCTAATAGCCATACCAGAATTTATGAGAGTTCTGGTAGATAAGTATAAGATGGAATGGGATGATGCATGGGAGATCACAGGAAAGATGTTCTTCTTTACGCCCCTCCTTACTCTACCTGAAGCTATGCTAACCCTGGATAGTACAATCATAAGAGAGTGGCTTCCTAGATTGTGGATGATAGTTGAAGAAATACACCACAGATATGTTTTTAGTCTAAATCAGATTAATGATATTAAGGAAGATGAAAAATCAAAATCCACTATTTTATGGGAAGATAAGGTCAGATTAGTAAACATAGCAAAAGCAGGAGCCTATCAGGGGCCACCTATTGGTTATCCACTGGCTATTTCCCATAGAAGATGGTTGGTTTCTGGGAATCAAAGGCTAAAAGAACTGCTCCTTGAAACCATAGGAGAGGGTTTCATTACAGATCCAAGGAAGATACTGGATATTATTAAATTAAAGGATGATAGTGGTTTTAAAGAAAAACTTGAGTATACAAGATACAAGAACAAGGAAAAGCTATGCAGGAGTGTTTTTGAGAGCAATAGGATAATTTTAAACCCCAATAGTATCTTTGATGGTTACTTAAATACAATCAGCCCTGAAAATAGGCAATTGCTATTGCTTCTAAGCATAATTGACACCTATCTTAACCTAAAAGATAATCCAAATATAGACATTGTGCCACAGGTTTTCTTTATAGGAGGAAAGGCTGAAAAGACTAATTTATCAGGAAAGCAATTAATCAGATTAACTCTTAGGTTACAAGAGATCATCAACAAGGATATTACCATTAAAGATAAGTTGAAAATAATATTTATACCTGACTTATCTCTTAAAAAGGGAGAGCATGTTTACCCATCAATGGATATTAATGAATCCCTTATTACTCCTTCCAAGGGAGACCTTCATATTGGAGGCTTAACTTCTATGATCAACGGGGCAGTATCCTTAGCCAGCAAGGACGATACCAACCTTATGATAAAGGAAATCTTAGGTAGTGAAAATATAAGGACTTTTGGTATTAGTGAAGAAGAGGTAAAAAAGGAGTATAACACTAAATCATATAACTCTCATGAGATGTACTATTTAAACAAGGATATAAAAAGAGCAGTAGATACCCTGATAGGAAGAGAAGGTTTATTCAATAATAATGAATTTAGATTACTTTATGAGTTATTAATAAAGTACAATGATCATAATTTTGTAATGAGGGATTTCTCATCCTATAAGGAAGCCCGATTAAGCCTGGAAAGAGATTACTTAGATAGAAGTAATTGGTTAAATAAAGTAATCTCTAACATTTCACTAATTGGAGAATTTTCATCAGATGTAGTTGTTGATAGGTATAGAAGAGTTATGTGGCATGGAAGTAAGGAGGAATAAGGAAATGGATAAATATATTACAGACAAACCTCTAGGCGCCATATATTCCAAAGAAGGTACATTGTTTAGAGTCTTCTCACCCTTAAGGGATGATATTAAGTTAAGACTATACACTGATGCAACAACACTTATGAGATCAGAGTTCTCAATGTCCAAAGGGATTGATGGGACCTTTGAAGTCTTCATAGAAGGGGACTTAGATGGTCATTTTTATACCTACATCATTCAAAACAGATATGAGGTCACAGATCCTTACAGTTATGGTTCAAGTATTAATTCAATTAGATCTGCAATTATTGACTTACAATCAACCAACCCCGTAGGATGGGAAGATCATAGTGAACCAGGTATAATAAGGGCAGTTGACTCAATAATATATGAGGTACACATAAAAGATTTCACCTACTCTAGAACATCTGGAGCAGAAAATAGGGGTTCTTATTTAGGGTTTGTGGAAGAAGGAACTAATTACAAGGGTTATTCTACAGGGATTGATCATTTAAAAGAGCTGGGAATTACTCATGTGCATCTTATGCCCATATATGATTTTCTAACAGTCAGGGAAGAAAGAGAATTCTTCTTTGATGAAAAAAACTATAATTGGGGTTATGACCCTGAATTATATAATGTGTTGGAAGGTTCATATTCTCTAAAACCAGAGGATCCCAAAGAGAGGATAAGGGAATTTAAAACACTGGTTATGAAGCTTCATGAAGCGGGAATGAAGGTTGTAATGGATGTTGTATATAACCATACCTACAGGAGTCTAGATTCAAACTTTAACATTATTCTTCCTAATTACTACTATAGAATTAGTTCTGATGGTAGTTTTTCAAATGGATCTGGTTGTGGCAATGAATTTGAATCACGAAATCCCATGGCTAGAAGATTTATAATTGATAGTTTGAAGTACTGGATTAATGAGTATAAAATTGATGGTTTTAGGTTTGATCTAATGGCCTTGATTGATATTGAAACCATGGAAGAGGCAGTGGTTCAATTAAGAAAGCTTAAGGAAGATGTGTTAATTTATGGAGAACCTTGGACTGGTGGAATAACAACCCTTCCATCAAATAAAACCACTTCAAAGGGAAGCCAGGGGAAGTTGGGTTTCGCCTTATTTAATGATAATTTTAGAAATTCAATAAAGGGAGACAATGACGGACTGGGATTAGGGTTTGCCCAGGGAAATTTGGATGAGAGGTTTGCAACTGAAACTGGTATAGCTGGATCAATATACTATGACGATGGCCATATTGGTTTTGCAGGAAGTCCAAAAGAGACTATAAATTATGTAAATAGCCATGATAACTTAATATTACAGGATAAGCTTCTTAAGATATTCCCAAACAGGGATAAAATTGAATATGTAAGGTATAATAAATTTATTCATTCAATACTATTTTTATCCCAGGGAGTTCCTTTTATTCATGCAGGGAACGAGTTTATGAGGACAAAAGCCGGTCATGAAAACACATATAATGCCTCAATAAGTATAAATAGAATTGATTGGTCCTTAAAGGAAGATAACTATGAACTTTTTAAATTTATGAAGGAACTGATTTGCTTTAGAAAAGAGAATAGTGAATTTAGAATGGAAGATTCAGGTGAGATTAAAACAAAGCTTAAATTTATAAGGCAAGAAGGCGGATGCTTTGTATTAGCTTATACCATAAAGAGCAATGGTAATTATTTACTGGTTATTCACAATGCCAATCCAAATCCTTGCTTAATGTCTCATTCACTTATACAAAAACATATTAAGTCTCAGGATAATCGAAAGATTGAAGATCTAGCTATCGTGCCCATATTCAATGAAGGGGGTAGAATATCACAAACAACAAAATACACTCATCCCCACGGGATTGAGACCCCTAGATATTCAACTTATGTTTATAGGCTTGTTATTAAATAGAGGAAAGATACATTCCTACAAGAATAAAAATACCCAGGTTTTTCAACCTGGGCTTTCTTATTCTAAGATGTACACTTTAACATCTCTTCTACCGAAGTTTCTAACTTCTGTAGCTGTGTTAAAGAAAAGGTCGATTCTCATACCTTTAATAGCGCCTCCTACATCTTCTGCTATAGCAAATCCATAATCTTTTGTCCCATCTAAGGATTCAACATAAAGTTTAGTCCCAAGTGGTATTACCCTTGGATCAACGGCAACTGTTCCAGGTCTTGCCCTTGTTCCTGAAGCTGTGATACCCCAATATTTGTCCCCAGGTCTTTTTCCTGTGGAGGCGTAAGAGAGGTCATAGGCTGTTGCCTCTAATACCATAGCTTCTTTAAATCGGGTGTCCCCGCGAGATGTGGATAATACATTGTTGGTTCCCTTTTCTGTTACTTGAGGGAGGGGTTCCTCCAATATAGTATCGCTTACTATGACAGATGAACTTAAGACCCCATTGATATAAATATCTCTAATATGTGATCTTCTCAAACCGTCTTTTCCTTCTTGAAGCGTGTTAACTACACCCTTGTCTATTCTGTGGTTGTTAACTACTTCTTTCTCAAAAGGAATAGCTGATTCCTCAACTCTTGATAATTCTTTTACCTTAAAAACTTGAATTTCAGCGTTGGGTTCAACAATGGTTTCAACGGATGGTATTGTATAATCCATTGGTCCCAATTGTATATTAGCATCCGTAAGGATGTCACTAACCCTTGTGTTTAGAGAGACAAGAGGTAACTCCGTTTCCCTGTGCAAAATTGTGTAATTCTTTGGGTTTATAATAGTGATTTTTAAATTCTTATCGATGATTGTGTCAAGGGATGGCTCTATGGATGCGCCTTCCTTAACTCTGATTCCCTCTTGTGTTATAAAATCTCCCACTGTAACTTGAAAAGTGACCATCTCGATAATTTCACCGTCAAGTTCTAAAGTTACTTCATTTCCCTGGAAGAAGTTAACACCTAATGAAAAAGTCATTGCTATAACAAGAAGTAAGAGGACAATAACTTTGTTAAAATCAAAGTTCTTTTTTATGTCCATGATGTTCCTCCTTAATTTTGTTACAAAAAATGTAACCCTTTTGTAACTATTTTTGACTGTCTCTGTATTTTAAACGAAAAATTAGATATTGTCAAATTTTTGACTATATACACGGAATATTCTGTAAATTACAAGAATAATAAAGGCCTATAAACCTCTTAAATAAGAGGTTTGCTTAAGCTATTAGACTTGTAATAATATCAGATGTAAATGAACCTAAGCTAGTAGTTGAAACATCATTTGTTGTGGTAATTGTATCTAAATAATATCCCCATATATACTTAGTGGGCTTAAACACTTGACTTATAACTCCAATAAAGTATAATTAATAGTAATTAATATTTAAAGGTTGAGATGGGAAGAGTAAGAATAAACTTGATTTAAAGAGAGTCGAAGATGGTGGAAATTCGATATGATGGTATTCTGAAGATGGTCCCTGAATTATTTAGCTGATAATTAGGCTAAGTCGGCGACATCCGTTATTATGTAAGGTTAATAACCTATTGAGTATCAAGCTGTGAAGCTTGATTAATTAGAGTGGTACCGCGAAGTCAACCTTCGTCTCTATTGAGACGGAGGATTTTTTAATTTTTAGAAAGGAAGATGTGGGATGAAAAAAACTTATTATTTAACAACTCCAATTTATTACCCCAGTGATAATCTTCATATTGGTCACACTTATACAACTGTGGCTGCTGACAGTATAAAGAGATTCAAGAAACTTCAAGGATATGATGTGTTTTTTACCACTGGATCTGATGAACATGGACAGAAGATTCAAGAGAAGGCTAAGGAAAATAATATGTCACCACAGGCTTATGTGGATAAAATTGTGGCAGATATTAAGGAATTATGGAAGATGCTAGAAATTGACTATGATTCCTTTATAAGAAGTACAGATCCACTACATGAAAAGGCAGTTGCTGATATCTTTACTAAACTCTACGAAAAGGGTGAAATATATAAGGATGAGTATGAAGGCGCATATTGTACTCCATGTGAATCCTTCTGGTCTGAGTCCCAGTTGGTGGATGGACACAAGTGTCCTGATTGTGGAAGGGAAACCCACACTGAAAAAGAAGAAGCATATTTCTTTAGGCTTTCCAAGTACAGAGATAGGTTAATTCAACTATATGAAGATAATCCAGAGTTTATTCAACCTGAGAGTAGAAAAAACGAAATGATAAATAACTTTCTAAAGGAAGGTTTGGATGATCTTTCCGTTTCAAGAAGTTCCTTTGATTGGGGAGTTAAGGTGGAGTTTGATCCAAAGCATGTGGTATATGTATGGATAGATGCTCTATCATGCTATATAACATCCCTAGGATATGGATCAGATGATGCTAGTAACTTCAATAAATTCTGGCCAGCAGATGTTCATCTGGTTGGAAAAGAGATTGTAAGATTCCATACAATAATTTGGCCTGCTATACTAATGGCACTGGATCTACCACTACCTAAGAAGGTATTTGGACATGGATGGATCTTATTTGAGGATGATAAAATGTCAAAATCAAAGGGAAATGTCATCTATCCTGAACCCATAATTGAACTATATGGAATTGATGCCTTTAAGTATTTCCTATTAAGGGAATTCTCCTTTGGACAAGATGGGTCATTCTCAAGGGAGAAGTTCCTCCAAAGATTAAACTCTGATCTTGCAAATGACTTAGGCAATCTAGTCTCCAGGACAGTTTCAATGGTAGAAAAGTACAATGAAGGAATTATCGCTCCACCAACCAAGGAAGATGAAGACTTGGATAATTCACTGAAAAACCAAGCTGTTGAGGTTGCAGTGAATGTTGAAGAGTACATGGATAAACTGAACTTTTCTAATGCCTTGGAGGAAGTCTGGAAGTTAATTAGAAGGACAAATAAGTATGTAGATGAGACAATGCCTTGGATATTAGCCAAGGATGGGGATACACAAAGACTAGATACAGTATTATACAACCTATCTGAAACCCTAAGAATTGTATCCATACTGATCAAACCATTTATGGATAGAACATCCACTGAAATTAGAAGTCAACTTGGAATAGACGAAGAATTACTTTGGGATGATGCTAAAACCTTTGGCAAATTAAAGGTAGGTACTAAAGTATCCAAGGGAGGAATAATCTTCCCAAGACTTGATATTGCCCTTGAATTGGATAGACTAAATGAAGCGAACAATAGTCTCATTGAGAAAAGATCTAAATCTAAGGAGAAAGCAAAAGTGGAAGAAAAGAAGGTAGAAGTGAAGGTTGAAACAGTAGAAGAGTTAATAACCATAGATGATTTTCTAAAGGTAAAGTTTAAGGTTGCAAAGATTATGGACTGTCAACCTCATCCCAAGGCAGATAAGCTTTTGGTGCTAACCTTGAAAGTAGGAGAAGAAGATAGAACCGTTGTATCAGGTATAAAGGAATATTATAAGCCGGAGGAATTAGTAGGCAAGAAGGTTATAGTTGTAGCAAATCTTAAACCAGTTAAGTTAAGAGGAATAGAGTCAAAAGGTATGATTCTGGCTGCAGAAGACAATGACGGCAATCTAACATTGCTAACTACTTTGGAAGATATTTCTGATGGTGCCAGTATTTCGTAGGAGGATTTGTAATGCTAATAGATAGTCATGTCCACTTGGATGATCCGCGTTTTGATCCAGACAGGGAGAGATTAATTGGAGCTTTAAGGGACAATAATGTAGAGTTAGTAATAAATATAGGTGCTGATGAGAAGAGTAGTCAAGCATCAATAGACCTTGCTGATAAGTACGATAATGTTTATGCCGTAGTGGGGGTTCACCCCCACTCAGCTAAAGACCTGGAAGAAGATGGTCTTCTTAATATAAGGAGAATGGTAGAACATGAAAAGGTTGTAGCCATTGGTGAAATTGGTCTTGACTACTACTATGATAACTCCCCTAGGGAGATTCAAAGAAAGTGGTTTAAGGAACAAATAGAATTAGCCAGAGAATCAAATAAACCTATTGTTATACATTCACGAGATGCTGACAAGGACACTTTTGATCTTGTGAAAGAAGGCGTTGAAAAAGGTGGACTAAGTGGTGTAATGCATTGCTTTTCAGGCAGTGTTGAAGTTGCAAAAGAATATCTTAAATTAGGCTTTTATATTTCTTTAGGTGGTCCAGTAACCTTTAAGAATGCAAGAGTCCCTAAAGAGGTGGCAAAAATAGTTCCCTTGGATAGGTTGCTTCTTGAAACAGATTGCCCCTACCTATCCCCTGAACCCTATAGAGGAAAGAGAAATGAGCCCATGTTTGTTTCTTATGTGGCTAAAGAAATTGCAACTCTAAGGGGATTGAGTTTTGAAGAGGTAGCAAGTGCAACATCAGAGAATGCTAAAAGGCTGTTTGGCATCAGGTAGAAAGGCAGGTATTCCGATGATTAAAGAAGTTATAGTTGTGGAGGGCAGAGATGATATCTCTGCTGTTAAAGCTGCCATAGAATGTGAAGTAATAGCTACAAATGGATTCGGATATGGGAAAAATCTAATCAAGACCTTAAAATCAATTCAGAAGAGAAGAGGTCTAATTATTCTAACAGATCCAGATTTTGGTGGAGAGAGAATAAGAAAGGATTTATCAAAACATATCCCTGAATGTAAACATGCATTCTTGCCCCAGGGGAAGGCACTAAAAAAGGGAGATATCGGAGTTGAGAATGCAACTCCTAAGGATATAATTGAAGCTATAGAAAAAGCTAGACCAAATATGATTGAAAGCAAGGAAACCTTTGATAAGGAAGATGTTATCCTCTTTGGTTTGGCAGGAGGGGAAGGCTCAAGGGAAAAAAGAGAGAAGTTAGGGGAAATCCTTGGCATAGGATATACCAACGGGAAGCAACTTTTAAATAGGCTTAATCATCTGGGTGTAACCAGAGAAGAATTTATAAGGGCCATGGAAAGGATAGAAAAAGATGGAAAATAAGAGACTGTATTCTCCTAAGCAAATTAAGGAAGTACTGGATAGACATGGATTCACCTTTTCCAAAGGCTTGGGTCAAAATTTTTTAATAGATGGAAATATTGTTAGAAATATAGTCAAAGGTGCTGGAATTAGTAAGGATGACTATGTACTTGAAATTGGTCCGGGGATGGGAACATTAACTGAAGAATTGGCTCTTAATGCCAAGAAGGTAGTTGCAATTGAGATAGATAAGAGGTTGGAACCTATCCTAGAGGAAACACTGAAACCTTATGACAATGCTGAAGTTGTCTTTGGTGATGTATTAAAACTACCCTTAAGAGATATCATCAATGAAAAGTGTGATGGTGGACCGGTTAAGGTTGTTGCCAATCTACCCTACTATGTTACAACACCAATAATAATAAAACTATTGGAAGAAGGCCTACCCTTTAAATCCATAACAGTCATGGTACAAAAGGAAGTAGCTGATAGAATGGTAGCAAAACCACATTCCAAGGATTATGGTTCACTGACATTATTTGTCGGCTATTACACTAAACCTGAAATTGTTTTAAAAGCCCCAAAAAGTGTATTCATGCCTCAGCCTAAAATAGACAGTTCAGTTATTAAATTGGTAGTAAGAGAAAATTTACCTGATGTGGATTCTGACAAGTATTTTAAAGTAGTTAGAGCTGCTTTTTTAAAAAGAAGAAAGACTCTCTTAAATTCCCTATCATCCAAGGAAGTAAATGCTGATAAGGATGAAATTAGAGATGCGCTTAAAAGAGCTGGTATTGATGAGGGTTTAAGAGCTGAAAATCTTGATATGGATGATTTTATAAAAATAGCTAAGGAGCTGCCAAACATATAGTTGGCAGCTTCTTGTGACTGAATAATGGTAATAGAGGGTTTAAAGTAAAATTTATGGGGTAAATTAATTAAGGAGATACTTGACACAGATACCCTATGGGGGTATAATTTTAATATGAATAATTTTAAGGGGGATTATAATGAAAAATGTAATAGTTTATACAAGTAGCACATGTCCATACTGTACACTAGCTAAAAACCATTTAACAGAAAAAGGGGTTTCTTATGAAGAGAAAAATGTTTCTTCTGATAAGGAAGCTAGAAAAGAACTAATGGCTATGGGACATATGGGAGTTCCAGTTATAGTTATAGATGGAGCAGAAGTTGTTGGATTTGATAAAGAAAAAATTGACTCTTTACTAGATCAGTAAATTTAGAAGTATAAATATAAATAAGACATAAGAAAAAACTCCTCCTTTGTCAGAACCAAAGGAGGAGTTATTTCTTATGTAAAATATAAAAGCTGTAATCCTCTATGTGATTACAGCTTTTTCTAGCTAAGTATCGGTTACTATTTGTTAAGAGCTTCCATAAGTTTGTTTAGATCCAGACCATGAACCATTGCTGCTTCTTCAAGACTTTCCATTTGGCTTGATGGACATCCTACACAACCCATACCGAATCTTAAAAGAATTTCTATAGCTTCAGGTTTTTTCCTAATAAGCTCACCGATAAGCATATCTTTTTTAATTTCCATTGAGACTTCCCTCCTTTTAATTCATAGTAATATAGTAGCATATAAATAATAATAGGTCTAGCTAAATTTTTTCTATTTTACAGAATCTGTAATAATTATGGATAGTGTGCTGTTTAAAGGCTACCTATTCAGGATATCAATAGCACAGGAGGGATGATTTTGAGAAGAAAAGGTATTTTTTCATTGATAATAAAAATAATAATTTCGGCAGTAGTATTAGGAATTGCAGCATTTTTAACCCCGGGATTCTCAATAAGTGGTGGTTTTGGAACCCTTATCATAGCAGCAGTTGTGGTAGGCTTATTAAGTTATGCCGCTGTTGAATTTATAGGGGTAAAGGCATCTCCATTTGGAGCTGGTGCTTCCGGCTTTATTTTGACAGCAGCAATTCTTTATTTTACCAGGTATATAGTATCAGGATTTTCCATATCTTTTTTGGGAGCTATACTAGGTGCACTGGCATTGGGATTTGTGGATTTTATTATTCCTGGTAGAAGGTTTAAATAGTATTGACAGGGGAATAAGTATGTTGTAGAATATTATAAGATACCATATGGGGGTATACAAGAAGAGGAGGAATAGCATGAAAATAGAAGTAACTAGTCCAGCAAAAGATGAACTTGCAAAGGTTCTTGCTAATAAGAAAGATCCAAGTAAATTATTAAGAATCTATATCGCAGGCTATGGTTGAGGTGGTCCAACATTTGGATTAGCTCTGGATGAGCAAAAAGATGAAGATATGGAATTCAAAGTAGAAGATTTTAACTTTATCATGGAGGACCTAATTGTTGAGAATTATGGTAGTTTCGTAGTTGATTTTAGCGACAATTGGTTAAGAAGAGGTTTCTCTGTGTATCCTGATGGAGTACAATCAAGCTGTTAATATTCTTAAATGGGCAGACCTTAGGGTCTGCTTTTTACTTGCAAATATTTACTCTAGGTAATTATATTGCAAGGGTCTTTATGGTATAATTATATGATAAAGGTTAGAAAGAGGTGATGAATATGGAATCTTGTCCTAGTCGGGAAAATAAGAGTGAAATAAGTAAGGAAGCCATAAACATCTCCTATTGTTTTGGCTTCTAAAATCCTGAGATTTTGGGAGGTGGGTTATGAACGAAGAAATTATATTACAACTTATTAAAGAGAAAAAATATGTTGAACTAAAGACCATCCTATCTGAAATGAATGAAGTTGATATTGCAGAAATACTAGAGGATGAGTTTCTTGATACTGGATCTCTGCTTTTAATATTTAGAATGCTACCTAAGGATTTAGCAGTTGAAGTGTTTGCACATTTTTCTAAAGAAAAGCAAAGAAGTATTATTAGTTCATTAAACGATAATGAAGTTAAACATATTATGGATGAGCTATTTTTTGACGACATGATAGATATGCTGGAAGAAATGCCTGCCAATATTGTAAAGAAGATTCTTCTTAACTCCAGTGTGGAGGAGAGAAAGTTAATTAATCAATTCCTCAATTATCCTGAGGATTCAGCTGGCAGTATCATGACCATAGAGTATGTTGAACTAAAGAGAAGCATGACTGTAAAAGAAGCACTTGATAGGATAAGAGATATTGGATTAACTAAGGAAACTATTTATACTTGCTATGTAACAGATAGAAATAGAAAGCTAGAAGGTATTATTACTTTAAGAACCTTGGTAAGTTCACCTGATGATGGTATAATAAGGGATTTGATGGATGAAGATACAATTTACGCCCATACCCATGATGATCAGGAACTAGTTGCAGAAATGTTTATGAAGTATGACTTTATAGCCTTACCGGTTGTGGATATGGAAAATAGACTTACTGGTATAATTACAGTTGATGATATTATGGATGTTATGGAAAGAGAAGATACAGAAGACTTCCAGATTATGGCAGCAATGAGTCCATCTGAAGACTCATATTTAGATTCTAAGATATTTAAACTTGCAAGACAAAGAATTCTCTGGTTACTAATACTTATGATATCAGCTACAATCTCTGGGGCAATAATTACAAGTTTTGATGAAGTAATAAGTGCGGTTGTTATATTAACATCCTTTATTCCCATGCTGATGGATACAGGAGGTAATTCTGGCAGTCAAAGTTCCACCCTAATAATTCGTGGTCTTGCAACAGGTGAAATTTATCCAAAGGATGGACCCAAGGTTTTATGGAAAGAGTTTAGAGTTGCCTTAATGGTGGGTTTTTCCCTATCATTTATTAACTTCTTAAGATTAGTGATGCTTGAAAGAGTAGATTTTAATCTAGCCATATTGGTTTCTGTAACACTTATAATAACAGTTATAATTGCAAAAGTTTTAGGTGGAATACTTCCAATTGTTGCAAAAAAACTAAAACTAGATCCTGCCTTAATGGCTGGACCATTAATTACTACCATTGCTGATGCATCAAGCTTGTTAGTATATTTTTCAATTGCATCTTGGATGTTTAGAATATAGAAAAGGGAGTGATAGTTGTGGATTCGAGTCCTTTGCCGGATAGTAAAAACTTAATGATATTCTGGAACCACAATTATCATGAGATTGGTGGTTCCTCCAAAGTCTAAATAAAGGGAGGAATAAGATGGATGAATTAAACATTCTTGAACTTATTCAACAAAAGAGATATGTAGATGTAAAAAAGATCCTTTCTGAAATGAATGAGGTTGATATAGCTGAAATCCTTGAAGATGAGGATTTAGATATTGCCACAATACTAATAATATTTAGGATGCTTCCAAAGGATTTTGCAGTTGAAGTATTTGCTCATTTTAGTAGTGAGCAACAACTGGATTTAGTAAATGCCATGACAGATAAGGAATTAAAATATATTGTAGATGAACTTTTCTTCGATGATATGATAGACCTACTTGAAGAAATGCCTGCAAATATTGTAAGTAAAATATTAGCGCAAAGTAGTAGTGAAGAGAGGAAACTTATTAATCAGTTCCTTAAGTATCCACCAGACTCTGCTGGTAGTCTTATGACTATAGAGTATGTGGAGTTAAAGAAGAATATGACCGTTAGGGAAGCCATGGTTCATATTAAGGAAACTGGCCTAACTAAGGAAACTGTATATACTTGTTATGTAACAAATGTAAATAGGAAACTAGAGGGAATAATTTCCTTAAGGCTCTTAGTAGTATCCAATGAGGATGCTAAAATTGAAGACCTGATGGAAGATGAGATTATATACGTAAATACCCATGATGATCAGGAGACAGTAGCTAACACCTTTAGAAGATATGGTTTCCTTGCCTTACCTGTAGTGGACAAGGAGAATAGGCTCACTGGTATAATTACAGTTGATGATATTATGGACGTAATGGAACAGGAAGCAACAGAAGACTTTCAGATAATGGCAGCTATGTCACCATCTGATGATCCATATTTATCTTCAAGTGTAATAACCTTATCTAAGAAGAGAATTAGCTGGTTGCTTATTCTGATGGTAACAGCTACCATATCAGGGCGAATTATTAGTAGTTATGAGGAGCTATTAAGCTCAGCTGTTATATTAGCATCCTTTATGCCCATGCTTATGAACACTGGTGGTAGTTCTGGTTCTCAGGCTTCAACTCTAATCATTCGTGGTCTTGCCACTGGGGAGATAGAGATGGGAGATATCCTAGTGGTATTGTGGAAGGAGTTTAGAGTTAGTGTTGTGGTGGGAATTGCCCTTGCTTTGGTTAATTTCTTAAGACTAATGTATATTACCAAGGCTGGATTTAATGTTTCCCTTACAGTATCCCTAACTCTTATTGTAACCATAGTAATTGCTAAATTGGTGGGTAGTGTCGCTCCTATTGCTGCTAAGAAATTCAAGCTTGATCCTGCTATTATGGCTGCTCCTCTAATCACAACAGTGGTAGATGCAGTTGCCTTGGTAGTTTATTTTTCCATAGCTTCTCTACTAATGGGTGTATAGTTATATATTGTGTTAATGAAACCTCAGAGGAAGTCTGAGGTTTTTCCTATGGGAGGACAAGCCTTAATATGTGTAATTGTCAACATTTATTTTGTTACAAAAAATTTAAAATAAAAATTGCTATGATTAATTGACAAATAAAACCTATAATAGTATAATATTTGCTCGTTTGACAAAATCTTGATAATGTGCTATACTAATTTCATGATGAGTGTCCCTAATACACTCCTTCTGTCCCCGAATGTACGGGAGAAATAAATGGAAGGTGGTTCTTTATTAGTATGAATAGTGTAGCTCAAATTAGAAAAGACTTAGAGGGATGCATAGGCAAAAAAGTAATTCTCAGAGCAAACCGAGGTAGAAAAAAGACAACTATAAGAGAAGGAGTACTTGAATCTGCTTATCCAAACCTATTTACAGTAAGGATATGTAACCAGTACGAAAGCTCGCGAATGGTATCATACACTTACTCAGATGTACTTACATCGACAGTGGAAGTTACCATCTGTGAAGAATCAGACAGACTAATTAAAATATCATAACATCTGAACCTACCTAGCGGTAGGTTTTGTTATGTCTGTATTCCTATAATTATATTTATGGTATAATTGTCTTGTAAAAATTTACTTGTAGGAGAGATAACTTTGAAATTTTATATAGAAAGTTATGGGAAGATAAATCTTGCTTTGGATGTATTGAATAAAAGGCCTGATGGATATCACGAAATTAGAAGTGTAATGCAACAAATTAGTCTATCAGATCAGCTAATATTCCAGGGGCAAGAAACTGGAGCAAGTATTCAATGTGACAATAATAGTGTGCCTCTTAATGAAGATAATCTTATATATAAAGCATGGAAAAAACTATCAGATATTACAAATTCAAAAGCAGGGATAGCAGTTAAGGTGAGTAAGCGAATTCCTGTTGCAGCAGGCTTAGCTGGTGGTAGTGGTAATGGTGCTGCAACCCTTCTAGCTTTAAATGAGTTATGGGGTTTGGGACTTAGTATCAGAGAACTAATGGACATAGGTAGAACCATAGGGGCAGATATACCATTTTGTCTCCTTGGTGGAACAGCCCTTGCTGAGGGGATTGGAGAAAAGCTTACCCCAATAAAGAGCTTTCAAGACAAGAGTATCTTGCTTATCAATCCAGGAATCCAAATATCCAGTGGATTTGCCTATGGCTTACTAAGGATGAAGGATGAAAGGTTACCTATTGATAGTTTAATTAAGCATATAGAAGATGACAACCTAATTAAGGTGGCAAAAAACATAGGTAATGTGATGGAAGATGCAATCCTTCCCTTATATCCTGCAATAGATGAAATAAAGAAAATAATGATTGAGTTAGGTGCCTTGGGTTCCCTAATGAGTGGAAGTGGATCCAGTGTATTTGGAATATATGAGGATCCAGAAAAATGTGATTTTGCTAAAAATAAGTTAGTTGATAGATATCCTTATGTATTTAATGTTTTAACCATATAGATATGATAGATGAAGAAGGGCTTAAATAGAGGAGGTCATGATATTGAAGAATATTGAAAGTATTTTACAATCAGTAATTTCCCAGGATGAAATAATTGAATTTATTAAAAAAGTAGTAGCGATACCCAGTTACAGTGGACTTAAAAATCAAGAAACTAATGTAGCCAAAGCTTTTTATGACCTATTTAAAAGTGAAGGGATTCATGCGGAGTTGGAGCATGTTGTAGATGGAAGATACAATGTAATAGGAAGACTAAAAGGTAAACAAAAGGGAAAGAACTTATTACTAACAGGTCATACAGACACTGTCCCTCCTTATGATATGGAAGATGCCCTGAACCTTAAGGTTAAGGGTAATAAGCTTATTGGCAGGGGCGCAGTTGATATGAAAGGTCCCTTGGCATGTATGGCCTTTAGCTTGATTGCATTAAAAAGAGCCAAGGTAGAACTTAATGGAGATCTTGTATTTGCTGGAGTAATTGATGAGGAAGAAGGAAGTGCAGGGACCATATCCCTAATCGAGAGCAATTGGAAAGTGGACGCAGCCATAGTGGGAGAACCCACAGATTTTCATATTAACGTGGCTCATAAGGGTTTGGAGTGGTTTGAGTTATTCTTTCAAGGTAAGACAGTCCATGGTGGAAGTCAGAAGGATGGAATCAATGCCATAGATATGGCAGCTAGATTTATGCAAAGGGTAAATGAAAAATTGCTTCCAGAGATTGAAAGGGAAGTTTTTAAAATAGAGGGTACTGATGAAGTGATATACTCTTCAATGAATTATGGAACTATAAAAGGTGGCACTCAGCCTAGTACAGTTGCTGGGGAATGTACAGTAACTCTGGATAGAAGATGGGTTCCAGGAATTACCTATAAAGAGGTTGTCAAGGGTTATCAGGATGTAATTGATGAATTATCCAAAGAGGATGAGAAATTCAAATGTACCTTGAAGGTAATGGAACCAAGTGTAATGAAGGAAGGATATGTTCATGAGGCTTTAAGTACTAATATAAATGAATCCATAGTAAGTATTACTAGAAAAGTTACCGAGGAAATAATCAAAAAGAAACCTGAATACACATATTTCAAAGCATGGACTGATGGGGGACTAATAAGTAGATACATGGATATTCCAACCATTGTTTTTGCCCCAGGACATATTAAGACAGCCCATTCTGCAGAAGAGGAATTTGAAATAGATCAAATACTTCCAGCTACTCTGATTTATGCAAGTATTGCTGCAGAATTCTGCAATCAATAGAAGGATAAGATCACAGAAAAAAATAATAAGACCAGTAATAGATAAAGATAGTAATCAAGGACAATTAACTTGGGACTATCTTTAATTTTTACATATGGTTCACAAGAATATATGAATTTGGTATATTATCAGTATAAGTCATTAGGAGGAGAAAAGCTCATATGGAGAAAAAGATAAAGGATCTGACAATAGAATTGACTAAAATACTAAGTGTTGTAGGAAGTCCTGAAGAAAATGATGTGGTGGATTATATTTATAATTGGTTTAAAAACATAGACTATTTCAGAGAAAATCCAGAAGGCTTGAGATTTATCCAGGCTATTGATGATCCTATTGGTAGAAGGTCAGTACTGGCAACCATTAGGGGAAATAAGGGGACTAGCAATAAGACCATAGTATTTATAGGCCACACTGACACAGTTGGAATAAGTGATTATGGAGATATTAAGGAATACTCAACAAGACCTTTTGAACTTAGGGAAAAATTAGAGGATGTTTCCTTATCCAAAGAAGCTAGAGAAGATTTGGAATCAGGGAATTATATTTTTGGTAGGGGAATATTTGACATGAAGTTCGGTGTTGCAACTCTTATGATAATGATGGAGGAGTATGCCAAGAAGATTGATGAGCTGGAGGGAAATCTAATTTTTGCTGCAGTATGTGACGAAGAGGGTAACTCTGGTGGAATGCTATCAATAGTTCCAGAACTAGTGAAGCTTAAGAAGGAAAAGGGATATGATTACCTGGCTGTGGTTGACACTGACTACTCTGCACCTAGATATGTGGGAGATGAGACAAGATACATTTATGTTGGCACCGTGGGTAAGCTCATGCCATCATTCTACATAACGGGCAAGGAAACTCATGTGGGAGAGCCCTATAAGGGTTTGGATCCAAATCAAATTGCAGCTGAGATCACCAGGGAATTCAATCTTAATATGGAATACTGTGACAAGGCAGATGGTGAAGTGTCCCTGCCACCAATTACACTAAGACAGCAGGATTTAAAAACTGAATACTCTGTTCAAGTTGCTAGAAATGCCTACCTTTACTTCAATTATGCAACCCATAATTCAACACCTGATCAGGTGATGGAAAAGATGATAAAAGGGGCTACTAAGGCTTTTGGTCATGCAATTGATGACTTGAATCTCCACTATAAAAAGTATACTAAGGAAAGTGATTATCCTTTTGAAAAACTTCCATGGAAACCAAGGGTGATCTCATACAAGGAACTACTTGAAAGGGTAAGAGCTGAAAAAGGAGAAGAGCTAGATAGAAGAATTGTGGAACTTTCAAGCAAACTAGTAAAGGATAAGAAGGTGGATGAAAGAGTTTTTGCCCTAAAGATGGTAGAGATGGTTCATAACATGTGGAGTGATAAGGATCCTGTCATAGTAGCATATTTCTCACCACCCTACTATCCTCATATATTTGTAAAGGGTGAAGATGAAAGAGAAAAGAAACTCATAGATGCAGTTGACAAAGCAATAGAAAATGCAGGAGATAAATACAAGATAGTTAATAAGAAGTTTTATCCATATATTTCTGATTTAAGCTACGCTGCTGCTCCCAGGGAAGAAGAGGCTGTTGAAAGTCTTAAGGAAAATATGCCTGGGTTTGGGGTTAGATACAAGTTACCACTAAAGGACATGCAGGAACTAAATCTTCCTGTTGTAAATATTGGACCTTTTGGAAAGGATGCCCACAAATTTACAGAAAGACTTGAAATGGGATATTCTTTTGGAGTATTACCTAAAATACTAATTGACACAGTGGATGAAATAATGAAATAGAAAATAGGGACTAGATAAGCTAGTCTCTTTCTTTATGTCAAAAAATAACCTATTGTATTACAAAATATAACCATCGAATCTTTTAATTTTAGCAAGTTTTACCATAGAACAGCAGTATTTCCTATGATATTATATGTGATAAACAACAATACTAGGGAAGGATGGGAGATATGGATTACGATTACGAGGTTATTGATAACGTTATTGGCATGCCCTTTAAGATCTTCTTACATTCAGTTAAAGAGCTTAAGCTACACTGGCATAGACAATTAGAAATTCTATTTGTTCTGTCAGGTGAGATTACAGTTAATATTAATAATAAAGTATATGTACTAAGAGAAAAGGATCTCATAATTATTAACCCATCTGACATTCATAGCACAGCAAGTAATAACTCCAATAACACTGTTCTTGCCTTGCAGATGGATCCCTATATTTTCAATAGATTTATTAGTGGATTTAGTGACCTTGAGTTTAATTGTAAGTCTTTTGAGAGCGATGATTTTTCTCAAAAAAAGTATGATTACATTCGATGGATATTGGCAAAGTTAGTATGGGAATTGAACAAGAAAAAGAAGGGCTATAGTTTTATTACTGGGGAACTACTATTAAAACTAGCAAGATATCTTTATCTAAACTTTCCCAGCAAGGGAACCAACAAAAAATCTCAGGAATTTGTTAGTAAAGATAAAATAGATAGAATTCTCAAAGACATTGATGAAAACTATGAAAAGGGAATAACACTTAGTGAATTGGCAGATAAGAATGATTTAAGTGTTCATTATCTATCTAGAATTATTAAGGAATCCATTGGATTCACATTTCAGGAGTATATTGATAGAAAGAAACTTCAAAGAGCAGTAACTTTGTTGATTGAAACAAATAAAACTATTACAGAAATAGCCTATGAAAGTGGGTTTCCTAATTTAAAATCATTATCTAGGTTGATTAAACGGGAACATGGGTGCACACCTGGGGATTATAGAAATCGTCATACTGAGAGAATATTTTCTAAGATAGGCACATGTTCAGAGAGTCCTTCATATTTCGATATTGAAAGAAAAGAAGTCTTGAATAAGCTTTATATGTATTTAGATAAACATAAGGAGGAAGATACTGACACTACTTATCTTGATGAAATAAGAACTGTAGAAATTAGTTCTAGGTCCATTAAGGAACTAAATAAGACCTGGAACAAAATAATAACCTTTGGTAGAGCACATGAAGGTCTAAGAGATGCTTGGAGAAAACAATTTAGAGAGATACAGAATATCATAGGGTTTAAATACGCGAGATTTCACGGGATATTCTGTGATGAAATGATGATATACAATGTGGATTTGGATGGTAATGTTAAATATAATTGGACATATTTGGATGATCTGTTTGATTTTTTACTGTTAAATGGTGTAAAACCATTTATTGAGCTGGGTTTTATGCCAAGCGAAATAAGTAGTCTGAATAGAACTATATTTTGGTGGGAAGGTAATATTTCTCAACCTAATGACATTAATCTTTGGACTGACTTGGTTAAGAGCTTATTGAGACATTGTATAAATAGATATGGGCAGGAAGAAGTTAATACCTGGTATTTTGAAGTATGGAATGAACCTGAGATTGAAGGACTATATTGGATAGGTGGAAGGGATTCATATTTTAATTTTTATAGACAAACTGTTATGGCGGTAAAAGAGATTTCAAATGATATTAAGGTAGGAGGCCCTTCAGTCACCCATGGATCAATTGGGGAGGGAAGCTTTTTAGATAACTTTATTAAGTACACAGTAAATACAAATACACCATTAGACTTTTTGACTATTCACATTTACCCTGACTATATACCAATGGACTCAGAAGATATGGATGAGAAAATTAAGTTGCTACAAACTGAGGAAGGAAGAGATTCGATTATGAGCTTTGCCCATGTGTTAAAGAGGGCCTACCATAAGAAGGATCACAGCAAGACCACCTTAGAAAGAATCAATAGTCTATTAAATAGTCATAATATTGATATACCCATATTCGTAACTGAGTGGGGCACTTCAACTAATTCAAGAAATCCGGTTAATGATACCATGTTTGTTGCCACTTATCTTGTTAGAAATTTATTGCATAGCAGAGATTTATCTAAAGGGATTGGATATTGGGCTTTTACTGATTTGTTTGAAGAGTTTAAATTGGGATTATCACATTTTCACGGAGGTTTTGGTCTGGTTAATAAGGATGGAATAAAAAAACCTTCTTATTATGCATTTGAACTTTTAAATAAGCTTGGTGATAAGGTAGTTGATGAAAGTGATGGATATCTGGTAACAAGGAAAGGCGACAGTTATCAAATTATTTCATATAATTTTGTGTATTTTGATGAGGCATACCAAAATGGAGATATCTCTGCCCTTTGCGAAAAGGAAAGGTATAAAATTTACCAGGAGGAGTCAAATATCCAATATAATTTTAAGCTTAGAGATTTAGAAGGACAGTATAAGATTACAAGGTATCGGTTGAATAGAAAAACCGGATCAGCTTTTGACAAGTGGATAGATATGGGTATGCCAGAGAATATGAGCTCCCAGGAAGTAGAATATTTAAAAGCTATATCAAGACCAGAGATATCTATAAGTAGCATTACCACTGATAACAAACTTGACTTAAATATTTATCTAGAACCCCACGGAATTGAATTGATAACAATTGATAGAATAATTTAACTACATTTTACGTGTAGTTTTTTTATTATGTCAATAATTAGACCATCAAAGGTCAAAAATTGAGTATATTTATTTCCTGTAAATATATAACATAATAGAGAAAGTTATTTAGGTTGTTAATCCATAGAAGAAAATGGGTTTATTTTGCTATGTTAAGGGAGAGATATATAAATGATAAAGAAGAGCGTTAAATTACAGATTATGATTGTATTGTTACTATCACTTATAGTACAAAATATAATTGCTCCTATGACGGATATTAGTTATGCCTTAGATCTTATAGAAAGTGAGTTGGAACAGGTAGCTCCTTTAGAAGAAGGTGGAGGTGAATTAATAACAATACTATCAGAACCAAAAGATTTAGGGAAGATATTTACCTTCCAATACCTAAAAGAAGGAAATAGAGAAATTGGTGAGGGTGAAGTAATAGATATTAAGGAAGACACCCAATACTCCATTAGATATGATTGGAATACGGTGGAAATAGATGTTAATGAGGGAGACTTTGCAAGCATACAAGTACCCGATGTATTTAAATTTGATAGAGACTGGAAAGATCAAGATATAGTTGTTGATGGAGATTTAGTTGTTGGAAAGTATAGCCTTATAGGTGGATTATTAACTTTTACCTTCAATGATAATCTTAAGGAATCTGAAGTAAGAAATGGATTTGTTGAGTTTGGATTTGAGTTTAACCTTGAAAAGTTTAAGGAAGATGTAAATTTAATAGTACCTTTTATTGATTCTGTTAACAAAGAAGTATCAATTATATTAAAACCAACAGCTGATGCAGCAGCCATATCCAAAACTGGGGTGGCTGATTCCACTAAGGATGCAAAATCAATTACCTGGACTATTGATGTATTTAACACAGAAGGCAGAACCATTACTAATGTAAGCTTAGGCGATATTGTACCTGAGGGATTATCAACTCCTAGAGATATTATAATAAAAGAACTTACTATTGGGTATGATGGGATGAAATATGAAGGAGGTATAGTAGGGGATGGGGTTCTAAGTGAAGATGGTTTTCCAATTATCTTTCCTAGTATATCAGCATATGAAGGTTATAGGATTTTTTATAAAACCGATATCATTGATTATTCAAAAAATCAATTTACAAATAATGCAACTCTAAAGTATGAAGAGAAGGTTCTTCCAGCAGTCTCAACTGTAAGTGGAATAAGTAGGAGTGACTTCATTGAGAAAGATGGTACTAAACTAAGTGATAATGAGATTCAATGGTTCATAGATGTAAATAAGGCAGGTGGAGAAATCTCACATGCAATAATTGAAGAAGTTATGCCAGAGGGTTTAAGTGTAAAAGATGGTTCAATTCAAATTTATAAGTTAACAAGAACAGGGAATAATTGGGCAGAGACATTACAAGAGGATATCATTTTTAAAAGTTTTCCAATAAATCTTGGAAAAATAACATCAAGTGAAGCCTATAGAATTAAATTCGTCACTAGTATTGACTATGCTTCAGTAAATGAAGGGTTTTATCAGGTTGATAATAGTTTTGAAAATAAGGCTATTTTAAGAGATTCTGAACTAGTGATAGGCGAGGGGAAAAAAGAAATAACTGTATCAAGAGATACAATTCTTGATAAATCTGGTTTAGCAACTGTTAATTATAACTTTAAGGAAATAAACTGGACCCTTCATATAAATAAAGCAAAACATCCAATTGAAAATGCAGTTATTATTGACAGTATTCCTGCAGGCTTGGAGTTAGATGTTAGCAGCATTAAAATCTTTGATGTAAATAATAATAAGATTAATTTAGCTGAAGACAGCATAAGAGTAGATGGTTCAACTACACTCAGAATAGATCTTGGAAACTTAGATAGTAAGTATGTAAAAGTTCAATATAAGACAATAATAAAAGACTTTAACATCAACAGTTATCAAAACAATGTTTCCCTAGAAGGAACTGGAGTGGGGACAGGAGTTAGTAAGGAAGTAAGCGTTAGCATTCCAAATAATTCTTATGGTAAGTCCTATAACTCAATAGACTACAATAGTAAAACAATTTCTTGGAGTTTAAGTATTAATCCCATTAGAGAAGCCATAAAAGAACTAAAGATAGTTGATACATTCCCCAATAAGGGATTAATACTATTAGAGGATAGCTTGGTTGTTAAGTTGGGGAATACAGTACTATTAAAGGATACTCATTATACTTTATCTCCAAATACCCTTAATGAAATAACTAGTTACAATCAAGGCTTTATAATTGAGTTTATAAACATTGAAGTAAGTGGATTAAACGATAGGATAGGTATTACCTATAAGACATCCTTTGACCCTGAGAAAGGGATTGAAGAGAATACAAGTAGTGATAGAACCTATAAAAACACTGCAGCATTTATAGGCAAGACAATTAATGAAAGAATCATAGACCTGAATAGAACAGCAGAGCATAAGGTTATAGAATCATCATGGAATAGTGGGAAAAAAGATGGGAGAAGGGTTAATAAAGTAAATGATAGTCTTGTGACTGGATGGAACAGTGGATATGAAAGACTCATTGAATGGAATATATATACAAATTATCTAAAACAGGATCTAGGAAATGGAGTAAAAATTGTAGATACAATCAGCTATGAAGGGGAAATAATTTCAGAAAGTATAAGAATTAGGACTTATTCAGTTAATACCAATGGAAGCACCAATATTGGTGAGACCCTAGATGTAGCAGAGTATGATGTTAATTTAAGTGAGGATAAGAAGACTGTTACAATAACATTTAAGGATGAGGTTAAGGAGAGATATGTACTAACATTATTAACCACAGTACCTGATAAGTCCCAGAATACTTATACAAATAGGGCATCACTTAATGTTGGGGATGAAAAATATCCTTATTCAGCCAGTGTAAGTTATGATAAGTATAATAGTGTTTTAGACAAAAAAATGTTAGATGTAAGTGGTAGCAATGTCTATTCAGGAGATGAACTTGATTGGTTAATAACCATAAATGAGTCTCTATCTGTAATAGAGAATGCAAGTGTAAAGGATACTATAAGCCATGGAATGGTTTATTTAAATGATAGTTTAAAAGTATATAAGTATAAAGGCACCTCAAGAGAGCTTTTAGATTCTTCTTTATACTCTTTTAGCAAAGAAGGAAATACTCTTATAATAGATTTTCATGAAACTATTGAATACAAGTATGAGATTCATTATAAGACTGTTGTAACCTCAAAGGAAGGCCAGATAAATAATAAGGCTGAATTTGTAGGGAATATTTACACCATGATTTCCAAGGAAACATCAAAGGTTAATGTTAGGCAATTTTCATCCATTGGAGGAAATGTAGATCCTAAAAAAGGTAAATTGGAGATTTCAAAGAAAGATGATGAAAACAAGTTAATAGAAAAAGTTAATGCTAAATTCCAACTATGGTATATTTTAAATGGTGAATATGTTAAGTTTGGGGATGACTTTGAAACTAGTAATGGGATTTTATCAATATCAAATCTCCCCTTAAGGACATATTACATTAAGGAGATTGAAGCGCCAGGAGGATATATATCACCTAAATATTGGAATGACTGGCCACAAGAAAGTACAAGTTGGCCAGACGCAGAAGAGTGGCCAGAAGACTTTGTGGTCAATGTAAACAAATCATATAATAATAACGAAGAGAACTCTTTTAAGCTGGATATTAAGAATATTAGAAAGAAATTAGACATAAGTGGCAGAAAGATCTGGGATGGAGGTCCTGAAGTAAAGGGGGAGATAGAACTTCAACTTTATAGAAATGGTGATAAATATCTAGAACCTGTAAGTCTTGATGGCAGTGAAAAAGACTCCTGGTCATACACATGGGAAAATCTTTATGAGTATGATGAGTTTGGTGAAAGGTACAACTATTCTGTAGATGAGGTAGAAACACCTGAATTCTATGAGAAGAGCATATCTGATGATGGTCTTACCATAACTAATAAATATGTAAGTCCTAAGATATCAATTACAGGCAACAAGGAATGGGTAGGTGGACCAGTAGTCAAACCTACTATACATCTTCAATTATTTAGAGATAGCTCTGCTTTTGGTGATCCTGTGGAATTGGCACCGGGCACTTTCAATTACACTTGGGGCAATTTAGATAAGACTGATCACTACGGTAAAGACTACTCCTATACTGTTGACGAGGTTAAGGTTCCTGAAAACTATCAAAGATTAGTATCAGATGATTATCTTACCATAACAAACACCTATGAATCACCAGTAACTGATATTGTAGGTAGAAAAGTATGGAAGGATGGAGACTTTAATAGACCTGATTCAATTGAACTACAATTGTATAGGAAGATAGCTGGTGGTGAAGATGAATCTATTGGAGAACCTGTGGTACTAGAGGCTGGTTACTATCAGTATTCTTGGAAAGATATGGCTGTAACAGATACTAATGGAAACACCTATGATTACTGGATAAAGGAAGTAGAAACTCCTGTTAATTATTTATCAACAAGTGATGAAGATCCTTTAACCATAATAAATCAGTATATTATACCACAAATTGAAGTTACAGGATACAAAGAGTGGATTGGTGGGGGAAGTATAAAGCCTACGGTTAGGATCCAGCTTTATAGACAGATCTCAGGTGAAGGTAAAGAAGCTGTAGGGGAAGCGGTTATATTTGAAGATGGCAAATCATCACATACATGGACAGAGCTGGATGAAACAGATCTTGCTGGTAGAAAGTACAAGTATTCAATTGATGAGTTTGAGGTTCCAACATATTATTATAAGGTTATATCAAGTGATGGATTGACTATTGAAAATAGGTATTCACCACCATTTTTCCCAATACCAGAGGAATCAGGGGATCCTGAAGATGAAGAAGAAGTACCAATAGATAATGAAGAAGAAGCTACTGAAAATGAGGAAGAACCTGATGAGGAAAAAGAAGAAGTTGAAATAAACGATAATACTCCTGGAGGAGTTCCAAATGTTGATGAGGATGATGATACTGATACACCAACCTTACCAAAAACATCAGAAAGTAATAGTATATATGTAATAATTATTGGCGGTTTGTTTATTGCTTTTGGAACCTTAGTTGGTTATAGAAATAAAAAGAAGAAAAGCTAGCAATTAAAGGAAATCTAGTATAAAATAAAACTAAGAAGGGGCAGGGGAAAACCTGCCCGATATTCGGCGCATAATGCCGAAAAATGGGCGTAGATCATTTTTGAAAGGATGATACCATGAAGGATATATTTTTAAAGGAAAACATTGAAGAAATATTTAATTATCTTGAAGAAGGATTACATATGATCGATGCTTCAGGTAAGATTCTATACTACAATGACTTTGCCAAAAGGATAGATGGTGTTGATCCTAAGAAGGCAGTGGGAAGACACTTAATAGAAATATATCCATCTCTGGATGAGAATACTTCAACCCTACTAACTGTAATCCGAACTGGTGAACCTATACTAAGAAGGGAACAGACATTTGTGAATTACAAGGGAGAAAAAATCACCACTATCAACTCTTCCATCCCCATAAAGAGTATGGGAAAGATAATGGGGGCTATTGAAATTTCTAAGGATATTACCCAGGTTAGGGAGCTTTCTGAAAAGATAGTGGACCTACAGGATAAGCTATACTCTGGGTCTACCAGTAAGAAGGGAGATTCAAGGGAAGAAGCAGTTTATACTTTCTTTGATATAGTTGGGAATAACAATGAAATAATAAGGCTTAAGGCTTTGGCAAGAAAGGCAGCCCAAGGGGATGCCCCTGTTTTAATATCGGGAGATACTGGAACTGGTAAGGAACTCTTTGTCCACTCCATACACAATGGATCAAAGAGACGTCACAATCCTTTCATAACTCAAAACTGCGCTGCCCTACCCTCTAATCTATTGGAAGGGATACTCTTTGGAACTACTAAGGGTGGGTTTACAGGAGCAGAGGATAGACCAGGATTATTTGAACTGGCCAATGGTGGAACCATATTTCTTGACGAAATCAACTCCATGCCCCTGGAGCTCCAATCAAAACTCCTTAGGGTGCTTCAGGATGGAAACATAAGAAGGGTTGGGGGAACCAAGATAAAGAACGTTGATGTTAGAATAATTGCTGCAACAAATATACCACCAGAAGAGGCCATAGAAAGGCGTCAACTTAGAAAAGACCTATACTATAGACTTAATGTAATAAGCTTTGATATACCTCCTCTAAGGGATAGGAAAGATGATATAGAAATACTTTCTCACCACTTTATAGACAAGTTTAATGTACAGTTGGGGAAAAATACCAAGGGTATATCTAAGAAGGTTCTAAGTATTTTCATGGACTATCCCTGGGAGGGAAATGTTAGAGAGCTAGAGCATTTAATTGAAGGTATAATGAACCTATACGATGTGGAAATAATTGATCTTGAGCACATCCCTCAAAAAATCAAGAAGAACTTAGTAAAAAAAGGCAAGAAAAAATCAAATCTTAACCTGAATCAATTGCTTGAGGAAACTGAAAAAAACTATATAGCTGAAGCTATGAAACAAACAGCTGGAAACATAACCCATGCGGCAGAAATTTTAAATATACCAAGACAAACTCTACAATACAAACTCAATAAATACGATATTAAAACCCTGTAAACACTGATTTAACAGGGTTTTTATGTAGAAAGAAGCCGAAAAATGGGCACTAAAACCTTTTCCTGTAAGAGTTTTTAGCTCAAACCACACCAATTAGCCATTTTTCTAACAATCAAATGTTGGCACATAATTTGCATTGTATTAAGAGTAGAAAAAACAAAGGAGGAATACTATGAAAAAAGGATGTCCATACGGAACACACAGAGTTATTGAACCAAAGGGAGTATTACCACAACCTGCATTTAAAATTGATAATGACATGGAAATTTATGACAATGAAATACTTATAGACGTTAAAACACTTAACGTAGACTCAGCAAGCTTTACACAAATCAAGGAGCAAGCTGGTGGAGACATAGAAAAAATTAAAGAGATTATGCTTGGAATCGTAGCAGAAAGAGGAAAACACCAAAACCCAGTAACGGGGTCTGGTGGAATGCTTATTGGTGTAATTGAGAAAATAGGACCAGCTCTTGAAGGAAAAACTGAACTTAAGGTTGGAGATAAGATTGCAACTCTAGTTTCTCTATCATTAACTCCTCTTAGAATTGATGAATTTGGTGAAATTAGAAAAGAAATCGATCAAGTTGACATTAAGGGTAAGGCTATCCTATTTGAATCAGGAATATATTCAATAATTCCTGCTGACATGCCAGAGAACCTAGCACTTTCAGTACTTGATGTTGCTGGAGCACCTGCTCAAACTGCAAAATTAGTAAAACCTGGAGATACAGTTGTAGTTCTTGGTGGAACTGGTAAGAGTGGGATGCTTTGCCTATATGAAGCAAAGAAAAGAGCTGGAGTTACAGGCAAGGTAATTTGTATCGGCAGTAGAGAAAAGACTATCCAAAGAGTAAGAGAAGCAAATCTTGCAGATGAGTACATCATTGCTGATGCTACAAACGCAGTGGAAGTAATGGAAAAGGTTGCGGCTGTTACAAATGGAGAGATGGCTGATATTGTTATTAACACAGTAAATATTCCTAATACAGAGATGAGCTCAATCCTTATAACTAAAGATGATGGAACTGTATACTTCTTCTCCATGGCTACAAGCTTTACAAAAGCTGCTCTTGGTGCAGAAGGTGTTGGTAAAGACGTTAATATGATAGTTGGTAATGGATATACTAAGGGCCATGCAGCTATTTCACTAAACCTAATGAGAGAGTCTGAAACACTTAGAAAGATTTTCACTGATCTATACGCTTAAGAGAAGAAGATAGAAAACTTTTGAAAGGAAGATAATAGATATGAGAAATTATAAGGATATACCTCTATGGAAGGATGTAACTCCAGAAGAGTGGAATGACTGGAAATGGCAAGTAAGAAATAGAGTTGCTGATGTTGAGACCCTAAAGCAGGTTATAAATCTTTCTCCTGATGAAGAAGAAGCTATAGGAGAAGTACTTAAGAAGTTTAGAGTAGGAATTACTCCATACTATGCATCCCTAATGGATGTTGATAATCCAAAGTGTCCAGTTAGAATGCAAGCTGTTCCAACTATAATGGAAACTCATAACTCTTCATCTGACATGGAAGATCCATTACATGAAGATGCTGACTCACCAGTTGAAGGATTGACTCACAGATATCCTGACAGAGTATTATTCCTAATTACTGACCAATGTTCAATGTACTGTAGGCATTGTACAAGAAGAAGATTTGCTGGTCAACATGATATGGGTGCCCCACTGGAGAGAATTGACAAGGCAATTGAATATATTAGAAACACACCACAGGTAAGAGATGTACTTCTTTCAGGAGGAGATGCTCTTCTTGTTAGCGATGATAGATTGGAATACATCATCAAAAAATTAAGAGAGATCCCCCATGTTGAGATTATTCGTATAGGAACAAGAACACCAGTTGTTATGCCACAAAGAATTACTGATGACTTGGTTAATATGCTTAAGAAGTATCACCCAATTTGGTTAAATACACACTTTAACCATCCAAAGGAAATAACACCTGAAACCATAGAAGCATGTAGAAAAATGGCTGATGCTGGTATTCCATTAGGTAATCAATCAGTATTATTAAGAGGAATAAACGACTGTCCACACATTATGAAGGATTTGGTGCATGGTCTTGTAAAGATGAGAGTTAGACCTTACTACATCTACCAATGTGACCTTTCCATGGGAATTGAACACTTTAGAACTAAAGTTTCTAAGGGAATTGAAATAATTGAAGCTCTAAGAGGTCATACTTCAGGATACTCTGTACCTACATTTGTAGTTGATGCACCTGGAGGAGGAGGAAAGATTCCTGTTATGCCTCAATACTTAATATCTCAATCTCCTAATAAGATTGTTCTTAGAAACTACGAGGGAATAATAACAACTTATGCTGAACCAAATCATCTTGAAGAAGAATGTCAATGTGACACTTGCCAAGGTAAGAAGAAGAGTACTTCTTCAGGAGTTGCAGAATTAATGGAAGGCGCTGAGATTAAAAATCTTGAGCCAAGCTATTTAGAACGTCATGAAAGAAGTAATAACTACAACAAATAAGGAGTGGCCATGTCTTTACTAAGCCTGATAGGGGATAAGTATAAAATAATATCCATAGTAGGTATGGGAAAGAACACAGGAAAAACTGTAACCCTTAACCAACTAATAAGTGAAGCCATTGAAGAGGGCATCCCAATAGGGATGACCTCTATTGGTCGTGATGGGGAATCTTTAGATGTGGTTAGTGATACTGAAAAGCCGAGAATCTATGCAGAGGAAGGTACCATAGTTGCAACAGCTACTGGTCTTTTGGCTATGGGTGATGCATCTGTTGAAATTCTAAAGGTAACTAGATTTAGAACTCCCCTGGGGGATGTAATTATTGGGAGGGTAAGATCTCCAGGATACATTCAGATTGCTGGGCCTCAGAGCCTAAGAGACATAAGGGAAGTTTGTCTTGATATGCTAGATTTGGGAGCTAAATTCACCATAATTGATGGAGCCTTGGATAGAAAAACATCTGCTGCACCAACAATTTCCCAGGCTACCATTCTCTCAACTGGAGCAGTAATTTCCAGGGACTATAAGAGGGTAATTGAAGAAACCCTTCATACAGTAAAATTACTTAATCTACCACCTGTGGATGAAGAAGACAGAGATCTTCTCAAATCATTACTTGAAGAGAATAGACTTTGTGTGGTTACAAAGAGTGGTCAAGTAGAAGATATCAAATTGGAAACTGCCTTAGGTGCAGGCAATAAGATAGGTCAGGAACTGGATGAGGATTCAAAGTACTTGATAATTCCTGGATCATTGGTGAAAAGCACCCTGGAGGATCTAACTAGATCCACCAGAGCCTATAAGGATGTAACCATAGTTATATCAGATGGAACCAAGGTCTTTATTGCACCAAGGGATTATCTTCATTTTGGAAGAATAGGAATCAAGATTAGGGTAATACATCCAATAAATTTAATTGGACTTACAATAAATCCTTATTCCCCATCTGGATACTATTTTGAACCTCATGAATTTTTAGAAAAAATGAGAGCATATATTACTGACATACCTGTAATGGATCTAATGCTTGGAGGTGAATAGGTATGTTTATGGATGAAAATACAAAAGCTGCCATAGATTTTCAATATATTATGAATAAACTAAATACCCTAACCCCCTATGGAGCCATGTTTAAATCAAGGATGAAGGCTTATGAGAGGGGTAAGGAAGAAAGACTTAAAGAGCAGCTTGATCTTGTGGAAAGCTATTTACCCTTTATAAGAAACAATCAGATTAGAAGAGAATTCAACAATATCTTAAGTCATATAAAGGATTTAAGACAATCCGTTAAAAGATCCATGGATGGGTTTATACTTACTGATGTTGAATTATTTGAAATCAAGAATTTTCTCATGTTCTTAAGAGAACTTGAAGTTTTACTCAATAAATATGACATGCCTTCTTTTCCTGAAACAAGAATTGAGATGATTGAAAAACTTGAAGAACTTCTTGATCCTGAGGATACTAAAATCTCAACCTTCTATATTTATGATGCCTATTCTGAGGATTTAAGAAATATTAGAAATGAGAAGAAGGAAAAAGATAGAATAATAAAGTTAGAAAAGAAATGGATCAAGGACAAGGTTAAGGAAGACTTAAACCTTGATCTTAGACCTGATAATTCCGTTGTTGTGGTAAGGGATAACAAGCAATTACTAAAAACCTTAAAGACTTACCCCTACCTAACCTATGTATCAGAAACCTATCTTAATATTAAGTTTACAATCCTTCCCACAGAAGAGTTGACCAATGCTGAAAGAGAGCTACTCCTTCTTAGAGATAAGGAAGAAAGAGAAGAAATGAGAATTAGGGAAATGCTTTCAAAAGAGGTTGGCAAGAGAAGAAGAGAATTATACAGAAATATTCTTGCCATAGGAAAGCTTGATTTAGCATTAGCCAAAGCCAGACTTGCAGTGGATATAGACGGAGTGAAGCCAGAGATAATTGATGAGCATGTTATTTCCATAAAGGAGGGTGTTCATCCAAAGATTTCTGACCTTTTGAAGACCAAAAATCTTAAGTTTACCCCCATAAGTATGGAACTAAAAGAAGGGGTAGTCTGCATTACAGGTGCCAACATGGGTGGCAAGACCATAAGTCTTAAGCTGATTGGACTCCTAAGTGCCATGGCCCATTATGGACTTTACGTTCCAGCCAAGGAGATGAAGACTGGACTTAGCTTATATATAAAATCATCCATCGGAGATATGCAATCCACAGACAGTGGATTATCAACCTTTGGTGGAGAGGTTAGAGTGGTAAGTGAAGCCATGAGAAGAGCCAATGAAAAGGGACTGATACTAGTGGATGAACTGGCCAGGGGCACTAATCCTGAAGAGGGGTATGCCATATCCAAGGCCATAGTAAAATACCTAATGGATAAACCTGCAATTACCCTCCTTACAACCCACTATGACAATGTGGCTGATATTCCTGGTGTTAAACACCTACAGGTTGTTGGCCTATCAGAAATAGATATAGACTCCATAGAGGAAGAACTAAAGACATCTGATGGAATGGAGATTGTTAATAAGTATATGGACTATAGATTAAGGATTGTTGACGAATCAGCGCCAATCCCCAGGGACGCCTTAAATATAGCTCGTATCATGGGCTTAAAGAATGAAATACTAAGAATAGCAGAAGATATTCTTGATAAAGACAAATAAGAAATGAAAGGAGTGAGATTATTGTCAAAACTGAATCTAGATATAGCAAAAATTAATAGTTCAAGGCAGTCAGCTAGAAACATTGCTGAAGATATTCAGCTTTTCATCGATGAACACACAACTGTTTCTACTGAGAGAACTATTGTTAGACTTCTTGGTGTTGATGGAGTTGATGAAATTGGGAAACCACTTCCCAATGTGGTGGTGGACAATATAAAAGAAGGAGGAGGCTTGGAGAGAGGGGCAGCCTATTGGATTGGAAATGCCATGCTTAACCTTGAATTAAGCCCTCAGGAAATCGCAGAGAAAATCTCCCTGGGAGAAGTTGACATCACTAGACTTCCTGCTAAGGATGAAGGGGAAATAAAGGATGTTATCCATTCTATTGCCCAAGAGACTGTAGATAGAATTAAAGGAAACAGAACTAAGAGAGAAGATTATATAAAAACCCTTGGTGAAGGTAAAAAGCCATACCTTTATGTAATCGTAGCAACTGGAAATATATATGAAGATATAGTACAAGCCAAGGCTGCTGCAAAGCAGGGAGCAGATATTATTGCTGTTATCAGAACCACTGGTCAATCACTTCTTGATTACGTTCCTCATGGACCAACCACTGAAGGATTTGGGGGAACCTATGCCACACAAGAGAACTTTAAGCTTATGAGAGCTGCCCTTGATGAGGTTGGAGAAGAAGTTGGAAGATACATTAGACTTACAAATTACTGTTCAGGCTTATGCATGCCTGAAATCGCTGCTATGGGTGCTCTTGAAAGACTTGATGTAATGCTTAATGACGCCCTTTATGGAATCTTATTTAGAGATATAAACATGCAAAGAACCCTAGTGGATCAGTACTTCTCCAGGGTAATAAATGGATATGCAGGAATCATTATAAATACAGGAGAGGATAATTACCTAACAACTGATGATGCTGTGGAAGCGGCTCATACAGTACTTGCTTCTCAATTTATCAATGAGCAATTTGCTCTAAAAGCTGGTCTTCCAGAAGAGCAAATGGGTCTTGGGCATGCTTTCGAGATGGATCCAACTCTGGAAGATGGGTTCCTTCTTGAGTTAGCTCAAGCTCAAATGGCAAGGGAAATCTTCCCAGATGCACCCCTTAAGTATATGCCTCCAACAAAGTTTATGACTGGTAACATCTACAAGGGTCACATTCAAAATGCTATGTTTAATATGGTATCAATTATGACAAACCAGGGAATTCAACTTCTTGGAATGTTAACTGAAGCAATTCATACTCCTCATCTTCATGATAGGTATTTATCAATTGAAAATGCCAAATACATTTTCAATAATGCTAGACATTTAAGTGATGAAATTGAGTTCAAGGAAGGTGGAGTAATCCAAAAGAGAGCGCAGGAAGTTCTTGATAAGGCCAACGACCTACTTGTTCAGATTGAAAAAGATGGTCTTTTCCAAACAATTGAGCAGGGTAAGTTTGGTGGAGTAAGAAGGATGAGAACTGGTGGAAAAGGTCTAGACGGAGTAGCTAAGAAAGATAAGGGTTACTTTAATCCATTTATTCAATTGATGCTTGGAGGTGACAAGTAATGAATGAAATTGAAAAGGTTGATCTAACCAAAGCTAAACCATATGGTGATACCTTAAATGATGGAGCAGTTCAACTGAGTTTTTCTCTTCCGGTTCCATATGGAGATGAGGCTAATGAAGCAGCGAGGCAACTGGCAGCAAAGATGGGATTTGAAGAACCTGCTGTTGTTTATTCCCATGACCTAGGTATTGGTTATACCTATTTCGTAGTATATGGAAAGACTGTTCATAGTGTTGACTACACCACAATCCAGGTGCCAAAGGTGGATGTGGATGTAATGGAAAAGGATGATATTGAACAGTTCATAAAGGATAATATAAAGAGAAAGGTTGTTATTCTTGGTGCTTGTACAGGAACAGATGCCCATACTGTTGGCATCGATGCAATCATGAATATGAAAGGTTATGCAGGACACTATGGTCTTGAAAGATATGAAGGTGTTGATGCATATAACCTAGGTTCTCAAGTGCCAAATGAAGAGCTTGTGGCAAAGGCTATTGAATTGAAGGCTGACGCTCTACTTGTATCTCAGGTTGTAACACAAAAGGACGTTCATATTCCAAATTTGACTGAATTAATTGAACTTCTTGAAGCAGAAGGACTGAGAGACAAATTAGTGGTTGTATGTGGTGGACCAAGAATCAGTCATGAACTGGCTAAGGAACTAGGTTATGATGCTGGTTTTGGATCTGGAAGTTTTGCTGAAGATGTTGCTACTTTTGTAGTAAATGAAATGGTTAAGAGAGATTTAGTATAGTAATAGTTAGGGGGTCTTGAAGATGAAATTTCAGGATCCCTTTTTTTCTCTAAATAAAACTGAAATAAAATTTAGATAAAACTGATATCAAATTGCCTGGGGGTAAAATAGAGTAAACATTAAGTAAATATTCTTTATCCAAGGGCAAACTTACAGTGATGTAAGGACGCAAAGCTATGAGTCTAAACTAAGAGTTAGATGGTCAAGCTGCAACGCATGTTGTAGTTTGACTTTTTTTATTTGGAGGGATTTATATGGGTAGATTTTTAGGAAGATATATAAAAGAATTTAGAGGAGGTGAGTAAGATGACATTAAGAAAGCATAGAATTCTTTCGTTTTTAGTAGCCTTGGTGATGTTGTTTGGTATGAACATAAATGCTTATGCAGAAATAATTGAACCACTGGATACTAATATTGAGGGAGAGTTAACAGAAGGAGAAGGACAAGAGGAAGAGCTTGGTTTAGGAGAGGAAGAGCAAGAAGAACCTGAGGATGGAGAAGAGCAAAAGGAAGAAGACAAGGAAGAAGTAATAGTCGAGGATGAAGAAGAG
>CAZNTE010000003.1:0-63861 GCA_964575895.1 uncultured Tissierellaceae bacterium | reverse complement strand
GAAGAAGCAATAGTCGAGGATGAAGAAGAGCAAAAGGAAGAAGACAAGGAAGAAGTAATAACAGAGGATGAAGAACTGTTTCTAGAAGAGGAAACAAATCCAGATGGATTAGATTCTCCCCTTGAAGTACCAGCACCATATATTTATTATCCAGAGAGTTCAAAGATACAAATACTTGAATCACCTATGAGAATGATGTCCTTTGAACCAATGTTTAGTATCATGAATGATAATGGAGACTTTAATAATATTGAGCCTCCGGCACCTGGATCTTTAGATATAGATAAATGGGCAACTCCAGTAGATGGGTCTTCAAATCTTTGGAGAATAGATTTAACCCTAACAGGTAAAAACATTCCTACAACATCAGATATTGTTCTTGTTATAGACAGGTCAGGAAGTATGAGTGGTTCAAAGTTAACAGCAGCAAAGGATGCAGCAACTAACTTTGTTAATACCCTATTAGGAGACCCAAACAATCTATCTACAAGAATTGCAGTTGTATCTTTTGCAGGCAATGTAACTGTTCATAATCAATCAGAACCATTTAAGGACTATACCGGTAAGGCTGATTTACTAGCGGCTATAAGTGGTTTAAATGCAAGTGGTGGAACTCACACACAAGCTGGTTTGAAGCAAGCTAACGCTTTATTAAGTTCAAGTACAGCAAATTATAAGAACATCGTATTACTAAGTGATGGTGAGCCAACTTATAGTTATGCCATCAATGATTTTAATAGTAAGCGAAATAGCACATATTTTGAAAAATATGGAAATAATTGGCAAAATAATTGGCAAAATAAAGACTCTCTAGCAGTATCAGATTACAATTACAGTTCTAATAAAGGAACAGGAAATAGCATTAGGACTTATGAAAGCAGTACAGGAGGTAGTAACTATTATTACAACCATGGGAATAGTGCAGTTGCTGAAGCAGGATATGCAAAGAGTGCTGGAGTTATTGTTTACTCAGTTGGTTTAAGTGCAGGTCCATCAGGACAAAGTGTTTTGGACGGAGCTGCAAGCCCTGGCAAATCATATACTGCATCAGATTCTGATCTAAATGCAATATTCCAAACCATAGCAGGTAGCATAGCATTTGCTGCAACTGGTGCTGTAATTACCGATCCAATGGGTGGGATGTTCGGTATTGAACAAATCAACGAAACAAATTATCAAGATAAGATTCATGTCAATAGAGGTACTGTCAGTTGGGACAATGGAACTGAAACTATTACTTGGAGCTTAGCTACAATCTCTGAAGGAAATCCAGCAACGATGTGGTATATTGTTGAAATATCAGAGGATGCTGTAAGTGGTGTTGTGTATCCTACTAACAAACACACATATGTGACATATACTAATGCATATGATGAGGATGCTCAAAAATCATTTCCAATTCCTGATGTAGGAATCAATGCTGGAACAATAAAGGTTCACTATTATAGAGTAAATGAAGACGGAGACCCAATTAATTCCCTTGGTGATCCTATAGAAATGATTCAAGCGATCATGCAGACAGTTACCTTCATGGAAGGAACAGATTTAAAGTTAAATACCCCCTATGAGGTGACAGGGCCAAGTACTGTAAATATTGGAGGAGAGGATTATTATTATAATCCAACTAATAATATAGGGGATAATAGCCCTAAGACAGTTACACTAACACCATCAAATACAAGTGAAGATGTGTATTTCCCATATACTAAACAAACCAATGTAACTGTAACATTCGATGATAATTATGTTGGAGCACCGGCCACTTATACAAGAACAACTGGCAAGGGAACTTCGTTAGGAGTGGAGATGCCATCAGATCCAATCAGAGCTAAATATATTTTCAATGGTTGGAATACTCTAGCTGATGGAAAAGGTACCGCATTCACATCAAGTACAATTATAAATAATGATCTTACAGTTTATGCACAATGGTCACGTAATATTGGTGCAACTTTAAGCATAAGTGATTATTCAGGAGTATATGATAGTGCAGCTCACAGCATAACTATCAACAACTTAGTAAGAGACGATGTGGTTTACTATTCATTAACAAACAATGGATCAGATTGGACAACCACAAAACCAGAGTTCACAAATGTTACTACTGGTAGTGTGACAGTTTATGTTAAAGTTGAAAATGCGAATTATCAAGATAGAACTGGATCTGGAACTGTAACCATTACACCTAAACCAATAACCATATCATCAGGGGATGCTAGTAAGACCTATGATGGAACAGCATTAACAAATAACACTCATAGTATAACAGCTGGAGGTCTTGCTCCAGATGAAGTAATAGATAGTGTTAATATATCAGGAACAATAACTAATGCAGGTAGTGTACCAAATACCATTAGTAGTGCAGTAATCAAGGATGGTAGTATTGATACAACATCAAATTACACCATAACCTATGATCCTGGAACATTGACAATTAATAAGGTAACTATAGTATTAACTGCAGATAGTAATTCCAAGGTTTATGATGGAAGTCCACTTACAGATCCTGGATGGAATCTAACTAGTGGAAGTCTAATAAGTGGAGATGTATTACAGGTAACAGTGGTAGGATCTATAACAAATGTAGGAACTGAAGATAATGAAATAACTTTAGTTAAGGTAATGAATGGAGCAGAAGATGTAACTGCAAACTACACCATCACTGAAGTAGATGGGTTGTTAACAGTAACTAAAAAGGCAGTAATGATAACAGCAGCAAGTGAGAGCTTCACATATGATGGAACAAGTAAGTCCAATAGTAACTTTACAGTTACAGGGTTGGTAGGGTCAGATGACCTTGATGCAGTAGTTTCAGGATCAATCAAGTATCCATCAGAAAGCCCAGTGGTAAATAAGGTAATGAGCCATAGCTTTGTAGTAGGATTGGCAGGAAATTACAATGTTAGCTACACAGATGGAGCTTTGACAATGAATACAGCAGCGATAGCCATAACAGTTACAGCAGATGATAACTCCAAGGTTTATGATGGGACACCATTAACAGATTCTGGGTGGACATTAACCAGTGGAACCTTAATAAGTGGAGATGTATTACAGGTAACAGTCGTAGGATCTATAACAAATGTAGGAACTGAAGATAATGAAATAACTTTAGTTAAGGTAATGAATGGAGCAGAAGATGTAACTGCAAACTACACCATCACTGAAGTAGATGGGTTGTTAACAGTAACTAAAAAGGCAGTAATGATAACAGCAGCAAGTGAGAGCTTCACATATGATGGAACAAGTAAGTCCAATAGTAACTTTACAGTTACAGGGTTGGTAGGGTCAGATGACCTTGATGCAGTAGTTTCAGGATCAATCAAGTATCCATCAGAAAGCCCAGTGGTAAATAAGGTAATGAGCCATAGCTTTGTAGTAGGATTGGCAGGAAATTACAATGTTAGCTACACAGATGGAGCTTTGACAATGAATACAGCAGCGATAGCCATAACAGTTACAGCAGATGATAACTCCAAGGTTTATGATGGGACACCATTAACAGATTCTGGGTGGACATTAACCAGTGGAACCTTAATAAGTGGAGATGTATTACAGGTAACAGTAGTAGGATCTATAACAAATGTAGGAACAGTAGATAATGTAATAACTTTTGTTAAGGTTATGAATGGAGCGGTTGATGTAACTGCAAACTATAACATAACTGAAATAGATGGAGAGTTAGAAATAACCAAGAGACCAGCTACAATAGTAGTTGATAATGCAAGTAAGGTATTTGGAACAGCTGATCCAATATTTACTGGAACAGTATCCAACTTGATTAATAGTGGAGATTTAGGAACTGTAAGCTATATTAGAAATGGAATAGATGAAGATGTTGGTGTTTACAATGATGTCTTAAGAGCATCCTATACACCAAATGCAAATTATACTGTAGATGTAACTTATGGTGACTTCCAGATCATACCTGCAGAAGGTGCTCAATTGATAGTTAATGGATATACTGGAGTCTATGATGGTAATCCTCATAGCATAAGTATCAACAATCTATTAAATGATGATACTGTATATTATTCATTAACAAACAATGGTAGTGACTGGTCAACAACAAAACCTGATTTTACAAATGTAAGTTCAAACCTAGTTTATGTCTTGGTTGAGAATGACAACTATGACGATAGAACTGGATCAGCAACAGTAACAATAACACCAGTAACCATAGTATTAACTGCAAATAGTGATAGTAGAGTCTATGATGGGACACCATTGACAAATGGAGGCCACAGCATCACTACTGGATCATTTGTAGGAAGTGAAGGTTTAGAAAGCGTAAGCGTATCTGGTTCTCAGACTAATGTGGGATCTAGTGCAAATACAATTACTGGACATGAGTTAAAGGATAACACCTTGGCAATGAACTATAATATCTCATATCTTCCTGGAACACTTACAATAACAGCAGCACAGATAGCAGTAAGTGTAACAGCAAATAGTGATAGTAGAGTATACACTGGTTCAGAGCAGACTCTAACAGGCTATGGATCACCAGTAGGCTTATTATCAGGCCATGTATTAAGTGGAATAAGTGCAAGTGGAAGTGGAACTAATGTTGGATCATATCCAGTAACATTTACAGGAACTCCAGTAATAATGGATGGACCAGTGGATGTAACAGAGAACTATGATGTAACCTTAGTACCAGGAAGCTTGGCAATAACTCCAGCACAGATAGCAGTAAGCGTAACAGCAAATAGTGATAGTAGAGTATATACTGGTTCAGAGCAGACTCTAACAGGCTATATGACACCAGTAGGCTTATTATCAGGCCATGTAATAAGTGGAATAAGTGCAAGTGGAAGTGGAACTAATGTGGGATCATACCCAGTAACATTCACAGGAACTCCAGTAATAATGGATGGACTAGTGGATGTAACAGAGAACTACGATGTAACATTAATACCAGGAAGCTTGGCAATAACTCCAGCATCAAATGATGACTTTGATGTTGAAGGATATACAGGAGTTTATGATGGATTAGAACATGGAGTTTCAGTAACAGGACAAATGCCTGGAGACTTAATTGAGTACAGTTTAGATGGAGAAGTTTGGAGCACAACTAATCCAATGTTTATAAATGTTAGTACAACTACAGTATATGTAAGGGCAACAAATCCTAATTATACTGACAGAAGTGACTCAGCACTTGTAACCATAACACCAAGACCTATAACAATAACCGCTGCAAGTGATGATAAGATTTACGATGGAGACCCATTAACTAATGCTAACTTTAGCATAAGTGCTGGATCATTAGTAACAGGTCATAATCTAAATGCAACTGTAACTGGTTCTCAAACAAATGTAGGTTCAAGTCCTAATATACCAAGTAGTGCTATCATAATAGATGTTGAGACAAATGTAACATCAAACTATGAAGTAACTTATGTAAACGGTCTATTAAGGGTTGATCCAGCAACTGGACCATCACTAGTGATAGATAGCTACAATGGAATATATGACGGAGCTTCTCATGGAATCGAATTAGATGGAATAATAGATGGAGATCAGGTATTCTTCTATCTATTAGGAGACGATGAAGATTTAGAAGAGATTGATTGGAATGAAGTTGAGTGGGGAAGCTTAAATCCAACCTTTGTAAATGTTGGTAGCCACACAATACTGGTTAAGGTAGAGAATCCAAACTACAATGATAGAACAGGTAGTGGAACAGTTGATATTACACCAAGACTAATAACTATAACTGCAGGAAGTGCTTCCAAGGTATTTGATAATCAACCATTGTCTAATGATAGCTACACTTTAACATCAGGAACAATAGTTGAAGGGGAAGAGTTATTTGATGTAACAGTAAGCGGAACCATAACTCAAGTTGGATCAGTTCCAAATATTCCAAGTAATGCAATAATTGGAATGATTGAAGGTCCTAACACAACATCAAATTATGCAGTGACTTATGTCAATGGTACCCTAACCATAACACAACAATTTATACCAACAATCTATGCAGTAAACTTTATAGCAGGAGAGGGAGGAAGCCTAGAAGGAACCACTACTATTAATACAATAGCAGGAACAGTATGGAGCTTGATTACAGTTCCAACTCCAGTGGCAGAGGAAGGATATGAGTTCATTGGTTGGACTCCAGAATTCCCAGCAAATATTTATCAAAACTGGACCTTTACAGCTAACTTCCAAGAAATTGAAATAGAAATTGAAGAAGAACCAGTTCCAGAAGTACCACCAGTTGAAGAGGAAGAAGAGGAAGTAGTTATCGAAGAAGATCCTATTCCAGAAGCAACTCCAATTCTACCAAGAACTGGGCAAGCAGATCCAATGTTCCTATATGGATTTGGAGCATTATTTGCAGGATTTGCATTGAGAAAAAGAAGAAGATAGTTAAACTATAATCGACCCTAAGATTAATTTCTTGGGGTCTTTTATTTTGTCTGAATCAAAAATAACATATAATTCCATTTAATACAAAATATGGTTATAAATTAAAGAAATATATAAAAAATTTAAAAATTTATGTAAAATTTGACATTTGCCTTGTAAATTGGGTATATTGTTATTTATAAGGTAGGTGTGACTATGAAGCTTTATATTAACACATTGGGCGACTTCGATATGATTTTTAATAATGAATCTCTAATGCAAGATGCCAGTCGATCTTACAGACTATTTAAGCTCCTGCAGTATTTTCTTACGTTTAAAAACAAGAAACTTCTTCCTGAGACAATTATAGAAAATCTATGGCAAGATCAGGATTCTCAGGATCCAAAAAATATGATCAGAGGACAGATTTTTAGACTTAGACAAATTCTAAAGAAGATGCTACCAGATGAAAAGTACCTAAACATTACATTCAACAACGGTTATTATACCCTTGAGGTGAGTGATGATGTAGTACTGGATATTGATCTTATGGAGAGGTATGTAAGTGAAGGAGACATAGTTGTATCAACTGATACAAGTGAAGCCATTAAGGCTTATTCTAAGGCTGTAGACTTATATAGAGGAGGCTATCTTTCTGAGAATCAATACGAGATTTGGTTAGTTCCTGTTAGGAACTACTACAAGAGAGTCTATATAAAGACTTTGGAAAGATTAGTAACTCTCTATCAACAGTTTGATAGTAATGAAGAAATTGTTCTCTTATGTGAAAAAGCAATAACCATAGAACCTTACGAAGAAAAAATACACATATTATTAATTGAGAGTTTATTAAAACTTGGTAGAATAAAGAATGCCTATAGCCATTTCGAGTTTATGCAAGTGGCATTTGAAAAGGAAATGGGTATTACAACCACATCAGGGATGAGGGAGATACAAAGGAAGATACACAACTACTCCATTGAAAAAGGAGAAGTTGAAATACAACAGTTATCTACGAAACTTGATGAAAAGGATAAAAAAGGACCACTATTGTGTGAATCTGAATACTTTAAACTATTATATAATAGTCATAAAAGAAGAAGAGCCGATGGAGAAGAAAATGATTACATTGCACTAATAAATTTTAAACCCTATGATGAAAGAGAAACCTCAACAGAAGGATCAATAAGGTTGATGACAAGGATTTTAGATACAACCTTAAGAAGGGGAGATGTTTACACCTTCTGGAATGACAGCCAAATTCTTTTACTCCTTCCTGAAGTTAAGGATGGTGGTATCAATCAGATTGAAAATAGGATCAAGAAAAACTATGAAAAATTAAAGGAAATAGATTTAAGGCTTACTTGTAGCTTTGAAACTGTACAAAATGATAGTAAATTGAATATTAAGGATCAGACTGCGAGAGGATAATACCTCTCGCTTTATTTTTTAAAAGAATTACAGTAGCTTTATTACATAGTTTTAACTACAGAGATTATGATTATTAGTCATTTTTGTGGTAGTATATTATTAATGAGGCTATTTAATAGCTTGCACTAAAGTATCAAACTGGAGGTCTAGAATGGACAAAAGATTTAAGCTTATTAAGAGTATACTATTAATTATTATACTTTTTATGGTAATTTTTGCTTTACCATCTCAATCATATGCATTTTAGGATATAACTGAAACAGATTGGTTCTTTGACAATATCATGACCATGAAAGAAAGAGGCATCATCAGTGGCTATCCAGATAATTCTTTTAAACCCATGAATAATGTTACCCATGGGGAGTCAATTAAAATGGTTGTAATGCTCAGTGGAGCACCTGTTATAGAGGACACTGAATTTACAGTTTTGGAAATTAATCAGATGGGTCAGATACACATTGGTCACTAACATATATAGAATCTACCTATCAATGCAAGATATTAGAATTTAAAGATAGTGGATTAGATTATGATAGAAAGGTAACAAGACTTGAAACAATAGAATACATTATTAATTACATAAACACCACAGTAGGCTCAGAGATAGTTCCAAGGGAAATAGAGTTGGGCAGTAATAAGTACTCATACTTTGTGGATGCATATGGTGAAGGGATGGATTTTCTATATGAGAATGACATTCTAAAAGGGAACCCCACCATAGATGGTCCAGCTTTTTATGGAAAGAAGAACATAACTCGAGCTGAATTTAGTGCAATAATTAACAGGGTTGAAGATTTTGTAAAGGCTACTTAGATGGGAAACCAATCAATAGGGTTGTTAGGATCTATGAAAATCCTAGAACATTTAGTCATGATTTAGCAGAATTGCTTGACAATCCATTTTCAATTGAGGATTATATTAAAATTATTTATTATTTGAGATACTCAAATAAAAATGAAATTACAATGCAATTTTCTAAGGAAAACTATAATAGAGTAATTTTAGATAATGAAATACATCCAGATATTATTGATGAAATGAGAAGAGCTTACCGAATAGTTACTGAGATTTATCAAGAGCTATACAGAATTGACAATAGAATTAGTTTTAAGGGTGTTGTCAAAGCCGATGGAAGCATCAATATACAATATACTTTAATTTCACCAGTTTTATCAGCTGAAGAAATCATAACAAGAAGAGATATATTTAATGAAGAAACTATTAGTGTTGCCAAAGATATGGTTGAACATGGCAAAATTACTCCTGATATGTCCCAGAAGGATATAGCTCTATACTTGAGTGATTGGGTTATAGATTTGGTAGAATATGATTATGAGTATTTTGACACAAGTTATGATGGATATTCTGCTCTGATAGATAATTTATCTGTTTGTGGAGGTTATACAGCCCTATACAACAGAATGCTTTCTATATTTGGAGTTGAAGTCTATGGTGTAAGTGGGGATGAAATGAATGGTGTACTTCATTCTTGGACTGAAGCTTTTTTAGATGGGGAGCTTTATTACATCGATACTACGTGGAATGATACTGCTAATACTCAAAAATATTTCACAAGCGATAAGCAAGTTTTTCTTGATACTAGAAGCTGGAATGAAGAAGATTCCTACAATTTCAGAAATATTATGCAATAAGACAAATAAACAGCAAATATTAAAGAGAGTTAGAAGATAATTATAATACTTGGGGATTAATAATTTAAAATTGATTGGCCACCTGTAAAAAAGCAGGTGGTTTTTTTAACGCAAAATTAAAATAAAATTGAAATAAAATCAGTCTAAACGCGCTATAAAATTGGCGATTGGTATATTAGTAGTATAAATAAAACTGGAGAGGAGGATTACCATGGAAAGACCGTCAAAATTTGACTTCTATATAAGATTCAAAGCTCTTTTTAATGAAAATGGAAGATTTATTGACTATATATTAGTTGAAGTAAGCGAAAACTTCTCAATTGCAACTAAAATGAATTCAGATCGGGTGCTAGGTTTGAAGCTAGCGGATCTAGCTTATGATGTAGTAAACCCAATACTTGGGCTTAAGGATTTTCATTACCATATGTTGCCAAACACTAAACGGAAATTCGAACACTATGTTAAAGAGGTCAATCGATGGTACTATGTGAACCTCTTTAGTGATAAGGATGATTACCTTATGATGATGTATACGGATATCTCCAAATTAAAGGAAGAATCAATAGATAGTTACATTGCAGAATTTAAGAATAATGGAGAAATGGAATATAGAAAGAAAGCTAATTGATTATAATAGATTAATTTATAAGGAGGACTAATAATGAATAAGAAATTTAAGAAATTTTTGACTTTAATAGTTGTGTTTTCAATGATAGCAGGCATGGGAGTTAGTTTTGCATCTAACACTTATACAACTGACGAGAGGATACCTATAACAGGTTCCTCAAATAACACTCATACAGCTGCTAGACATGCATAGTTCGATATTGATAGAAACTTGTATATAGCTGTAAATTCAACACATTCAATGGACCCCATTATGACTTTAGATGGTACTATAAACTCAGATTACTCAATTGAACTAGGGGTTGGAGTAATATTAGAACTTGATGATGACGATTATGAACCAGACATTTTTATGCAAGGAAATACTAATGATTCGAGATGGACTATATATAGATTCAATGCAAGTACTTTGTTATCCGGTACAAAAACAGTAATAGCTTTAGGTATTGGTGGAGGTCATAATATAGACAATCAATCAATTACATTACCATTAGTGGAGTACAATGTGAACTTTGTAGCAGGTGCAAATGGAAGTTTAACAGGGACAACATCCTTCACAAATATATTAGATGGAACAGCATGGGGATCAGCAGGAATAACAGTACCAAACCCAGTGCCAGCAAGTGGATACCAGTTTGATGGATGGAGTCCAGTATACCCAGCAACAATAGAAGAGGACTTAACCTTCACAGCAAGCTTTAGCTTAACACCAGTAAATCCAGTATATTGGGATGTGAACTTTGTAGCAGGTGCAAATGGAAGTTTAACAGGGACAACATCCTTCACAAATATATTAGATGGAACAGCATGGGGATCAGCAGGAATAACAGTACCAAACCCAGTGCCAGCAAGTGGATACCAGTTTGATGGATGGAGTCCAGTATACCCAGCAACAATAGAAGAGGACTTAACATTTACAGCAAGCTTTAGTTTAATACCAGTACAACCTCCAGTTATAATAACGACAGTTACAACTTATGAAGTAAACTTCTTAACTGGAGAAGGAGGTAGTCTAGAAGGAACTACTGAAATAACAACTGTAGCAGGAACTGTATGGAGTCTAATAGATGTTCCTACACCAGTGGCTGATGAAGGATATGAGTTTGTTGAATGGGATAATGAGTTCCCAACAAATATTTATCAAGACTGGACATTTACTGCTAGATTTAGAGTAATAGATAATGAAGAAATAATAGATGATGAAGAGATCCCTGAAGTAACACCAGAACCTGAAGTGGATAAAGAAGAACCAGAAGATACAGTGGTAATAGATGATGAAGAGACTCCAGAAGTAACACCACAACCTACTTTACCTGCAACTAGTTATGCTAGTACAGGATTAATCACTGGACTAGGAGTAGCTTTAATGGGATTAGGATTTGCATTAAGAAAAAGATACAAATAGATTACAATACTTGAGAAATATTGAACAAAGTATAGAAAGGGTGTACACTTAAATGTGTGCATCTTTTTTAATGCAGTTGGGTAGATAAATAATAGGGTTACAATAGGGTGGTGAAATAAATGCTTGGGTTTTTAATGTTAATTAAGTTAATTATATATACTAATATAATTGAGGTTGAATTTAATAGAGTATTAGTTATAGTCGTTGGATTTTTAATATCCACTATGATACTGTCAAAGCTTTATGAAAAAGATGAAAGAAAAAGCAATAAGTACATTATAGCTTTTTATATTTTCATATCTTCTTTAATGCTCATAAATGCAACATACTTTGGCCAATTTCACAATCTGACATCTGTTGCAGTAATCAAGCAGATACCACAACTTAAAACTGTGGGAGACAATTTAAAAATACTCCTAGATTTTAAGAGGATGGCCTTAATAATCGATATTCCATTTGTGCTATACTTTTTATATAAGAGTAGAAAAGAAGATAAATTTAATATAGATAAATATAGAAAGAAGTATAACAAACTAATTTTAAAAACTTCAGTGGTACTACTATCTTTTAGTTTGATATTTGCTGGATTATCCGGTCAATTTGTATCTCTTAGTAATCAGGATATCTATATTTATCACTTAAAGGATATTATAAAAAGCCAAATAAGAGATTATGATGTAGAAGCAAGAGGGATAACTATTGATGATCTAGTGAAGAAGATATCCCTAAGAAGAGAGTTAAAGGATGGAGAGTTCACAGGAATTGGTAGGGATAAGAATCTTATTGTACTTCAAGTGGAAGCACTTCAGGATTTTGTTATTAATAGGAGTTATTTAGGTCAAGAAATCACACCAAATCTGAACAGACTAGTTAATGATAGTGCATCTATATACTTTGATAATTATTTCCAACTTGTAGGCAGGGGAAATACATCCGATGCTGAGTTTGTTTCTCAAAACTCCTTGCATCCTTCAATGAATGAACCAACATATATTCAGTATGGTGATAATACTTTTTATGGACTACCTTGGTTGTTAAGGGACAATGGATATACATCATGGGTCTTCCATGGTTATGAAAGAGAATATTGGAACAGGGATAATGCCTATGTTAATTTGGGATTTGAGAGATTTATTGCAGAAGATAATTTTCAATTTGAAGATATTGCAGGTTTTGGAATTAAGGATGAAGATTTCTTAAGCCAATCATTGGATTACATTAGGGAGCTTCATAATTTAAATGATAATCCATTCTATGCCTTCTTAATAACCTTAACAAGTCATACTCCTTTTTATATGCCCCAAGAGGATCAGCACTTAGTCTTATTGGAAGAGCATGTTGATACTATATTAGGGGACTATCTACAATCAATTCACTATGTGGATAAAGAATTAGGTAACTTCATTCAAAGTCTAAAGGATGAAGGGATATATGAGGACACTGTTATTGCATTGTATGGAGATCATTTTGCAATTTCATCCACTGATGAAGAATACAAGGAGTTGATGACTGACTTCTTAGGTTATGAGTATGATTTTGATGAGATGATGAACATTCCACTAATGATTCATGTACCTGGTGAAGAGTTGGGATTAATAAATTCAAATTTAGGTAGTCAAATCGATTTCTATCCTACTATTGCAAACATAATGGGGTATAAATTAGAGAAGGGAATAATATTTGGACAGGATTTGAATAATCCTACTTCAAGCAATTATGTATTTCCTCAAACTTATATGCATATTGGTTCTGTTATATCCAAGGCGGATGTTTTTGTAGTTTCAAAGGATCTTGTTTTTGAACACAGCTCAGGTTTCAATAGAACTACTAGAGAACCTATAGATATTGAAAAATATAGAGGACTAAATAGAAAAGCAATAGAAGAGATCAATATTTCTAACTATATATTAGAAAATAATATTATCCGTGAATATGTTAGATAAAAAAGGGGAGATTTATATGTCTAGAGGAAGACTTAAACATTCTGTATTAATCTTAGTTTTAATAATAATCCTTAGTATACCATCCAGTGCCTTTGCGGGGAGCTCAGGAATCGATTATGAATATATAGATTACATCATCAATATAATTGATAACTTCTATATTAATGATGTTAGCACTGACACTCACCAGACAAATATAATAAAGGGATTATTAAATAACCTTGATAAATACACCACCTACTATACAAAGGAAGAGTATTCTAAGTTCATGGAGAACATGAATGGTAGCTTTGTTGGAATTGGTGCCTATATTAAGGAAGAAAACGGAGAAATAATAGTTGCATCAACAATTACTGGTAGTAATGCAGAAAAAGCGGGGCTTAAATCAGGAGATGTAATATACGCAGTTGATCTAAAGAAGACTGAAGGTTTAGATGCTGATCAAGTATCCTCAATGATAAGGGGCAAGGAAGGTACAATAACCAATATATATATTAGGAGAGATAATAAGTATAGGTTATTTAGGATAGAAAGAACATTGATTAATATTAACCCAGTTAGATACGAAGTTATGAATGGTTCAATTGGTTATATTGTATTAGAGGACTTTACAGCTGAGGCTACTTATGAAGTAAGAAGAGCTCTTAATTATTTTGATACTAAGTATATAGATGATATTGTACTAGATCTTAGAAATAATCCTGGGGGGTACCTTGACCAGGCAATAAATATTGCAAGACTATTTGTTCCAAAAGGAGCAATTGTAAATATTAAGGATAATAGTGGAAACATAGTCAGGTATGACTCATATCTTGATGAATCTAAATATAAGCTTGTTGTATTAGTCAATGAGAATTCAGCTAGTGCATCTGAAATTGTGGCCGCTGCTGTCAAGGATAGGGGAGCTGGATATATAATTGGAGCAAAGACTTTTGGCAAGGGTAGTGTGCAGAGCTTAGTCCAACTCCCAAAGGGAGATGGACTAAAAATAACTATTGCAGAGTACTTTAGTCCCTTTATGAAAAAAATAAATGGTGTTGGAGTATCACCTGATTTAGTAATAAATAATGATCTTTATGATGTTCAGCTGGAAAAAGCTTTGGAGTATTTTAATAGGTAATTGTTGCAATCACTTTACTTTGTTAAAAAATGTAATATATTTGTAATGTTACTTTGTCCATTTATAAGGTATAATAAAGTTACGTAAATAAGCCGTTTTATGTTATATTACATTCATGTGACATAGGATAATAATATTGACCACAAATGGCTTAGATGTTATAATACCTTTAAAGTGCAACGAGTATTTGTGCTTTTAAAGGCAATACTAAAACAAAATTATAAGGAGGTAATACAAACATGAAGAGAACCCTATCATTGGTGTTAGCTTTAGTAATGCTTCTAGGAACAATTCCTGTATTTGCTGCTGACACAGCGGCTGAGCAGGCAGCTTTCTTAGAAGAAATGGGAGTTCTTAAGGGAAACACAGCAGGTGATTTAATGCTTGCTCAAGAACTTAAGAGAGAAGATTCAGTAGTAATGCTAGCTAGACTTCTAGGATTAGAAGCAGCAGCAGAAGCTTGGGAAGGTGCTCCAACTTGGACAGATCTTCCAGAGAACCCATACTATGTTAGCTTTTTAGCATGGGCACAAGAAGCAGGATATTATCAAGGACATTCAAATCTAAGATTTGGATTTGGAGAAACTATATCTGCTAACGATTTTGCTCTAGTATTATTAAGAGCATTAGGATATGCAGAAGTAGGCGATGATTCTTGGGAAACTGCATTCGAAGATGCAACAGAATTAGGATTATTAGAAGGCTTAACAGTTGACAAAACTGGTAAATTATTAAGAGGCGACATGGCTGTTATGGTTTATTTAGCATTAGGAACTGAAATGGCTGAAGGCGGAAAAACTCTTGCCGAAGAGCTAGGAGTAGAAATGCCAGTAGTAGCTATGGAAGTAGAAGCGACTGGAGCTAAGAAATTAACTGTAACATTCAACAAAGCAGTTGAAGGAGCAACATTTGCTATAAACAAAGGTAGTATTGTTGTTAATTTTGACTCAGCTGTTATGGCTGAAGATGGAAAATCAGCAGTTATTACTACAACTACTAATTTAACTGCTGGAGATTATACAGTTAAAGTTAGTGGAGTAGCTGAAGAGGTTTTAGAGGCTACAGTAACTGTAACTAATGAGAGAGTAGCAACTATCAATTTGTTATCAGATAAAGCACCAATGACTGCTACAGGTAGTGCATATGCAACTGTTGGTTTTGAGGTATTAAACCAATATGGTGAGAAAATGACTAGCTTTGGTACTATCAACTGGACAGCTTCAACTGGTAAACTTGTTAATGTTGGAGTTGGCAATGTATTGACAATAGAATCAGCAACAGCTAATTTTATCCCTGGAAATGTTGTTTATTTAACAGGAGTACATGCTGCTTCAGGAACAGTATTTAATGGTTCAGTAGAAGTTGTTTTACCAGCTCAATCTAATGAAGTTGTATTTGCTGGAGTATATAGTGTAGATGATGCTAAATTAGCACCACTACCAGCTGGATTTGCAGCAGGTAAATATTATTTATTATATCAAGTTAAAGATCAATATGGTAACGTAATGAGTAATCCTACATTTAGCCAATTAGTATTTACTTCTAGTAATCCACTATTTGTAGATTCTACATTCGTTAAGCCATCAACTCTTACACCTGCAGGTAGTGATACAATTACAATAAGTAATGTAACATATCAAGCAGTTGCGCTTAAGCCAGGTGGAAACGTAAATGCAGGTGGAACAGTTACTGTTCAAGCTATATCAAATGTAACTGGAAAAATATCAACTTATACAATAGAAGCTGATGCTCTTGCTACATTAAAGAGTTTCACTTTATCAGCTCCAGAAAAAATGGTAGCTGGTGGAGAAACAGTTGTAATCCCATTTGTTGCTGTAGATCAATATGGCAATCAAATGACAGCATTTAGCAAATTAAATGCAAATAGTTTATTAACACTTACTCCTGGATTAGTATTTGAAGAGCAAAATGATGGTAGTGCTAAGCTTAAATATACTACTGCATCAAATACTAACACAACAGATGCATTAGTATATTTGACATCAGTTGTAACAGGTGGCAATTTCTCTAATGTAATGTTAACTGTTAAACCTAATGCAGTAGCAACATCTATTATTGGATTAAAACCAGCTGTTGTAACAAGTGTAGCTGAAGGAAATGTTCTTACTGTTAATAATACTGATATAGTAATTAACGACCAATACGGTAGAGCGATGACTTCATACCCAACTTTAGGAGTGCTTGTAACAACAACAGATAGTGCCTTTACTAGTTCAATTACGTCTCCATTATTAGCAACCCAATCATTTACAATGACAGCTAATGTTGGCGGAACTGCTACTACTCAATCAGTTAAGTTTGTTTTGAATGGTGATACTGATGAGACTAGTGCAAAAACTGTAACTTTTACGAGAGTAGCTCAATCAGCATACGTTGATTTTGAAGTTTCAGATTTAGGTACAATGTATGTTGATGGTTCTGGAGCGGCAACAGATGTTAAGTACAACAAAACAGTAAAAGTTTATGGAGTGTTATCAAATGGAACTAAGGTTTTATTACCTTCAGCAGATTACTCTGTAGTTCTTAACAATGCAAAAGTGACAGTATCAGCTGCAGGAGTTATATCAAATAATGGTTTATTAGATGCAGATTTCGGAACTGGAACTAATTATGCAGATATAAAAGTTTCTGTTTTAGTAACAATAAATGAAAGAGCAACAGGTGCAGCATTAGAGATAATAGAAAAAGAACTATTAATTTCTAATAAGACTCCAAAAGCTACTACTGTTAATTTAGATACTGATGTAGTAGAAGCTGGTAAGGCTGTAATTAACCCAACAACAGCTGGAGCTATAACATATCTAAACTTAACAAGTGTAATTGATACAGTTAAAGACCAATATGGAGTAGCTTATTCTGAGAACCCAACAGTTACTATTACTAATGTAGCTAAAGTTAGTGGATCAACATTTACTGTTACAGCAAATGGACTAAACACTGCTGCAATATCAGGAGTTAAGTTAGGAGATAAATTCACTGCAACTTACAAGTATGCAAGTGGAGTTACAGCAACTGTTGAATTCACAGTAGGTATGGCGAAATAAACAAGCATAATAATATAATTGAAAAGAGCCCTTGAGGCTCTTTTCTTTGTTTGGGTTTTAGGTTCTTTGTAAAATAGTGTTGGTTGAGAATAATTCAATTAGAGAAACTAGACAAACTTGATAAAGTATAACCTGAGACTTGGGAACATTATTAACTAATAATCCCAAGTCTTTTTCAAATTGGACATTATTAGCAAGTGATGATAAAATTATTAACTTTGAAACAGTTAAAGATTATTATGCACTTAAGAAGGCTAATTTAAGACGGCTTAAAGGATTATAGCATTTTTTTGTATGTATATATTAAGATCATATAATATCTATAGAATAAATCCTCCAATGCAAGTATTAAACTTAAGATGCCTTTACAACTGCTAAATTATGGGTAATAAGGATTTTGTTCTTAAAATATAAAGACCTACGATAACCAAATGCTATCCTCTTAATAACTTTAGTAATATTGTTAATTCCTTCTAAAATACCATTAGTATAATCGTATGTTAAAGAGTACTTTATGTAGTCCTTGTGCTTAATAAATGACTAAATTTAGGTCTTCATTGTAAATGTCAATCAAAAAATCCACATTTGGAGGTGCGGACAAAATCCTGGACTTAATTTAGAATAGGAGGAGTTTAGGATTGGCTTATTGAGGTCCAAAAAAACGTCCGCACCTCCTTTTTTGATCATTTTCAGTTTATTATTTACAATATGTAGAGTAGTTAACTTTAGATTTATTCTTAAAAATTAATTTCCAATACTTTTTGAGCTTGTTGTAGTTTTTACCTTCATTATTGTTATCCAAATTCATAATCCTAATTCTTGTTTTGTTAAGAGCTTTGCTAAAAAGTTGGATAATATGGAACTTATCAATAATGATTTTAGCCTCTGGAAAGACTTCATTAATCAAAGATATATAAGTGCTAGATGGCTATACATATCGATAATAATAGTCTTAACAGACCTTCTGATAGCATTAGAATACTTTTGAAAGCAGTTTCTAAGAACAAAGAGTCTTCTATCTTCAACAAAATCAACAATCCTACCAGAATCATAATCACAGAAAATAAAGGACATAGCTCCATCAGAAGCTTTGACAGATTTAAACTCATCAAAGCAAAGATGTTTAGGTAAAAAGTTAAACTTAGGTTTGTAGTATAAGTAGAAACTATAAATGATCCTGTTAACAGTAGAATGAGAAACATTGTGATTCTTAGCAATATCCTCATTAAGGAATCTTATCCTTAGCATTAAGAGCAATAGAAAGATAAGTATTAGAAGAGATAAAGCAGTTTTTTTCAACAATATCAGTCATAAGAGTGAAGGTAGAATTACGTTGCCTACAGAAGTATCTTTGTTTCTTAAGTTAAGAATAATTTATTTGTCTCATCTTTTTTTGAAAAATAAAAGGTGCTGGTTATTATTCACCAACACCAAATATTATAGAATTTAATTAGTTAAATTGAGTATATATTAGTTGCTAGAAATCTTTTTATCCGGAAGAATCTTATTATTTATCATAAATCCAACTCCTAGTAATAACCAAATCAATGGAGTTACTGAGATCAAACTGTCATTTGAGAATCCAGTAAATAAGAATACTAAAACTGAAAGGAGAATTGAAACACCTATTGCTTCTAAAAATGTATCATAGTTCCTCTTATTAAAGTAAGCTTTAAAACTAGAACCCACATATAATATAATTATTATTATAAATGATAGTAATGATAACAACCCTGTATTAATGCCCATCTGCATGTACAAATTATGTGGCTTATCTACCAATGTATTAATATTTAAGCCTCTCATCTTGCCTACATAATCATTGTTTGGAAAATGGAGTGCGTAAGTATCCGGTCCTTGACCTATTACTATATTATCCTTTAACATGGGTAAAGTTCTGGACCAAATATAGCCTCTATTTGATGCAAGGGATTCTCTTCCTTCAAATCCTATATAAGGAGCTTTGATATCGTCAATTAATTCCAGCGAATACCCCAGTACCTTTAATTCGCTATTGGGATCGATAACAAAACTCACGAAATGCCGTCCTGTGGAGGTTGTAAGTCTTGATTTAAGAACTGGTAGAGAATCTAGCCTTTGTAACTCAAAGGTGTGCTTATTATATGGTTCCTTTAATGTTTTAAAAATATTGTCTTTGAATTCTACTTCAAGAACTTGGTTATTCTCATCGTAGAAGGTAATCTCATTATTCTCATATGATAGTCTCAAGGAATAAGTATCAAATACTATCGTAGCATTACTACCATCCAATACTATATCTTGAAAGTCATATTCCTTAGTAGCTTTTAGAGACTCTATACCAGCTTTTAAGGAGTTTATTATCAACCCTTCACGGTAATCGTTATACCAATAGAAAACACCACCAGAGATGGCTAAAATCACTACAAAAGCTTTCCAGTGTTTTAATAAGAAATGTCTAAAGAAGACTAAAGAGACTAGTCCATAAACGACAATACTAAACATACCAGCTCTTGACCTTGAGCCTAATAGCATTAGTAAAGATGATGCTGATACAAGAAGAAAGAATATCTTGTAGTACCATTCCTTGATTAGGATGAACATTGTAGTAAATAGGGCGAATATAAAGCTCATGTATACACCAACATAGTTTATGTTATATAGAGTTCCATAAACATGTTTACTGGATTCAAAGGTAAATTTAAGCTCATCAGCAATATGTTCGTATTGTGCTGGAAGGATTAATTTTTTTCCAAAGTCAGTCATAAGGAAGTCATTACCCATGAACTGAGTAACACCTAATGCTGACATGACTAGGGCTGAAATACCTAATCCAATAATTATGGGTTTAAGCTGTTTTTCATTATCTATGACATTAAATCCCAAGAAAAATAAGGTAACATATGCAATAATTGCATACAATCCCTCATACCTATCCACAAAGCCAATTAGGGCAACATCTCTATGGGTTGCAAAAATAGTAGATACTATAGCTAATAATAGATAAGCTGCTACAGGATAATAAACCTTGTCTTTCCTAATAGTAACTGTATTGGTAAAAAGAAGTTTACTCATATAGATAACAAATCCCATACCAGTAAATATAAGTAGCCATATCATCTTATAATACGAGAAAAAGTCTAAGTTATCATTTCCATTGGTAAAAACTCTACTAGGTCCTTCTACGGGAATTACCTTAAGATATACAATCAAAGGTACTATTGTTACTACTAATACCAAAGGTAGAGCTAATAATAGATCATATTTTAAGTCTTTCTTCATAACTTTTTTTGAAGTCTTGCCCATATTATTCCCTCCAAACTAACTTATTCTGATTTCCAATATAATCCACAACAATTATATATATTCAGTTTCTAAATAAGAGATTTATATTATTTTAAATTTCCATTGGTACATTTTACCTCTAATTACTATATATAAGTATAAGGAGGTGAGACAATGGCAATAGAAACAGTAATCGGTAAAAGAGCACTAAAGCTTGAACTTGATGGAGGAACTGTTGATGGTAAGCAAAAGGTTGTTAATAAGACATATAACAACATTAAATTTGATGCCCTAGATGATAGCATTCATCTTTGTGGAGAAGCACTATCAACCCTTCAGAACAAAGCACTACTTCAAGTGAAGAAAGTAGAAGAGACAATAATCAGAACAGTTTAAGAAAAAATTATTTTAATAATGAGGAGGTGATTAGGTGGTTAAGACTAAGTTAGAAATGGATTTTTTAGATGCATTGAATAAGAATTTTAGGATAAGCTTGGATGATCCTAGAGTTGACTTAACTGAAGCAGAAGTTACAGGAGTTATGGGAGACATTATTACTGCAGGAGTATTTCAATCAAAGAATGGTAATCTAATAGAGGTTGCTGGAGCAAGAGTCGTATCAACAACGGTAACTGAGATGGAAATTTAATATAGATAATTAAATAAAAGGGTAGGTAGATTAACTCAATAATATCTACCTACCCTTTTTTAGGGAGGATGTTTATGGATGATATTTATTCAAGTATAGCCAATTTAGGATTTCCCATAGTCATATCTATTTACTTATTAGTAAGGATAGAAGGAAAGCTAAATGAGCTAACAAAGAGTATCACAGAATTAGCCCAGGCTATAGCAAAATAAAAAATGGGTAGAAATTCTACCCATTTAATTTAAAATGCTAAGTTAGTATTTAGTTGTAATCCCGGAATTACAAAGTTTTCAGCCTTATCTCTGATATAGATTGGCTCATCTACTACTCTTATGGAGTATCTAGATGGTGATGGTCTATTAGGAATTGTTATAACAAGAACGGATCTACTAGTTGATTTAATACTAGTTGTATACTCATCAGTTGTTAAAACGTGACCATCGGATAATCTAGTAACTATTAAGTCTCTTCTATATAGACTTGAACCATCTACTTCCAATTCTTCTGTAAAGAATACTTCGATGGAATTTCCACTTATGAATCCTTCATTTATTAACAAGGTAGGACTAGCCATATCCTTAATCTTAAATATTCCAACTTCTGCCCCAGTACCTATTGTAGTTTCAATCTTATTATTCTGAGTTACAACTCCTCCACCATAGACCACGGTTGTGTTAGCTGTATCTTCAAATCTAATTGTAACCACATTACTACCATCAGCTATAACATTGGTTATCTTTCTTCCCATAACATCAAAATCACTAGCTTGTGCCTTTATGATTGGCATATTAAACTTCACTCTAACTATACCAGGTTCTGTTAGAACAGCTTCATAATTACCATATCTTGAATCATATTGAACCACTTTAGCCTTACCAGATGATGCTGCATCAAAATTAAGATCTAAGATTAATGGTGTAGTAAAGTTTCCGGATGTATCTTTAACTCTTACTATATTTAATTCAGTAAGATTGTTTTCTGCTCCAATCATAGTTGCTCTACCTTCAATATTGGTAGGAAGTGTTATTGTAACAACCTTATCTAGTTCACTGAAAGTGAAGAGAGTGCCTGTAACTAAATACCTTTCAGTGTTATTAAATGTCATAATATAATTATTTAAATCAGTTATACTATCTCTATCCATTGGCTTAGAAAATTCCAATTGAATTAGGTTACCATATCCAGAATAATTCAACAGTCTAGGTTGAATTACATCCTTCATCTGATAAGTGGATGTGAAAGTATTAATCTGTAAACCGTTTCTATCTTTAACTCCTGAGATTGTAACAATGGTGTTACCCATTGGAAGTGCTGCATTTAAATTAACTATATACTCTGATCCACTTCCTGCAATGGAAGCGATGGAAGCAGTTCTACCAGCAGAATCTATTATGGAATAATTTGCCTTGTCATTACCAACTACATTCTTATTGTAGTTTACAACTAAGCTCTTTCCATCACTTGATAGGTAGGCACCAACTACTTCAGGCTTTGTAGTATCAACAGTAGGAGTTACCTTGACAGCTCTTTGTGACATTTCATTACCATAGTAATCTGTCATTCCTTGAATATAGATTGGGGTTTCAACTTGTGGCACAGGATGTGTAGTAAAGGTTGCTATGGCTTTATTATCAACTATAACAATTTTGTCTGAGTATTTTTTTGATACACCATCCATCCAATAAACATTCTCTCTAAATCCGGATATGGGATCAAGTTTTTCACTGAATGTAATTGTAATTTCCTCTGTGATACCTGCTATACTTTCAACCACTGGTGCAGTTGTATCATTTGCAACAACAAATGGCCAGTAGGAAATATTCATCTTGTTTCCAGCGTAGTCTTCCAAGTCCTTTATTGTAATTGAATAGTTACCAGGAGCTAAGAATGATGTTGATGGTGAATAACTAAGTGTTATTGTATTGTAGTTTACTACTGGATTTGATAGTGAAGAAGAAACGTTTAATTGGAAGTTATCCATGCTAGCAATTGGTTTGATTGGTTCAGAAAGAGTAATCCTTATACCTTTTTTACCTAATACCTCGATTCCTCCTGTTACAACAACAGGTGGTTTAGTATCGCTTACACCAAACACTTCATTTACATCAATACTTTCTCCCTCTACTGATTTTATTCCCTTAGCTGATAAGGTATATTCTGATTCATCAGTCATAATACCATCAAGAACAAGTATTATTGTTTTGTTGCTATCGGCATAATTAACTCTGTTTATACTTCCTGCATCAGTTGTATAATTCAATATTTGAGATGCTACTGATGTATTAACAGCCTTATTAAATTCAATCCTAACTTCTCTTAAGTTTTCTGCGAAAACATCTTTAACTGCAAATTTAACATTTGTAATTACAAAACTTTTATATGCTGATGATTGTGTATCAGTATAATATCTAAAATCATAGTTTCCAATAGCCAATTCATCAACTATAAACTCAAAACTTCCATCATCATCTAGTGTAACATCAAGATCGATTACATCGCTTGTATTAGTCTTTGATCTAATTAGTATATTCAACTCTTCAACATTACTTACTCTTCCTTTAAAGGTAACCTTATCATTTGAAACTAAAACAGTATCTGTAATAGCTAAAGGATTTAAACCTAGTTTAACAGCTAAAGAATCAAGAGAGTTCTTTAGCTGTATACCAAGGGTGTTTTCTATCATTAGAGCAATCATACCACGAGTTGGAGCGGATGTTGCAGATACATTTAATCCTCTCATAATACCTAATTGAAGAGCAAGGGCAGGGACGCCTTCCCAGTTCTTAGCTTCTTCGGTATAACCTAGTGCTCTTAGTAAAACAGTTTGAAATTGTTGCACGGTTACATCTTCATCCATACCAAATTCACCGTTGGCTTTACCTTGAATAAGGTTATTGGTTCTTGACCAAACCAGGTATGGGGTATAGTACAAGTGACCTGGATTTAGTTCTAAATCACTAAAAATCCCTCGGTTTATAAAAGCAGCTGCTTCTGCTGCAGTTACAAATGTACTTGCATAATCTTCTTCGCCAAACAGTCTTGATAATAATACTACCATGTCTTGTCTTCTAAGATTTTTATCTAACATCAGGTTCCCGTTTTCGTCACCCTTGTAAATTCCTAATGCTTCTAATCTTTTACCTGCTGCCTCATATTCTGTGGCTGCCATAACTGGAGAAACAAGACTAAATAGCATTATAACTGCCAAAGTTAAAGACAATATCCTTTTCATAGAATCACTCCTTTACCTTATTCATACCTATACTAGTATTATACCTTAAAGATATTGATAAAGATATTACAATTAGGTTAAGAGTTATACTGTATGTAAAGCCTAGGATCAAAGGTAATAATTTTTTTGGGTATTTTATGGAAGACGGGGTATAAAAGAACTTGAGGAGGGATAGAATGACAGATATATTTAATACAATGGTTTTACCATTTGTAAGAAGTCTAGCTTTAGCTTTAGTGGTTCTACTTGTGGGATTATTTATCATCAAAAAAATTACTCAAATTCTAGCAAAACAAATAGATAAATCAAAGCTAGACACTACACTTAAACCATTTTTGCTATCATTAGCAAGTGCCATCTTGAAAATTTTATTAGTACTTTCAGTTATTAGTATACTGGGAATTGATACTACATCATTTGTAGCTGTAATAGCTGCTGCAGGATTTGCTATAGGTTTAGCATTCCAAGGTTCATTATCAAATTTTGCGGGAGGAATCTTGCTATTAATATTCAGACCTTTTAAAGTTGGAGATTTTGTTGAGGGAGGAGGTCATAGTGGATCAGTTGAGGCCATAAACATACTTACAACTACTTTGACCACACCAGATAATAAGGTAATATTTATACCAAACGGTACACTTTCCAACTCATCAATAGTTAATTACTCAATTAAAGAAACAAGAAGAGTTGATTGGAAGTTTGGTGTTGGCTATGAAAATGACCAGGATAAGGTCAAAGATGTTCTCAAGGATATTGTTATGAACCATCCATTAATACTTAAGGATCCAGAGCCTTTTGTAAGAATGTCAGAGCACGGTGATAGTGCAGTTGGTTTCACAGTAAGAGCTTGGGTCTCTTCTTCAGATTACTTCACTGTAATGTTTGATGTAATTGAAGAAGTTAAGAGAAGATTTGATAAAGAAAATATTTCCATCCCATATCCACAAATGGATATTCACATGGAGAAATAATAATCATATCCCAGATTAAGAAAGTAATATTTCAAATCTGGGATTTTTACTTGTTTATTACTTCCCCTTTATTTAATATAATATAGCATGGGGTAGGTTATTATATTAAGGTTACATTCATAAAATCATAAGGAGAAAAGCCATGTTACCAGATCAAAGTATTTTAGATAAAACCATTAATGAATTAAATAAAAATGGATTTAGAGTACTCTTAGCGGAAGATGAAAGAGAGGCAGAAGAAATCTTCTGGAAAGAACTTTATGAAGAAGTAAAACCTAAATCAGTATCCTATGGGGATTCACTGACTTTAAGGGGTCTAAATATATTAGATGATCTTAAAGATAAGGATATTGAATTTATTGAGACATTTGGAAATGATCTAAGTTGGAGGGAGCAGATACATAATAGAAAGAAAGCACTTAGTGTGGATCTATTTCTGACAGGAACCAACGCTATAACAGATAAAGGTCAACTGGTAAATCTTGATATGGTGGGAAATCGTATAGGAGGCATGGCCTTTGGACCAAGAAGGGTTGTAATTTTTGTGGGAGTGAATAAAATAGTTTCAGGACTAGATGAAGCAATGGAAAGAGTTAGAAAAATAGCAGCCCCTCAAAATGCCATAAATCATCCTACTTTAAAAACTCCTTGTCAAAAAACAGGAGAGTGTATGGATTGTGATAGTAAAGATAGGATTTGTAATAGTTGGTTAATAACTGAAAAATCATACCCCAGGGAAAGAATTATAATAATACTAATAAATAAGGAACTAGGACTATAGTTAAGAAAAAAATAATGGTATTGGGTTTAATCCAATACCATTATCCTTTTTCTTACAAACATGAAGGAGTTAATTATTATTGTAACTTAATATTAATCAATAGCTTTTTAGCTTAGATAAACAAACCCTTGATTTCAACGAATTCATCTAGACCAAACTTACCGCCTTCTCTACCAAAACCAGAATGCTTGAAGCCACCAAAGGGTGCTCTATGAAGTTGGTTACCATTGTTCATTACAAGAGTACCTGTTCTTAGTCTCTTGGCAACTTCATAAGCTTCTTCCCACTGGCCAAAGACTCCACCGGATAATCCATAAACAGTGTCATTTGCCATTTCTATAGCCTGATCCACATCATCATAGGGGATTACACATAGTACAGGACCAAAGATCTCATTCTGAGCGATCTCCATCTTATTGTCCACATCAGTAAAGACAGTAGGTCCAATGTAGTAACCATGAGATTCAGTTGGGACTTCACCTATCAATAGTTTAGCACCTTCTTGAATCCCTCTTTCTATATAGTATTTAACCTTGTCAAACTGCTTCTTATTTGCCACAGGTCCAATTAGTACTTCTGGATCACTAGGATCTCCAAACTTATATTCCTTGGTCATCTCAAGGATCATATCCTCAATTTTTTCTTTTTCATCCCTTGGAACAAACAATCTACTATAGGCACTACAAGATTGACCTGTATTGAAGTAAACCTTATCCAAAGTCTTCTTTAGTGCAATCTTGTAATCAGCACTCTTTAATATAATAGCAGGGGATTTACCACCTAATTCAAGAGATAGTCTCTTAAAATCATCTATAGCCAGTCTTGCAACATCAAGACCACCATCAGTGGAGCCAGTAAAGGTAATTAAGTTAACATCCTTGTGGGTTGCCAGTACATTACCAACTTCCTTTCCTCTACCTGAAACTAGGTTGAAGATTCCCTTTGGGAAACCTGCTTCATGGATAGCTTCTGCTAGTAGAAAAGCAACTAGAGGAGTTTTTTGACTGGGTTTTAGGACCATAGCATTTCCACCTAAGATGGAAGGGGATAGTTTTTTCATAATCTGTCCTAGGGGATAGTTCCATGGTGTTATTGCTCCTACTATTCCAATAGGCTCCCTTCTAACTATATACTCATCAAATTTCTCCTCAAATGGATAGTTATCAACCATAGCTAAATAGTCTCTAACATCCTTGATGTAGGGTAGAACATGCATAGACTTAGCAAACTTTATGCCACAACCAAGTTCCTTGGATATAATTTCTGCCATTTGATCAACTCTTTTTTCAAGTTGGGGGATAAGATTATTCAGCAATTGTTTTCTTTCTTCTATTGTGGAAAACTGCCAGGTTTTAAAGGCTTCCTTTGCTGCAGCCACAGCTCTATTTACGTCTTCTTCACCAGCTGCAGGGACACTGCCAAAGATTTCCTTGTTAGCAGGGTTCTCAACTTCTATCTTTTCCTTGGATATGGGGTCAACCCATTCTCCATTAATATATAGTTTATCAAAATTCATTTTCACAACCTCCTTAGACCATATATACCACTTAAGGGTATATTATTAACCATTTTTTAACTGGAATGTCATCATTATGTTACCAGTACTAATGAAAATATTGATACAATTTACTTATTACAAAAGGAGGCTTGCAAAATGATCAAAAAAAAGAGTAAAATCGCTTTAGTACTTGCAGTTTTAATGATTAGTTTATCACCTATTGCTTCACTGGCGGAAGTTCAGTTAGTAGAAGCACCAGATGAGGAGATGAATATAGTGCCAATTTCAGAACCTATTAAGCTTGAGGATGAAAAATCTTTTCAATATATCACTTTTAAGGGGATAATTGAAGAAGTAGATGACAGTGAGAATTTAAGGATTCTAGTTAGAAGAGAAGTAACGGAAGGTTTAGATGTGCTGTGGGCATATATAAATGAGGATGTTCTTTTATTAAATGACAAGACAAAGGATACTATGGATAAGACTAAGCTTGAAGTTGGAATGGAAGTTTCAGTGATATACCATAAGGACACAGTAATGGCTTTAAGCTATCCACCTCTATTAGGACCAGATGTAGTCCTTGTTCATGAGGAAGGAGCTAATGGATTTGTTTATGTTGAAAGGTTCGATGAAGAACTGGTTAGCTTTGACAATTTTCTAAAGCTAATCCTAGAAGATGAAACAATAATTCTAGATAGAAAGGGTAATAACTACCTAGGGGATCTAGAAAATAAGGACTTAGTAGTATTCTATGATGTTTCAACTAAAAGTATACCTGCGCAAACAAGGCCAGAAAAAATCTATGTACTAGAGGATGAACAATTAGACTATAGGGAAGTTAAGCTTAGTGAAGATATGATTATTGAAAGAAATAATATCAAACTGATTCCACTTAGATATGTAGCTGAAGAGCTAGGTTTTAAAGTAACATGGCATGAAGAAAAAAGAGGTGTGGAGTTACTAAATGGAATACACTGGACCTACTTGACAATTGGCGAGAACAATTATAGCTACGCTAGAATGTTGATTAAGTTAGAGATGGAACCAATTATTGTAAACAGCAGGACTTTTGTACCCTTATCATTTGCAGAAGAAGTTTTAAAAGCAGATTTAGAGATGGATGAAGATGGAAGTATATTAATATTTAAATAGAAATAGGGAGTACCATAAATGGTGCTCCCTAAATTCTTATACCAGCAATTGTAAAAACTTAAGCTCTAAAGGTTATCTCTTATCTTTTTTACCCTTAAGGGTTAACCCAGCAACTAGAGACATTAGTCCATATAGTAGTAGTGATGGACTAGAACCAGTTCTTGGTAATGTTGCTTGAGGAATTGGATCTTCTTCAATTTCTATCTCCTCTTCAACTTCCATTATCTCTTCTTCAATTACCTCTTCCTCCTCAACAACTGGAGGTGTTTCAGGTATAACTTCTTCTTCGATTATTTCAACTTCTTCTTCAACCTCATTTATAACTGGAGGTGGGAAGAAGAATATTGGGGGTGGGTTATTTATTATTGTATATACCCTAGTATTTGTTACTGTTACAAGGAATATATCATCTGTTTCATTTTCCTCTGAAATTTCAATATTTCCATTATTAGTTATTGATGTTTGATATAGGCTGGATAGTACCTCTCTTACTTGATATTGTCCTTCACTTAATCCATTAAATTCAACAATACCTTCTGAATTGGTAGCAAGAGGACCTCTAATTCTAACTCCATCTTCCCAAAGTTCCATTTGGAATCCAGATAATGATGGATTAGAGTTTTGAGAGTCACTAACGGCCTTTTGAACTCTTATGGTTCCAGTCCAAGGATCATCCTCAGTTTTCCAGGTATTGGTAACATCAATCTCAAATACATCATAAGTTTCGTTTTCTTCTGTTACTATAACTATACCTTCATTTTCATAAGTTACTGTCCATAAGCTAGCAGCTTCCCCTAGTATTTCTTTAACTTCATAGGTTCCTGGTGCTAAATTTGGAAACTCAACTACACCAAACTCATCAGTTGATAATGGGCCAGCTATCTTAACATCATCTTTCCATATTTCAAAAGCAAAGCCTTCCAAATCAGATTCCACTTCTAGTAAAGACATCTCATTTAAAGGTGGATCTTCGGGTTCTCCAACTACATCCTTAATTATTCTAATGGTTCCAGTCCAAGGATCATCCTCTGTTTTCCAGGTATTGGTAACATCAATCTCAAATACATCGTCTGACTCATTTTCTTGTGTTACTATAACCATACCTTCATTTTCATAAGTTACAGTCCATAGCATAGAAGCTTCTCCAAGAATTTCTTTAACCTCATAGGTTCCTGGTGCTAAATCAGGAAATTCAACTTCACCGAACTCATCAGTCATAAGTGGACCAGCTATTTTAACATCATCCTGCCAGATTTCAAATTCAAAACCTTCAAGATCAATTTCATTTTCTGGAATACCTACTATATCTTTGATTACTCTAATGGTTCCAGTCCATGGATCATCTTCAGTTTTCCAAGTGTTAGTAACAGTAATATCAAATATATCATTTGTATCATTTTCTGGGCCAATGGTTATGTTGCCATTATTTTCAATTGATACACTGAAGAATTCAGACCATTCACCTAGGATCTCCTTAATTGTATAATCACCAGCAGTTAAATTTCCAAATTCAACGATACCATCATTGTTAGTAGGTGTAGGACCAAATAACTTAACTTCATCTTGCCATAACTCCATGTTAAATCCTGCTAAAGGTGAAATTACTACTAAATTTACTTCATTTTCTGAAGGACCATCAATAACAGGAACACCAACAAGCTCTTTCTGAACCCTTATTGTACCCTTCCAGATTTTTTCATTATGAACAGTTACAGTATAGGTTGTCTTATCATCGTTTTGGTCTAAAACAACTACACCGTTATTTTGAATAGTTACATCCCATTCATCTGACTCTTCTCCAAGGTTTTCCTTGATCAAGTATGATCCTTCAGATAAATTCGAGAATACTACTTTACCATTTGAATCTGTGATTTTGCTTTCAACTAGAACACCATCTTGCCATAGTTCAATGGTAAATCCAGCTAAATCTGGAGTATCATCCATCCAATCATCCACAGATTTAGTAACTTCTATATTACCTAACCAAGGCTGAATGATAGTTCCTAAGTTAAAAGAATAGTGTGAAATAGTTGGTACATTACCACCATTGTTAAGTGGTGCCCTTAAGTCTTCACCAGTTGCTCCAAGTCCTGAGTAAAGTCTGTACTTATTACCACCCTTTACTGATATCTGTGATAGGGTGATATTGTTTGTCTCAAAGCTTAAATACTTACCATCTTCAGATACTGTAAACTCAACCCAATATTCCGTAGGGGTATTACTTAGTGTTAGGTCCTGATTGAAGTAGAAGATAGAATCAGTTGCCCCATTCACCTTATAATCCATACCGTTATCATTCCCTACAATATCCACAAATGTAAAGCCAGAGAAAAACATACTAATAATCAGTAGGATTACAAGTGCTACACTTTTTCCTCTCATTTTATTAAAGATCTACAAAAAAACAGAAATCGGCTGCCAATTTTCATAGCAGCCGAACTATCATAGCCCATAGGCTTTAGACTTCTAGCTTTGTGTAGCTATCTTTCAATAGCTTTACCCTTGTATGAAATAAAAAAGCTGCCATGATCAATCACAGCAGCTGAACCATCCTAGTCATAAGACCGTAGACTTCATGCTTTGCGCCCCTAAATTTCTCTAGGTTTGCCCTTAATGATATACACTATCACTATTATAAGTATATGATACCATAGTTCTTATCTATTTAAACTATTAAAGAATTAAATATTCGTAACAAATTCAAGACATATTAAATTTTTAAGTGGTTAATTTTTACATTAAGGGTATATAAAACATGTAGTAAAAAATAAAAGGGGGATGTATATATGTATATTAAGAACAAAAAGTTTTTAAGTGTATTTCTAACCTTGGTACTTTTCCTTGGTATGACCATATTACCAGGTCAAGCTGCCTTTGCAGAAGAAGAGACCATGAAACTTACAGTTGTACATGTAAATGACGTTCATGGTAGAGTTGAGGAAGATACCAGAGAAGGTGCTTTGGGATTTTCTAAGTTAATGACCAAGGTTAATATGCTTAGAGAAGAAAATCCGAATCTACTTTTCTTAAATGCAGGAGATGTATTCCACGGTACTACAATTATTAACGTGACACAAGGTGAAACAATGGTTGAATTGATGAATATTATGGGATTTGATGCAATGGTTCCCGGTAATCACGATTTTAACTATGGATATGAAAGACTTATGGAATTAAAAGGATTGGCAGAATTTCCTATACTAGGATCAAATATTGTTTGGGAAGAAGATGGCACATCAGACTTTGAACCTTACGTAGTTTATGAAATGGAAAATGGATTAAAAGTTGGGATATTTGGTTTAGGTACAGATGAAACCAAGTACAAGTCTCATCCAAAGAATACTGAAGGAATTGAATTTACAGATGTAGTAGAAGTAGGAAAAGAGATGGTTGCAGAACTAGAAGCATTGGAAGTAGATTTTGTTATTGCCCTAGTTCACTTAGGAATTGATGCATCCTCAGTTAACACAGCTAAGTTAGTTGCAGAAGAAGTTCCAGGAATTGATTTAATTGTTGATGGACATAGCCATCACGAATTGACAGAAGGTGAGTTAATCAATGATGTATTGATAGTTCAAGCTGGATCATATACTAAGAACATTGGTATAGTTGATATTGAATTTGATGCAGAAGGATTTACTGCAGCAGCAAGACTAATGCCTTATGAAGAAGCTAAGGATCTTGAAGTCAACGAAGAAATCGATGAAGTAATTGCAGAGATAAAAGTAATTAATGACCCAATAGTTTCTCAAGTTATTGGAAAGACTGAAGTAGATTTAGATGGTCTTAGAGAGCATGTAAGAGCTGGAGAAACAAATCTTGGTAATCTAATCACCGATGCAATGAGATTATCAACTGGAGCGGATTTTGCCCTTACCAATGGTGGTGGAATTAGAGAGTCAATTCCAGCTGGTGATATTACAGTTAATCACGTATTGACTTCGTTCCCATTTACAAACACCCTAGCTGTGATTGAAGTAACTGGTCAGGAAGTTTGGGATGCTATAGAGCATGGAGTTAAGGACTATCCAGCAGCAGCAGGTCAATTTCCTCATGTTAGCGGATTAACTTATGAATTTGATGCTAATTTGGAACCATTAAGTAGAGTAACAAAGATTATGATTGGTGGAGAAGAAATAGATCTTACTAAGACTTATACAATGGTTACTAATGATTTTATGGCCAGTGGTGGAGATGGGTACACCATGTTTGGTGGGAAACCATTTGTAGGTGAAGGTGGATTATTATCTGATGTTCTTATAGAGCATATAACTGAATTAGAGACTTTAGCTCCAGAAAAAGAAGGAAGAATAACAGCAGTAGAAGTAAAGAAAGATATTGAATATGTTGTAGTTAAGGGAGATAACCTATATAGAATTGGATTAAAGCACAACACAACCTGGCAGTTTTTAGCTGAGTACAATGAGCTTAGTAATCCACATCTAATATTCCCTAATCAGATTATTCATATACCACAATAGTTGTAAGTAAGTAAAGAAAGAAATAGATTAAAACAGCGGCCATGGTTGGCCGCTTGTTTTTTAGCTTTGATAAAATTAAGTTTCTAATCCGTAAACAATTGGGTCCAGTAATAGTATTGATCAAAATATACACCAATACCTATTCTGTTAAACTCAGGTCTTAAGATATTCTCCTTGTGTCCCTGGGAATTCATCCAAGCCTCTACTACCTTTTCTGGTGTCTCCTGTCCGTAGGCTATATTTTCACCAGCTGCTCTATAAGAAATGCCAAAGCTTTTCATCATATCAAAAGGGCTTCCGTAGTTTGGTGAAGTGTGGGAAAAATAATCAAAAACAGCCATATCCTTGGATTTTTCCATAGCAATATCTGATAATTCATTCCATAAACCTAATTTGTGCAATCCAGCTTTTTCTCTTTCTATGTTTACTAGATTTAATACCCTTAACTGGTACTGACTTATATAATCAAGTTGGGGTGGTACTCTCTTAGTGCTATCCATGATTCTAAGAATTACCGTTGCAGCCTCAGCTCTGGTTAATTGTCTATCCCCTTCAAAACTCTTGTTGGGGTACCCAGTTAAGATACCTTCAGAGAAAGCATGCAGGACTGATTCCTTTACATCAACTGCTCCAATATATGATACATCTGATAGCAGGGGCTCATATATTGATAGATCCTCTTCAGGGGCATTATTTTTATAGCTTAAAACCTTAGAAATTATTCTGGCCATATCATATCTAGAAATCTTCTCATCCAGGTTTGTACTGTTGTATGAGCAGATGATTTCTAGCTCTAATCCCTTGTCCACGTAACCACTAGCCCAATGGGAAGATGTTTTAGGCATATTTGAATAACCTAAAATGGAAAGTACCGACTTTATAAACTCTCCTCTGGACATTTTTTCATCCGGTCTAAAGGTTCCGTCTGTATAACCATCAAAGATTCCATTTTCTCTTATATAATTTACACTTTCATAAGACCAATGTGAGCTATTAACATCAACAAATCCCATTGCAAGGGATTGAATAGGTGTAAGTAGCAATAAAAGAGAAAGTGTTATAAGAATTACTCTTTTCATTAAATCAACTCCTAAAAGAATTATATCACTAAACATATTAATATCAATCAATGAAATATAATTGTAATTTAAATGAAACAATAGACATTTCTAAGTAGATGTAATGAAAATTATATTTGCATTGAAATCTTGTAATCAAGACGTTTTAGGAGAAAAATTTCGTATATTAATTGTAACTCCATTGTAACCCTACTGTAACTTTACTGAATAATTCTATGGGTATAATTATGTCAAGGAGGTTTATGCTATGAAAAGATCTAAAATTATAATTCTAGTATTGGTATTTATTTTAACTCTAAGCTCTGTTGTTTATGGGGATATAAGTGAAAAGTTATCAGGTCACTGGGCAGATAAAGATATTAACAGAACATTCATGGCCTACTACTTCCCATATTTAACAAAGAATAACTTTAGAGATTTTAGCCCCAATGAAGGAATAGAAAATCAAAATTTCACCTTATCTACAATATCATTATTTAACAAACACTATTTTGAAGTAGACGGGCTGGATAATCTAGGAATAATAAAAAGAAGCGAAATGCTGAATATAGTAGGCTCAAGACTGGAATCAATTGGAATTATGGGCAGTTTGGAATATCCCCTTAATTTTAAGGATGTAAATGATTTAAACGAAGAACAAGTAAGGTATTTGAAACTCTTGAATGAAAAAGGTGTAATAATTGGTGAAGGAAACAGTATTTTCAATCCAAATAGGAATTTAACTCAAGCTGAAGCAGTGATAGTACTCCAGAGGTTGGATAAGATACTAAAGGAAGAAAATGATATATCTTTTAAAATCTTAAGTATAGTCCAAGCTTATAATGGGCAGGAAGAAATGATAACCAAAGTTGAAGATGAGATTGTAAAGATTACCATTACTAAGGAGTTTCCAACTCCAGGCTATACTTTAACAGTTGATAAAATTCAAAGAGAAAGCGATGTTTACAGGATATTCTTTACAATTACTCCACCAGATCCAGATTTAATGCAAGCTCAGGTTATAACCTACAAGACCATAACATTAGAAATTGAAAAGAGTGTGTTAGGGGAAGAACCATATAATTTCGTAGTGGATGGATTTAGAGAATAGAAGAAACATATTAAAGGTGTGGAGAGTGATTAATTTCTTTCCACACCTTCATCTATTTTCATATGTTTTCAAGCTTGTATACTTAAATTAACTGATATGTAATTCCGATAATAAAGAAATTGATCAGAGTCCCAGCACCAATCTTCTCAGGGTATCCATGACATCTTCATATGATATCTCATGTGCGTACCGATAATCTTTTTTGTACTTATTCCATCTTGAACTCAGTGTTTTGCTTTCACTGAGTTCATCTAAGCGGCTTTTGAGATTAGTAAATATATGAGTTGTTTCTCTATGTGTGGCTGTTGATATTAGTGCTTGTAAAAATATGGAATATTCAAAAGGCTGAGTTTTCACCAGGGTATAGACATCATAGAAATCTCTGGCACGTGTATTCAGTTCACCTCTTCTCAAAATTGTTTCAACTTTTTCTGCCAAGATTGTTTCAATATTATAAGCCCAAATACTCACGCTGCCTTCTTTAAAAATCATTTTATACAAATAGAGTGCTTCCTTAGGAGTGATGACATCACCTGTTGAGATATCAATCTGCAAAGGAGTGATGATCGTATCAAATTCAGCAATGATGCTTACTCGATATCCACCATAGACATCTTCATCCCTAATGGAATTAATGCCCGAAAATGAGAATGACACATCATCATCAATAAATACATTGCATATGTCTTTGATCGCTTGGGTCACTGATTCATCATTAATAGAATAATTCTTAATCGTAGCATCCATATCCATTGTTGATCGGTTATCTATGCCAACAAGCGCTGCTATTAGTAGCCCTCCTTTCAAGATGAATTTATCATGATACTTTGACTTTGAAAGCCTTTCCAGGAACCGCTCAAACATATAGTTTTGCAGTACGACTTGGGGAGACATATCTTTCTTTCTGGCCAAATTTCTTATATTTGCCTTTAAGCTCATGGATTCTCTACTCATATTAGCACCTCCAGATATCTTTTCAGTACTGATTCAACTTTTAGTTTTTTAGCGTAATCCATAAGAATCAAGTTATCCATAGATTTCAACTTCACAAAACGATTTAAGGCATCATTAAGGATCTGAATATCAATACGGTTTCTACTTCTAATTAAATCACAGAGAGTCCTTTCCACATTGTAAATCCTTATTGGATTGCCATGGGAGCTCTTAATCATTTCAACACCAAGTTCGTGCAGCTCCTTTTTGATGTAATATATTTTGAATCGATTTGCAACTGATCCAACCACTTTGTAACCACTAGGAACTGAGGCAGAATACTCGAAAGGTGTTCTGTCAGAAAGTCCGTGAAAGTAGAGCGCTGTCTCATGAGAATAAATCAATTTTGGATATTTTGTTTGCATTGAAAACAGCTCATCTTCTATGGAATCAATTGAAACATAAATACCACGTTCAACTCTTTCAAGTTTTCCTTCGGATACCATCATTTGGAGATAGATTCTAGGAATGTCATATAAATCCAGATCGGAACTTAAAACTGTGCCATGTTGCTTTCGAATTAGTTTTTCAAGTTTTTCTAAATGTTTCATCATCATCACCTTACTTTACAAATATACTTATATTATAAGCGATTTAAGTATATTTGTAAACAAATTTATGAAGTTACAGCACAACTATAGATAATCACTTATTTGTGCTAGTTTAACGGATATTAAGAAATGTTGAGATATATTATAACTTGCGCCTGTGAATAGTAATTGTTAAAGAAGTATGAGTTAGAAAATAGTACATACCCAGAAAATTGAGTTTGTTCGATTCGCAACTTATAGAAGAGTGAGATTCCTGGACCTTAGTCTTGTGCCTGCTAAGGTAACAAGGTCTTATTTAGGACTCCACAGGCTTAAAATTGGGTAGTTCCAGTACCCTAATAACATATAGTGATGAATCTATCCTTAAGCCTTGTGCTTTAATGTTCTTAGCTGCATTTTCATCTCTTTGATTAAATGCAAAACAAGAAGGATACTCCCATGTCCTGATATTTAGCTACTTTGTATTTTGGTTAATATAGCCACAGTTTGAACAAAGCTTTCTTGTATCAAGAAGATTTATATTTAAGCATATTAAGAAATCTGCCCCAAGATGCATCAGCTATAGATTTGGATAAGCGTCTGTTTTTAATCATGTTTTTAGGTTTTAATCCTTCTACAAGAATAGTTTGGTTTTCTACTACTATTGTAGTGGATAGTTTATGGAGGAAATCCTTTCTAGCATTTGCGATTCTTTCGTGAAGAAGTGCTACTTGAAGTTTAGCTTATTTAAGTAAAGGAAGAGTCATAGAATAATAACTGTAGTCAAGGGATCCATCAATTTTAACTAATGCTAAAAATGATTGTATATGAATCTGTTACAAACAATGTTTTTGCTAATTAAATCGAATAAGTGTTTCGTAACAAGACCTATTAATTCAGCTCCTGTTTACAGAGGGAGGAGTATTTTTACTAAGAGGCTTTGATAAATCAAAGAGAAAAGACTAGAAGAGGACGAAAGAAAGTTGGTGTGAGTTTAATTTGTAGAAAGCTTGGTTTTAGAGCCATAGGAAGTCAAAACCCCTAAATCTTATGATTTAGAGGTTCTTGTTTTTATTTATCGTTTATCTTTGCAAAACCACGGGTTTGTAGGAACCATCTCAAATCAGCCTTGGTCTCTCCCAATTCCTCATCAGGGAAACTGAAGCAGGCTGCGCTTCCTTTTTTGAAACGTAGGAAGGTTCCGGAAACCTCCTGGCTCCACAATGAAAGGTAAGGCTGCTGTCCAACAACTATTGCAGCATTGCCAGGTTCAATCTCCTTGAGAAGCTCTCTAAGTCTACTGACACCACTTCCTGTGGCAAGGAAGTCCAGATATATTGGTTCATCCAATCCTAATTCCTCTGCTAACATTTCAGCTGTTTCCTTAGCCCTAAGGACAGGACTTGAATAGATTTTAAAGTCCCCATAGTTACTAATCATTGTTTTGAATCCAGAAACACTTTTCTTCAATAGGATTTTACCACGATTGGAAAGTGATCTCAAATCATCATCTTCTGCAGACTCCTTTTCCTCCGCAAGCCCATGTCTATAAAGTATAAGATATTTACTCACATTTAATTCCCCCTTTTCAAATAATGTACTCATTTCTCATTTTACCCAATTTCCTGAAAAAAATCCAATAAATTGCTTCTTTAGAAATTTATTGGGATAGGAGCCCAATAAGATAACTTAATCAAGACCCATTCCAAATTTACTAAATTAAAATATCATGGTGGGGTGAACAAAATATTATAATCAGTTTAATAGTAGCTAGTCCTTGAAGAAATCCTGAAAATATAGAGAGAAGGGAATTATTTTAGGGTATTTATAAGTAGTAGGCTATTAAGAAGTAACTCAATTCTATATTGAAAGTATTAAAGAACATTACAATAATATGAAAGAGGTGGTCTTATGAGGCAGTTACTAACTGGTAATCAGGCAATTGCAAGGGGATTCTATGAAGGGGGAGGTCATTTAGCTGCCAGTTATCCTGGTTCTCCAACTGTGGAGATACTGGATAGTTTAAAGGAGTATGATGAGATCTACTCAGAGTTTTCCGTCAATGAAAAGGTGGCTCTGGAAGTTGCAATGGGAGCATCTTTCTATGGAGCAAGGGCTATGGCTAGCATGAAGCATGTTGGAGTTAATATAGCAGCAGATCCTTTGATGACCTTTACACAAACAGAAATTAACGGAGCCTTCCTTCTGGTTTCAGGAGATGACCCTGGAATGGCCAGTTCTCAAAATGAACAGGACAACAGGATATTTGGTAAGTTTGCCAACATGGCAGTAATATATCCAGGAAATTCTCAGGAAGCAAAGGACTACGTGAAAATAGCCATGGAAATATCAGAACTTATTCAAATCCCAATATTAATTGATATAACTTCAAGAGTATGCCACAGCAGAAGTATAGTTGAGATAATGGATAGAAAGGATGTAAAACCAAAGGGGTTTTCACCAGATAGGGAAAAGTATACCATGCTTCCACCCCATACCTTTAAGGCTCAGCACTTTATGAAGGATAGATTAAGTAAGTTAAGTGAAGTGGCTTATGAAATGCCCTTAAATCAACTGGAGGAAGTTGAGGGATCAGATACACTGATTATAACATCAGGACTTATGTATTATAACCTCAAGGAGTTAAACCTTGATGTATCCATATATAAGCTGGGTCTTGTGTATCCTTTATCAGAAAGAAGGATGCAGGAGTTAGCAGCAAAGTACAAGAATATCATAGTACTTGAAGAAATGATGCCCTTTATTGAAGAAGAGTTAAAGTTAATGGGGATTTCCTCCAAGGGCAAGGAATATTTTAGCTTTACAGGGGAGTTACATATTGAGGATATTAGAAATGGACTTATTAAAGCTGGAGTGATACAAGGAGAAGAGAAAATATATGAGGTGACTGATACTGTAAAGAGACCACCTATGTTTTGTTCAGGTTGTCCTCACAGGCCTGTATTTGATGTTTTAAAGAAGTTAAAGGTAAGAGTCATCGGAGATATAGGCTGTTACTCAATATCGGCTCTAGAGCAGTGGGATGTGTCTCAGATTATGATCAGTATGGGGGCCACAGTTGGAATGACCAAGGGAATGAATAAAGTAATGAGAAGATTCCAGGATGATCAACCCTTAGTATCAGTAATAGGGGATGGAACCTTCTTCCACTCAGGTATGACAGGTTTTGTAAATCTTCTTCATCAGCTGGATGAAGAGGATAATATGACCTTTATCATTCTGGAGAATTCAACCACAGCCATGACTGGTGGTCAGGCCAATGCATCCTCAGGTAATTACAACAAAAATGATGATATGAAGGTAGATATTAAAGCAATGCTATCTTCCATAGGATTTGATAATGTTAGAGAAGTGGATCAATTTGATTATAAGGAAGCAAAGAGTGTAATAGGAGAAGAGGTAAAGAAGAAGGGAATCTCTATAATAATTGCAACCAGACCCTGTGCCTTAAGATTCAAGATCAAGGAGAAGAACTTCTATGTTGATCCCAAGGTATGCATAGGATGTAGAACTTGTGTCAAGACCAATTGTCCACCTATAAGGATGAAAAAGTATCAGGGAATAGATAAGTTGAAATCCTTTATTGATCCTGATATGTGTGTTGGTTGTTCCGTTTGCGCTCAGGTTTGTCCTGTGGGAGCTATAAAAAGAGCTTTTTAGGGGGGATTATTGATGGTTAATATATTGGTTGCTGGAGTTGGAGGACAAGGTTTGGTCCTAGCCACTAAGATCATAGCTGAAGCAGGAATGAAGGCAGGATTTGATGTAAAAACCAACGATGTGGTAGGCCTATCCCAAAGGGGAGGTATGGTTTGGGGTAGTGTTAGAATTGATAAAAAGGTTAATTCTCCCAATATACCTGTGGGAGAGGGAGATATAATCCTTGGGATGGAGCCCCTGGAGAGTCTTAGATGGAGCTATTTACTTAAGGATGGAGGTAGAATTATTATCAACACTAGAAAAACCTATCCCAGTTCAGTAATACTTGAGAAGGATATTTATCCTGAAGATGAGATAAAAGCATTGGAGGATGGGTATAAGGCTACCCTTGTGGATGCAGTTAAACTAGCCAAAGAAGCGGGAAATATTAAGGTTGCAAATACCATTATGATAGGAATTCTAGCAAAATACTTGGATATTAAAAGTGGTATATGGGAGGATGTACTAAAGGAAAATGTACCTAAGAAGGCAATAGAAGACAATATAGTAGCCTTCTACAAGGGGTATGAGTATAGCTAGATTGCAACTAATGTTTATTTATAATTGAAAAGTTAATCTTTATTTCTTAGTATAATCTGATATAATAGATTCTAAAATAATATGAGAGGGAGGGAGAATTATGAGCCAATTGTTGGAAAAGGGTGAAAAACTTAAAGGAGCAAAATTGAGTCTTGGAATAGCATCTACTAAGGAAAAGAACCAAGCTCTTAGCTTAGTTGCAAAGTCCATTAAGGACCACCAGGAAGATATCCTTATAGCAAATATTAAGGATATTGAAAATGCAAGAAAATCAGGCATGAAGGAGGGTCTGGTTGATAGGCTACTTTTGACTGAAGAAAGAATAGATGGAATTATTGAAGGAATAGAAACGGTGATTAAGCTTCCCGACCCTATATGGAAGTCTGATAAGGTATGGACCCTGGAAAATGGATTAACCATATCTAAGATGAGTGTGCCCTTGGGAGTAATGGGAATAATATATGAATCAAGACCAAACGTTACAGTTGATGCCTTTGCCCTGGCTTTAAAATCAGGGAATGGAATACTCTTAAGGGGTAGTTCCACGGCAATCTACTCAAACATAGCTCTTGTGGATGCCATTAAGAAAGGCTTAAATAAAAGCTCCATAACCCCTGAATGTATCCAGTTCATTGACGATACGGATAGATCACTGGTCCTTGAGATGCTAAGGGCAAATGAGTATTTGGACTTAATTATTCCAAGAGGTGGTGGAGATTTAATAAACTTCGTAGTAAAGAATGCTACAGTTCCTACCCTTCAAACGGGAGAAGGAAATTGTCATGTTTTCATAGATGAAAGTGCTAACCTAGATAATGGAGTAAAAATTCTAGTGAACGCAAAGACCCAGAGAGTTGGAGTTTGTAATGCCTGTGAAACCCTACTGGTTCATGAGAAGGTTAAGGAGTCCTTCTTACCATTGGCATATCAGGCCTTAAAGAACAAGGTTGAACTTAGAGCAGATGAAGAGACAAGAAGTATAATTCCAGCAAAAGTTGCAACTGAAGAAGACTATGCAACGGAATTTTTGGATTTTATTCTGGCAATCAAGGTTGTAAAGGATGTTGATGAGGCAATTGAACATATTAACAAGTATGGGACCATGCACTCAGAATCAATCATCACTGAAAATCTCAACAACGCCTTGAAATTTCAAAGACAGGTGGATGCAGCAACAGTCTATGTAAATGCTTCAACCAGATTTACAGATGGTTCAGAATTTGGATTTGGTGCAGAAATGGGAATTTCCACACAAAAAACCCATGCGAGAGGTCCTGTTGGCCTTGAGCAATTAGTTACTCATAAATACCTTGTAATGGGCCAAGGACAAGTTAGAAAGTAGGGATGATAAAGATGTATGATACCATGATAAAAAACAGCAGTAAGATAATGATAAAAATTGGTAGTTCAACCATAACCAGTGAAGATGGATCCATAGATAAGGACTTTCTTGATAATTTCGCCATGAGTGTAAAATATCTTATGGATCATGGTAAGAAGGTAATAGTAGTTTCTTCTGGTGCAAGGATAGCAGGAGTTTCAACCATTGGCAAGTGGTCTAGAAAAGAGGATATTCATTACAAGCAGGCCCTTTGTGCCATAGGTCAAGTGGAGTTAATGGATTCCTACAGAAGAATCTTTAACAAATATGATCTTCATATAGCACAAATACTTCTAACAAAGGATGACTTCGATTCAAAATCAAGAACCTTAAATATTAGAAATACTCTTTTTACACTGCTAGATGAAGGGGTAGTACCAATAATAAATGAGAATGATACAGTAAGTGTAGATGAGATAAAGATAGGAGATAATGACATGCTTGCCGCTCATTCAACAGTGGTATGGGGTGGGGATCTTCTGATTCTATTAAGCGATATAGAAGGGATATATGATAAGAATCCCAATGAAAACTCTGATGCTCATATGATTAATGTTGTTGATGATGTGGAGGAATTGGAGAAGAAAATTTCTATTGGTAAGACATCCAGTTTTGGAACTGGTGGTATAGCAACCAAGATTAAGGCTGCTAAAATGGTCAACAAATATGGAATACCAATGATTGTAGCCCATGGTAAGACAAAGGACATTATAAAGGAAATAGCTGAAGGTAGCAAGAAGGGAACAAGATTTATTCCCAAAGAAAAATAGATGTAAGTGACAAAAGGAGCACCATCATGATGAAGTTCTCTACAATTAAAAAACAGGCTCAGGATATATTTTCATTTGGCTTAGGGGCTAGAATTCTGAACTTTTTTAAAGGCATACTACTTGCCTACTTTATAGGAGCTAACTTTAGAACTGACACATACTTGGTGGCACTTTCAGCATCAGTCTTCCTAGCTGGTATTCTTGCAGAAGGACTTATAGTATCTCTGGTACCACTGTACCAACAAATAGATAGAAGAGATGGGGTAAAGGGAAGATTTCTCTTTACCAATAATTTACTCAGCTACTGGACCATTCTTGGATTAATGCTTATATTTATATCCTATTTAATTGCTCCTTTAATCATTAAGATATTTGGCCCAGGATTTAATGGAGAAGAGTATAGGATGGCCTTGAGATTATATAGATGGGGCATACCGGTTATTTTAGTTCATATATATCGGGCGATATTTGGTGGATATCTACAAAGTCAGCATAAGTTCAGAGCTGGAGCCAAGGGTGGAGTTGTAAACTCCATTATTTTTATTATCTACCTTATTCTCTTTTCAGATGCTTTTGGTCTGGAAGGTCTTATGGTAGCAGGGATTATAGCCGTGGGAGCCCAGGCATTTATCCTAGCCCAGCCAGTTTTTAGTCTTCAAGGGTATAGATATAAACCCCACTTTATTCCAAATGACAGATTGATCCTTAGGCTGAATACCTTCTTACTACCAGTAATGATAGGAGTTGGAATAAACAGTTTAAATGGAGCAGTGGATAATGCCATTGGATCAGCTCTAATAGAAGGTACTGTTACTGAACTAAACTATGCAGATGGAATCATTGAATTATTTGTAGGTCTTTTTATCATGAGTATAATTACTGCAATTTTTCCCATAATATCAGAAAAGGAAAAATTTGAAGGTCAAGATGCCCTAAAAGATGCCCTAAGGTATTCCTTAAGGATTGTTACCCTAATATCTGTCCCAGCCATAGTTTTACTTACTGTTATGGGGGAACCAATAGTAAGGATATTCTATGAAAGAGGACAATTTGGGATTGATGCCACACTGGCAACTGCAAATCTACTTGGATACTACGGGGTTGGAATATTTGGGATGGGTTTGATCCTTCTTATTAATAGAATGTATTACGCTTTAGAGAATACTATTACTCCACTAATTGTAAGTGGCATAGCACTGATTCTAAATATTGTACTTGATTTAATCCTCATTAGGTTCATAGGACCAGGGGGAATTGCCTTGGGAACAAGTATCGGGGTCACAATATCTGCAATTTATGGCTTGTATAAATTAAATCAGAAATTGCAGTTTATAGACTGGAAGGATATAGCCCTAAGAACCATACGATTTATATTTGCAGGGTATGTAATGGGACTTGTAATGTTAGTTTTAAAGAATCACTACATGGGAATGGTTGGAACTAGTCTAATGTATAATATATTTCTAGTAGTAGGATCACTGGTAGCTGGATTATTTACATTTTATTCAGTGGTCTTTATCGCAAGAGCATAGTAAAGAAAAAACCATTGTATTGTTCTTAAAAGAAGGGTATAATGGTTTTTAATATTTTAGAAGGGAGGTCTTTGGATGAAGAGTCCATATTTAGCAAAAAAATACTGGAATTTCTCAAAAAGTGAGTTGGCAGATAGTACTGACAATGTACATTCCATGGACGATCTAATTAACATGACAATTGGGGATCCAGATGTTACAACAGATGAGAGAATTATTAAGGGAGCATTTGAAGATACTCTAAAGGGGAGTACCCATTATACAGAATCAGTAGGGATGAGAAAACTAAGGCAAAGAATAGCGGATCTTTATTTGGAAGATTTTTCATATAGTACTAGCCTGGATGAAGTTATGGTAACAACAAGCGCTTCCCATGGGATGTGGCTTGTAATGAAAGGAATTCTAGATCCAGGGGATGAAGTCATTATACCAAGTCCCTACTTTAGTCCCTACAAGGATCAAGTGGAAATGATGGAAGGTATACCTGTATTTGTTCCCATGTATGAGGATGAGAACTATCAATTGAGCATTGATAGATTGGAAAGCAAGATCACAAATAGAACAAAGGCAATTATAGTTAACACGCCCAACAATCCAATTGGAAGCTGCTTAAACAAGGAAAGTCTTGAGAATATTGGATGTATCGCAAAGAAATATGATCTCTTGATTATTGCAGATGATATTTATACAATATATAGTTTTAAAGAGCCATTTATTCCCATAACATCCCTGGAGGGGATGAAGGAGAGGACCATAACCATTGGTAGCTTTTCTAAGAACTTTGCCATGACAGGTTGGAGGCTGGGATATATTCTAGCACCAGATTATGTAATTGAAGTCTTGAAAGGAATAAATGAGAGTAATGTATACTCTGCACCATCAGTATCTCAGGTGGCTGGGATACATGCAATAGATTTAAGGCATGAAGTATATAGGGACTTGTTTAACATGTATAAGGAAAGAGTATACTATGCATATGATAGATTAAAAAAGCTCAAGGGTATTGAGATTCTTGAACCAAGGGGTACCTTCTACCTGTTTCCAAATATAAAGGGAACTAAGCTTACATCCAAGGAAATAAGCATATTGTTTCTTGAAGAGGCTCATGTTGCAGTGGTTCCTGGGACGGCCTTTGGTGAAGAAGGAGAAGGTTATATTAGGTTAGCTGCAACACTAAGTTTAGAAGATATGAAAGAAGCCTTTGATAGATTAGAAAAGTTAGATATATTCAAGTAGGGAGAGATGAGTTTGGCTAAGGTTGTTTTAGTTGGAGTTCCTGGAATGAATGATGAAGAAATAGAAAAGATAGAAAAGTATATAAAGGAAGAAGTTGAAGATATAGACTTTGTATTCCTAGGTAAGGGTGTTTTGCCAAAAGATGAGTTAATAGAAAAGTGCAAGGATGTAGATGTATTAGTTACCTGGAATCAGCAGATGGACATGGAGGTCTATAAAGCCCTTAGCTTAAAGGCCTTTTGTGCAGCCAGCACAGGCTTTAATGCTGCAGATATAGAGTCTGCTACAAAATGTGGAGTTATGGTTACCAATGCCAAGGATTATTGTGTGGATGAGGTATCATCCCATGCACTAATGCTCATTTTAACCTTTGCAAGAAAGTTAAATCTTGCTGTGGAAAATGTGAAGAATGGTAAATGGAATATTGAGGGGATGGGAAGAATAAGTAGATTTTCAGATTCAACAGTTGGCTTATTTGCCTTTGGATCCATAGCAAGGGGTGTGGCCAAGAAACTTTCTGGTTTTGGTCTTAAGATGATCTCCTATGATCCTTATGTTGATGAAGATGTAATGAGAGAATATGGGGTAAAAAAGGTTGATTTTGACACCCTTCTTAAAAGTTCAGATTACATTTCTATTCATGCACCACTTACCAAAGAGACCTACAAGATATTTTCTAAAGAAAAACTAAGCCAAGTTAAAGAAGGAGCATATATTATTAACACAGCAAGGGGTCAAATCATTGATCAGGATGCCTTATATGAGATGCTTGAAAGTGGAAGAATTCAGGGGGCAGGCCTTGATGTGATTTTCAATGAACCACCACTTGACACTGATCTGAAGTTGATAAATCTACCAAATACAATAGTTACTCCACATAGTGCCTACTATTCAGATGAAGCCCAGGAAGATCAATTGCGAATCACAGCTAGAGATGTGGGGAGAATAATTAGAGGAGAAGTGCCATTTAACCTTAGAAATCCAGAAGTTTTAGAATCTAGCAAGGGGAATTAACCACCCCTTGCTTTTGTTTACAGTAATTTGAAATTATGTTAAAATAAGTTAACACATACAACTTACATAATATATATAAGTTGGCACTAAAAAGGAGGCATAATATGGCGGGAATACCAGTAGAATTAATATATCTATTTTCACTATTAGCAATTATAGTAGTAGTTTTTGTATTTATAAAAAGACCAATATATGAGGCTATGTTTATTGGATTTTTAGTTATGAGTTTTGTTCTAGGAAGAAGTGATAAGATCTTTGAATTTTTGATTAAACCTGGAACCAATACTCTTTTTTATGCTATTGTTGCATTCTTAACCCTGGCATTTATCTTTGGGGAGACGAATGTGGTTCAGGCAATAATTGATTTTGTCCTATCTCTTGTAGGAAGATTTAAGGGTGGTGCAGGTTATGTAAGTCTACTATCTTCAACATTTATGGCTTCTTTATCTGGCACAGGACCGGGAAATGTTGCAGCAACTGGAGTTTTTACCATACCAACTATGATAAAGACTAATTTCCCACCAGCACTAGCAGCTACTGTGGAAATGTCAGCTAGTTCCTTGGGTCCTATGATTCCTCCATCTGGAACAATCCTACTAGCCTTTGGAGTTCTCGATACCATGTATCCAGGCAAGTATTCACTTTCTGGATTCTGGATGGTAGTTTGGGGAATAGGTGTCTATTTCATTCTACAAAGAGTGGTTACTTTATATTATTATTGTTACAAATATAAGGTAAGTCCCATGCCCCCAGAGGATATACCCAAGATAAGAGATACCCTTAGAAGAGATTGGAAGGCACTACTGGTTCCACTAATAATCTTTGTTCCATTATTTCTAGATTTTAGATATGGATCCACTTTCTTTACTCAGAGACTTGGGGAATCAGGGGCTAAGTCCTTTTCAAGTTCAGTTATACTATTCACCCCTGGTGTAGCTGCAGCTTATACACTATTTATTTCCAGAAAGGAAATCAAAGGTGGAGTAGGGATAAAGAATCTATTTAATTTACTTAAAAGGGGAACAAAACAAATAGTCCCAGTGGCAGCAACAGTATATTTTGCATACTCAATATCCTACCTCTTTGGGGATGCCAAGGTTGGAGAGAATCTAGGATTTCTAGTTGATTCATTAAATATGACAAGACTACAATTGGCCTTTTTAATACCCATATTTACAACCTTCCTAGGTATGATCTTACCTGGTTCATCTCAGATAGCAATATTTGGAGCAGGGATAATGGGTGCCTTGGTCGCTGTGGATATACATCCAGTACTTGTTGCAGCAATTCTACCTGCTATAACTGGAGCCTTAGAGGGAATGACACCTCCACTGGCCTTGGCAATGTATGCAGCCATGGGAATTGCCAAGTCAGAGATTAAAGAGACTTCTAAGTTGGCCTTAGGATGGGTCTTCGCTCATTTATTAGTTGCCATACTAATAGTAGCAGGACTACTACCAGTATTGTTTTTACCTTAAGGGGAGGTTTAAGAAATGAACAAGATAGAAAATATTATGATTTCAATATTTAGCATAGGAATAATGGTTGCAATATCAGGGGGAGCTTTAGTATTTATACTGTTTCTAATGGGATTTATACTAGGAGGAGAAAGTGCAGTTTACTTGTCAAATTTAGCAAGTAAGATTCTCATGCCGTATTTTATCAAAAGTGCGGCTATAGGTGTATTTGCTGGTTTAATAACCTTTTACATTCATGGCAAACACGAATTATCCATCAAGTAAACCAGGGCATCCCTTGGTTTATTTTTTTTAAGATTGAGTGTATAATAGATTTAATAATGAATTATGGGAGGTCATAAGATGGAAAAGAGAAGACTTGGAAGAACCAACTTTTTAGTTTCTTCCGTTGGTTTTGGGGGAATACCCATTCAAAGGGTTAACCAGGAAATGGCAACTGAATTACTGAAGGAAGCACATAATAATGGGATAAATTTCATTGACACTGCCAGAGGCTATCTAATTAGTGAGGAGCTAATAGGAAATGCAATGGCTGAAGTAGGTAGGGAAAACTTTATATTAGCTACAAAGAGCATGAATCGTACATATGATGGGTTTTTAGAGGATGTTTATGTCAGTTTAAAAAATTTCAAGACTGATTATATAGATTTATATCAGTTCCATAATATAAAGACTATGGAACAGTACAATGATCTACTGAAAGAGAACAGTGCTTTGGCTGCAGCAAAAGAGGCAAAGAAGAGAGGACTTATAAAAGAGATTGGAATCACAAGCCATAGCGTGGATGTATTAAAGCTAGCAGTTGAAACTGATGAGTTTTCAACCATCCAATTCCCCTACAATGCTGTGGAAAGACAAGGGGAAGAGGTCTTTAAGAGAGCAAAAGAAAGAGATATGGGTGTAATCATTATGAAACCTCTTGCAGGTGGAGCTATTACAAATGGCGAGCTTGCAGTAAGGTTTATCCTGGAGAATAAAAATGTATCAGTTGTTATTCCTGGAATGGATTCTCTTGAACAAGTTAGAGAAAATGCCAAACCAGGGTTGGATGGATTACCTTTATCCCCTGAACAAAGAGAAGTGTTGGAAGGGGAAGCAAAACAACTAGGTACAACATTCTGCAGAAGATGTGGTTATTGTGCACCTTGTACTGTTGGAATAGATATTCCGGTGCAATTTGTTTTGGATAGCTACTATACAAGATACAATCTTCAACAATGGGCAATAGATAGGTATAGTGCTCAGAAGATCAAGGCAAGTGATTGTATCCAGTGCGGAGAATGCGAAGAAAGATGTCCATATGATTTACCAATAATGGATATGCTAAAGAAAGTTGCATCTCATTATTAGAAGATGAGGGATGAATTATGGGTAAAATACAAAGATTCGATTGGGGTTTTATAGATTGGATATACGATTCCCAGGAAATGAACTCACCTAATAATCTTCACGTAGGGGTTAGTTCAATACTTCCAGGAAAGAGACAAAAAGAGCACATCCACTATGGGGATGAGCAGGTTCTATATGTCCTTTCAGGACGGGGAGAACAAATTATAGATAAGAATAAATCCATTAAGGAGAGGGGATCATATTACTACATCCCAGCGGGCTCCGTCCATGAGACTATCAATGATGGCAATGAGCCCATTGTTGAATTAATAATTTCTGTTCCTGTAAAAGATAGGCTACTTAATAATATGGAAAGCGAAGTGGATTTCAAATTCACTGAAGATTTCACCAAAAAGACTTTGACCCTTACTAAGGAAATGGAAAACTTGTATTTGGAATCCAGTAAAGCTCTAAAGATTCCCTTGGTAGTTTTTGATAAGAACAATGAACCTGTTAAACTGCCAGATGATTACCCTGACTTTTGTATAAAAAACTGTAGAGTACACGAAGATCTAAGAAATTGCAAGCAGTATTACATAAACGACGGTTATGTTCCCCCTCAGTATAAGGATCCATTTGCATTTGTTTGTCCCTGGAATTTAAGAATATTCGTGTGGCCAATAATAATTCAAGGAAGACTGATTGGCTATATAAAAGGTGGTCAGTTTAGAACTCCTGATGATGATTTAAACATCGATCAAAAATTACTAGAGGATGAAGATTACCTAGGAATGGAAGTATTACATAGTGGTAGGTTAACAGCCATATTGGAAAATGTAATAACCCTTAGTAAAAATATAGGGTATTTATACATTCTTGAAAATTCAAACGAGGTTATTGGTGAGAAGGAAGAGATAATAAATACCATATCCAAAAATGAAATGTTATTGAAAGAAAACCTAAAAAAGACAAGACAACAAGTCCTTCAGATTCAACTGGACCAACATTTCCTATTTAACACTTTAAATGCCATAGCTGGATTGGCAATCAAGGAAGATAGCCCAAAGGTATATGATTCTATCATTAGACTATCATCCATTTTTAGATATTCTTTAAAGGAACAAGGCAGACTTGTTGACTTTCAGGAGGAACTGGATTTCATATGTAACTATCTTGAGCTTCAGAGATTAAGATATGGAAGTAGAGTTAAGTTTAATTTTAATATTTCGGATGAAGTAAGGGGCTATAAAGTACCCTTTAATTTCTTACAGCCCTTAATTGAAAATGTATTTACCCATGGGATTACACCTAAAACAGGTGATTTTTTCCTGGATTTAAAAGTTAGAGCAGGGGAAGAGGATTTGTTTATTGAAGTTAAGGACAAGGGTATTGGAATTAATTCAAACAAGTTATTGGAGCTTAATGAATGTATTGATAATATTAATCACGAAACAAAACTATCAGGTTTGCTTATGGTTGGCAAGAAATTAGAATATTACTATAATAAGAACTGGGATTTTAGGCTTAATAACAATCCTGATGGAGGATTGTTAGCTACAATTAGAATTCCGATTTTAGTAGGTGATGGTGATGATTAAGGTTATTATTGTGGATGATGAACCCCTTTCAAGGCAAGTATTAGAGTATCAACTAAATAAAATCAAATACCCCATAAGCATAGTTGGTGAAGCTTCAAATGGAGATGAAGCAATTAGGTTGATTAGAGAAAAAAATCCAGATCTTGTTTTTATGGATGTTGAGATGCCTAGATTTAATGGATTGGATGTAATTAAAATGATCAACTTAGATAATGATATTGATACAGAATTTATTATAATAACAGCCTATGGTAATTTTTCCTATGCCCAGGAGGCATTAAGACTGGGTGTTAAGGATATTATACTTAAGCCCTTAGATGGAAACTCACTATTAAATGGAATTAATAGGGCTTTAGACTTTAATCTTACTGATAATCAATTGTTAAATGAAATTATAGCCTACCTAGGAAAAAATTATAATAAGCAAATAAGACTGGATGAATTATCATTAAGGTTTCATACCAGTGAGAATAATATCAATCAACTGCTAAAGAAGTATTTTGATATGACCTTAATAAGCTATGTTAACAAGATAAGGATTGATAAATCAATTTGTTTGATGAATGCAGATCATCTTAATGCAAAGGAAGTCTACACTGATGTAGGATTTAATAATCTTAATTACTTTTACAAGGTTTTTAAGAATATTACTGGGAAAACTCCCAAAGAGTATTTTGAGAAATGAAAAGATTTACTTATTATTATCAGTAATAATTATTATCTGTTGTATATACTTATTACTGGTTTTTTAAATTTATATTTGATTATTCTTATAGATATATTATTAACGTTCATAAAAATATTAAAATCCGAAAATAAAGGTTCCATCAATTTTAAATATATGGTAAAATTAAGATACATACAAATATTTGGCAAACTTATTGAAAGATAAGGACGCAAAGCTTCGGACCTAAAGAGTTTTCCATGGTAGCCGGGTTGCATAGTTTGCCTAAATTGTATCCTTGGATACAATTTTTATTTTAACTAATTTCTTAGCAACAGTAATACACAAGGAGGGATTTTATGTTTAAAAAATGGATGGCATTTGCACTATCAATAGCTATGGTTATTACCATGCTACCAGTGGATGCATTTGCTGAAACGACAACATTTAGTGACATGCCAAATGATTGGTCCACTAATGCTTTAGAAAACGCTGTAAAAAATGGACTGTTGAACGGTTCAAATGGCAAGATTATGCCAAAAGAAAATCTTACCAGAGCACAGATGGCTACTGTTATCAACAGAGCTTTTGGAGCAGAGAACATAGCTAGCATTAGTAAGTTTACAGATGTTAAGGCATCTGATTGGTTCTTTGCAGAAATGTCTAAGGCTGTTGCAATGAAAACTTTCCAAGGTAGTGGGGATAAATTAAATCCTAACAACTCAATAACAAGGGAAGAGGCATTTGTAGTAATTGCAAGAGCTTTAAATCTTGGTAAGTCAGATAAATCACCTAATGGATTTAATGATCTTGGTTCTATTTCTGAATGGGCAAAAGGTGAAGTTTTTGCACTAATAAACAATGGATATATTCAAGGGGCAAATGGTAAAGTAAACCCTAAAGGATTTATTACAAGAGCTGAGTTTGCTCAGTTAATGGATAACATAATAAAAGGATATATAAGTAATGAAGGAGAATATACATTAGAAGTAGAAGGAAACCTAATGATAAATGCTCCTGGTGTAGTACTTAAGGAATCAAATATTTCAGGTGATCTAATCATTGGAGATGGAGTTGGAAATGGTGAAGTAACACTTGAAGATGTAGTAGTAGAAGGTAGATTATTAGTTAGAGGTGGAGGAAAGGACTCTATAGTAATCAAGGGATCTTCCACAGTAGGAAGTATAACCATAGCTAGAATTGATGGAGTAGTTAGGGTATTTGCTGAAGATGGAACTGAAATTGGTGAAGTTACAGTAGATGGAAGTGATGATGTTATCATAGAAGGTACCTTCACAGATATTATAGTTCTTGCTAACGAAGTAACCGTATGGGCTACAGATGCTCAACTGACTAATGCAGTAGTTGAAGGCAATGAATCCAAGATTATTGTTGGGGAAAATTCAATAGTTGATAAGTTAGTAGTTTCTGGAGAAAATTCTGAAATACAAGTTCTAGGAACTGTAAAGGAAATTGAAACAACAAATACTGCAAGCGATACTAAGATAGTTGTATCAGAAGGCGGTTCAATAGAAGAAATAAATGCAAATGGAGCAGGAACACAAGTAGAAGGAGAAGGAACAGTAACTACTGTTAATGCAAACTCCAATGATGTTCTGGTAACAGTCAATGGTACAAAGGTTGTAGCAGCTGAAGGAACTACTGGAGTACTTGCTGGAGATAAAGAAGTAATTCCAGGAGGAAATGAAGTAGTAGGTCAAACTCCACCTGTCGTTGGAGGAGGGGGAGTATATGTACCTCCTGTACAACCAGTAATTGCTATTAGTGTGGATAAAACAGCACTCTATCTAGACATTAATGACAATGAGAATAATAGTGCTACAATAATAGCAACAATTTCACCGACAAATGCCACTAGTAAAAATGTTACTTGGACATCAAGTAATAAAGATGTAGCAACAGTTGCTGATGGTGTTGTTACTGCTGTAGCTGAAGGAACAGCAACAATTACGGCAACATCTAATAATGGTAAAAAAGCAACAACAACGGTTACAGTACTTAACAAACTGGAGGAAAACACTGTTGCTGTGATTGGCACTAAGCAATACGATAGCTTACAAAACGCGCTTGCCGCAGTTGGTGATGGCAATGTCGTAATTGAGCTTATTAAAGATGCAAGACTTGAATACGGCGCAAGGGATGCTTATGGTAATGAAAGCACACAAAAAGTTACTATTAAAGGTAACGGTAAAGAGCTCACATTACATCAAACAGATAGCGATTGGAGTTCTATTGGTCTTACAGGTGCCGATGCAATATTTGCTTTAGAGGATGTCAATGTGGTAAAAACAACTGTTGGTGGAAACGGCGCTTGGAACAATCACGCAATAAACTTTAGTTCTAAAATTGAACTGACGAATACGACTTTCAGTAACGCTATTAATTTAAGCGCAGACGCTAAGCTTACTGGTGTTACGATTACCGAAGATAGAGAGTACTATGGAATTTGGATTGGAGCCAATGGTCAAACGGTAACTATTGAAGATACAACAGTAACCGCTAATACAAATGGCGGTCGCGGAATTAAGATCTCTGATCAATACATTGGGACTCCTCAACTTGTGAATCTTTCTGTTAGCAACTCTACATTTAACACAGCAAAGAAATCTGCAATTATTGTAGGTTCAGAAGCTGGTGCAAAGATCACTATTGACAATTTAAATATTGAAAATGTACAAGCAGATAAGATAAACGCAGTTTGGGTTGACGAAGGCTGGGCTCAATATCAGGATAAAGTAACCGTAACAGGTGGAACTAAGACTCTTGAAGGTGCAGTTGCAAGGATAGGTGATACCGGATATCTAAGCTTACAAGCAGCAATTAATGCAGCGGTAGATGGAAGCACTATAAATGTTATAAAGGATTGCACTCTTATAGGTGCCACAGCTAACAACAAGGACCTTACTTTTGTGGGTAACAGTAGTAAGCCAAAAATTGAATTTCCACAAGGAAAAGATCAACCCAATTATCAGACTTATTACGGTTGTGAGTTTACATTTGAAAACTTGACGTTACAGTGTGAGCCTGACAAAAACTATCAGGGAATCCAGCCCGATAAAGTGATAGCAAGAAACTGCGTGATTAATGGTAAGTTTTGGGGTTATGCAAAGGATCTTGAATTTACAGATTGCATCTTCAATCAAGAAACCTCATATAATATTTGGACTTATGGTTCCAATGTGACTTTTGAAAACTGTGAATTCAATTCTGCTGGCAGGAGCGTGTTAATTTATAATGAAAGTGCAACATTGGCAGACCCTGCTGAGATCATATTTAAAAATTGTACTTTTAGCGCAAGTAGTCCTGTTGCTATGAAGGCAGCAATAGATATTGATACAAGATTTGGAAGTTTCAATGTTGAAATCGAAAATTGCTCTGCAAGTGGTTTCTCTAATGAAACAGAAGCAGGAGGTACAGTTATATCTGAGGGCTTTGTACACCTTAAGGCTACTGATAAAGGAGAACTTACGGTCAGTATCGATGATAAACTGGTCTATCCTACTGTTTTAAATGCTACCCAGAACAAAGGCTATAACACTATCCAGGCAGCAATCGATGATGCAGTAGTTGGAAACAACATTATTGAGATACTCCCAGGAGATTATGGTACAGAGTCTATAAACATAGTTCAAGAAGAAGGCGTAAATATTACTTTAGAAGCAGTAGGGGAAGTAGTGTTAAAGAATCAATTTAAAATTAGTGGGGCAGGCAGGAGTAGTGGTACAGAGACATTAACTATTAAAGGATTTACCTTTGATTTTTCAAACGCTAATGAGAATGTTGAAATTATCTTAGCAACTGCAAAATTACTGGATGATACGAACAACTATGCCCACAATATTAGTATAGAGGAAAATATATTTATGGGGAATACCGAGGTTGATGTTGTGGCTATAAAAACTAACAGTGCTTTTGGTTTAGACATTATTGATTGTGAAGGTATTGGTTTACACAGCTTAGGACAAATACAAGGACAATCCAAGTACTTTACTGTATCCAATTGTACAGTAACAGGTGGAGAAAGCGGCATTAACTATTACGGACCTAGTGATGCAGTAATAACAGGATTAACAGTAGAAGGTACTGGTTATGGAGTACGAGCAGGTCAAAGCAGCGGAGTAGTAACGACTGCAACATTGACAATAAGTGATAGTAATCTAAACACCCTTGTTCCTGTTTGGCTTCGTGGAGATGCACCAGGAACAGTTACAATCACTAACTCAAATCTTGAGCCTACTGAAGATGGACCAATGATATATGATGTTGCCGGTGGTAATGTGAATATCACAATAGACGGAGCAATGTATGTAACAACTGAAGATGAACTAAGAGCTGCGGTAGCAATAACAGATAATGACATTATTCTTGGTTAAGACATTGCAGTAAGTGGCCAACTGTTTATAAGAAAAAACATTACTCTAGACGGTAATGGTAAAACAATAACATCAACTGCTACTAGTGAGAGCAAGCATAGTGCAATAAAAATAGATAGCCCTGGTAGTGGTACAGCTATAAAAGATTTAACGGTTGAGGCTACTGGATATACTAGCAATGTCCTATCTGTGTCAACTGCTGAAAACGTAACGATAACAGGAAACACATTTGAAAGCACAGATAACTTAGCTATGGGTGTATATTTTGATAGAAGCTCAAGTGGCGAGTTAACAAACAATGTTATAGTAGGTAGAAAAGGTGTAGGTGCCGATACTTTAAAGAATGTTACTATAACTGGTAATGAAATAACATTTACAAATATGGGAATTGAACTTCATGATGGGTTGAACCCTAGGGTAAATACAACTGTAATTAACGATTCTAGTGAAGAAACCGATGAAGAAGTTCATGTATTTGAACAATATACTGTATCTGGAAACATATTTAATAAAGTAACAAAGTAAAGAAGTACACTTTGATACGGTGCAAAGAAAGCCAACAAACCCCGTGGGAAAGCAAACAATTTAGCTCTCACGGGGCTTTCTTTTACCCCCCCCAGCAAACCCTGAGAGTAATCAAGCTTTTAAGGGGCCGATGGCGATGTTGTTTACCCTGCCTCCCGATGCGAACGTGGGCGGCCACAGGGGTTTGGCAGCAAACTTGTCCAGCGGAAATACCAGTGGCAAAGGATGGTGGGTATTGGTATCTTAAGGGGCTGGGGGTTTCTTTATGGATTTGTTTCCTTGAACTGAGCACCAGGTGCTATCTTGGATGATGGACAATAACCTTATAAGAACTTGCCACGCAGTCAATATTGAACCGATAAAGCAAAGTCCTCTGAAAAGATTGATGATGCTGTATCTATGATTATTGATTTTGATAGAACTATTAGGAATGAAGAAAATCATGGTGGAAAGTCGGTTTATGATTCGAGGACTTCTTAGCTTTTAAGAAAATGAAATAATGAGAACTGCAAGCGAATAATACTTCACATAAATGGTTAAATGAAATAACATGAAAAACATCCAGACTTTATTTAATTTTAAATGATAAATTGAAATAAAACTGATAACATTAAACTATTATTTCGCGATAGAGATATAAATATGAAAAATAGAGCAGGAGAATTCCAAAAAAATTTAACAGGTGAGCTAAAGTATAAATCTTTATTGCCAAGCCCATTGCCTCCAAAACCCCCTCTTGAAATTGATGAAGAGTTAGATCTTTCTTATAATGCAAGGGCTAATGTGGTAAAAAACTAATAGATTTAGGGATTCTAAGTCTTTGAGAAAACGTTTAAAGAAATAGAGTTTTCTCTTAGAAGTATATTTAAATATTTTAAGGCAAGACACTTAAGATCCTAAATGGTGAGAGCATCCACTAACTAATATCATACCTCTGAAGTAGACATGGTAAATAACCAAAATCTATTTTAGAGGTTTTTTTTTATTTAGAAATTTTGGAGAAAATTATGTTGAAAGGCCTTATTCAATAATTCATGAGGATTTTCATCAAAATATTGATTAATAATTAACTAATGATTTTGTTCATATATTATGTGATTTTATTCCTTTAAAACATTACTTGGATTTGAAATAATATAAGTATCATACAGAAAGAAGGGATTTTATGCTTGAATCAGTAAGGGAATCAGATCCTTTGTTATATTCTATTGTAAATAAGGAATTTAAAAGACAGCAAACAGGACTTGAAATGATAGCATCTGAAAGTTATGTTCCACCTGAAATACTTGAATTACAGGGGAGTATAATGACAAACAAGACTACAGAAGGCTTTCCTGGCAAACGATATCACGGTGGATGTGAATTTGTTGATGAAATGGAGACACTGGGAATTGAAAGGGCTAAGTCACTATATAAGGCAGGATATGCCAATATTCAGCCACATTCAGGCTCACAGGCAAATCAGACTGTTTATGCAGCCATATTAAATCCTGGGGATAAAGTACTGGGATTAAGACTGGACCAGGGTGGTCACTTAACCCATGGGAATAGTGTTAATTTTTCAGGTAAGTTCTATGATTTTTCTTCCTACGGTATAGACAAGGATACAGAATTGATAGATTACAATTTTTTGGATGAATTGGCAAATGTACAGAAACCAAAACTCATAGTTACTGGTGGAAGCGCTTATCCCAGACAGATAGACTATGAGAGAATAGGAAGAATTGCAAAGTCAGTAGGGGCCTACTATATGGTTGATATGGCCCATGTTGCAGGACTAGTTGCTGCAGGTCATTATGATAATCCTATGAAGTATGCTGATTTTGTAACATCAACTACCACAAAGACTCTTTGTGGGGCTAGGGGAGGATTTATCCTTGCCAAGGAGGAGTTTGGGAAATTAATCGACAAAGCCCTTTTTCCTGGTTCTCAGGGTTCTCCTCACCTTCATACAATGGCAGCAAAAGCATTTACATTTAAAAGAGCAGAAACTCATGAGTTTAAAGAGTTGATGGAGCAGGTAATTCTAAATGCTAAAGCATTGGGGAGAGAATTATCCAAAAAAGGATTTAGAATGGTATCGGGAGGTACAGATTCACACCTTTTATTAGTGGATTTAAGAGAAAAAAATATAACCGGTAAGGAACTGGAGGTAGCCCTTGATAGGGTTGGGATTACAGTAAATAAAAATATGATTCCTTTTGATCCAGAGAAGCCCCTTGTAACCAGCGGTATAAGGATAGGAACAACTGCCCTTACAATAAAGGGATTTAAAGAAAATGATATGGTAGAGATTAGCGATTTGATTAACCGGGTATCCATTTCTATAGATGACCAAACTGCCCTTGAAAAAATCAGGGGAGAGGTTTTAGAAATTAGTGGAAGATTCCCCTTGTATAAGGGATACTTCCAAGAATAATGGGAGGTAAAAGATGGATATTTTGCAATTAACTAAAAACGTAGAAGAGGACATGATTAGATGGAGAAGAGATCTTCATAGGATTCCGGAGTTAGGATTAGAATTGCCAAAGACCAGTGCCTATGTCCAGGGAGTATTAGATGAACTGGGAATAGAGTACAAGACACTGGTTAATGGAAATGCAATCGTGGGATTAATCCATGGTGGACAAGAAGGCCCAGTAATGGCCTTAAGAGCTGATATGGATGCACTTCCCATAAGAGAAGAGACAGGACTTGAATTTGCCTCAGATAATGGAAAGATGCATGCTTGCGGCCATGATGGTCATACTGCAATGCTTTTAGGTGCAACAAAGGTTCTACAGGAAAATAGAAATTTGATTAAGGGTAAGGTGAAGCTATTATTCCAACCAGGAGAGGAGTATCCTGGAGGGGCATTGCCTATGATTGAAGAAGGTGCCATGGAAGATCCTAAAGTTGACGCTGTAATGGGTATTCACAATGGACATATATTCCCAGAGATTCCAAAGGGAATGGTTGGAATAAAGTATGGACCAATGATGGCATCAATGGATAGAATTCTTCTTAAGATAAAGGGCAAGGGTGCCCATGGAGCATACCCTCATGATTCAATAGACCCTATTTCCATGTCATTCCAAATTGGTACTGCACTTCAAACATTAGTTAGTAGAGAGACAAAGCCAGTGGATCCTGTAGTTCTATCAATTTGTAGAATTGAAGGTGGATTTAATCAAAATATCATTCCTGGAATGGTTGAAATGGAAGGTACAGTAAGAACTTTAAATAGGGAGACTAGAAGTAGAATAGCTAGGAGGATAGAAGAACTTAGCAAGGGAATCGCTCAATCAATGAGAGGAGATGCTGAACTTACCTATGATTTCAAATATCCACCATTGATAAATGATGAGGAGTTTACTAGATTCTTTAGAGATATTGCCGTTAAAGTAGTGGGAGAAGAAAAGATCTTTGAAATGAAGGAACCAGTAATGGGCGGAGAAGATATGGCATACTTCCTGGAAAAAGCACCTGGAACCTTTATATTCTTAAACAACCCAAAGGAAATCGATGGAGCTATTTATCCTCACCATAATTCCAAATTCGATATAGATGAAAGCTACTTCAAGGTTGGGGCAGCATTATTTGTACAAACTGTATTTGATTATCTTAAATAATATAAGGGGTCATTATGACCCCTACATAATAGGGGGGAATCGATGATAAATTTCAAAGATGTTAAAGATAAGTATGAAGAAGAACTTATAGAATTTAGAAGAGACCTTCACATGTACCCTGAGCTTAGTTTTAAGGAGTATGAAACAACTAGAAAGATTAAGGAGAGGTTAATTTCCTTAGGAGTTGAGATTATTGATATTGGAATGGAAACTGGAGTAGTTGGATTACTAAGAGGAAGAGAAGATGGACCTACCATAGCTCTTAGAGGAGATATCGACGCCCTTCCTATTAAGGAAATATCCAGTAGAGAGTATAAATCCAAAATTGATGGTGTAATGCACGCCTGTGGTCATGATATCCATACTGCATCAGTTATGGGGGCAGCTATGATATTATCTGAAATGCGAGACAAGTTAAGAGGAAATGTAGCGTTTGTTTTTCAACCAGCAGAAGAGGTTAATGCAGGGGCAAAGATGATGGTAAAGCATGGCCTATTTGATAAGCTTAAAATAGATAGAATAATTGGGTTACACAACAATCCGGAAATACCATGGGGTAAGATTGCAATAAAGAAGGAAGGCCTTATGGCCGCTGTTGATACCATAAGAATCAGAGTATATGGAAAAGGAGGGCATGGTGCAATTCCTCATGCCACAAGAGACCCTATTATTGCAGCAGCAGCCATGATTATGAATGTCCAAACCATAATCAGTAGAAACATCTCTCCCCTAAATTCAGCAGTTATATCCTTTGGAACAATAAATGCTGGAACTGCTAACAATGTAATCCCTGAATTAGTTGAAATATCAGGGACGGTTAGAAGCTTTGATCCTGAGGATAGAAATTTGTTACCTGAAAGGATCAAAAAGATTATAGAGTCCACAGCAGAAGGATATAGGGTGGAGGCTGAGCTTGACTATATATTTGATTTACCAGCTGTGTATAATCCAGAGGACTTAACAAACCTAGCTTATGAATCCTGTAGGGAAGTATTAGGAGATGAGTATATATATAATCCAATTCCATCCATGGGAGGAGAAGATTTTGCCATATTCACTGAAAATGTTGAAGGATTCTTTTTCTGGTTGGGAGTTGGAAACCATGAAAAAGACATGAATTATGTATGGCATAATCCAAGATTTGATGGTGATGACAGAGCTATTATAAATGCCTCAGCCTTTATGAGTGAGATGGTAATCAAAAGTATTGAAAAAATGACTTAAACAAGATATTATTAATGATATCAGTACTTTATCTTTATAAGGGGATAAAGTTAAATGATATATATAAAATAAATAGGAGGTGAACTGAGAGAGTATTTAACCAATCTAATAAGATAGGAGGTATTGTATGAAAAAATCATCTGTAGTAAGCTTGGTTCTTGCCGCATTTATTATTACAATTATTGCCGAGCTGATTGGAACTCAAAGAATTGATATTGGAATTGGTGTAATCGTTCTTTTACCTATGCTTTTCGCAGTTGTAATGGGTATTTTAATCACACCTGGAGTACTAGGAAAGAGAATAAAGGCCCTTGGTAAGGCCATAGGAACTGAAGAGGTGGATTTAGCTGGTACATTTGTAATGGTAGCACTATTACCACTGGGAGTAAAATACGGTACACTTGTTGGTCCAAACATCGTTAAGGTAGTAGAAGCTGGACCAGCATTATTACTTCAAGAACTTGGAAATTTAGGAACTATATTTTTAGCTTTACCAGTAGCGTTATTGTTAGGACTTAAGAGGGAATCTGTTGGTGCTACATTCTCAATTTGTAGAGAATCAGCTCTTGGAATAATTGGTGAGAAGTATGGTATTAGTTCTCCAGAGGGTACAGGGGTTCTTGGTACTTACCTAATCGGAACATTATTTGGAACAATATTCTTTAGTGTTTTAGGTTCACTTTCCCTATCTACTGGACTTCACCCATATGCATTAGCTATGGCAACTGGTATGGGTAGTGGTAGTATGATGGCAGCTGCATCTGGAGCTTTATCTGAAGCTGTAGATCCAGCTATGAAGGAAACAGTTCTTGCATATGCTGCAACTAGTAATATGTTAACAGGAGTTACAGGGTTATATGCAGAGTATTTCCTTGGATTGCCAATAACAAACTTCCTTTACAAGAAGTTAGAACCAGTACTAGGAAGGAGGAAATAACATGTCAGAAAAGAGCGCAAAGTTTAAAAATTATACACTTGTACTACTAATAACTGGTGTTATGATCCTTGTTGGTCAATGGATTGGATATGATAAGGCCATCATCCCATCAATTCCTGGTATGATTTTAGTTTTATTAATAGCATTTATAGCACTTGTTATAAAGGAGTATGTACCTGCAATTAAGTTTCCTGCTTTTGCATGGGCATCTCTAATAGCATTTATTTTAAGTATGCCATTTATGCCAACTGCAGAGTTATTCCTAAAGTATACAAATGAAGTTGAATTCTTAGGAACTACAACTCCAATTCTTGCTTTTGCAGGAATCTCTGTTGGAAACAAACTTGGTGAGTTTAAATCACTAGGTTGGAAGGTATTCATTGTAGCAATATTCGTATTCGCAGGTACATTCTTTGGATCTGCCATAGTTGCTCACATAATACTTAGTGCAACTGGACTTATCTAGTATAATAATTTAGTGGGTAGCCTTGCTACCCACTTTGTTTGTATGACGGGCATGCCTTCTGTCTGTTGTGAAAGTCCACAAGGGGCGTAGTTGCCGACGAACCCTATAGCGACTTGCAAGGT
>CAZNTE010000002.1:0-136227 GCA_964575895.1 uncultured Tissierellaceae bacterium | reverse complement strand
GACCTATACATCAAAGGCAATAATGGATGCTGTAAAAGTAGCATTACAAGATGCTGTAACAAGTGGAGAACCAGTTGAAGCAGTTTTATATACTGATGGAGTATATGAAGGTGTAAGTGATGAAGGAATGTATCCAGGATTGAAGGTTGAGGTTACAGTTGAAGGTGGCAAGATTGCCAGTGTTAAGGTAGTGGCTCATGAAGAGACACCAGGAATAAGTGATCCTGCAATATCAGGAGTACCTGAAGCAATAGTATCAGCAAATACTCCAAGTGTTGATGTAGTATCAGGAGCAACCTATACATCAAAGGCAATAATGGATGCTGTAAAAGTAGCATTGGAAAGTGCAATTGCAGCTGAAGGTTCAGTTTCATATACTGATGGAGTATATGAAGGTGTAAGTGATGAAGGAATGTATGCAGGATTGAAGGTTGAGGTTACAGTTGAAGGTGGCAAGATTGCCAGTGTTAAGGTAGTGGCTCATGAAGAGACACCAGGAATAAGTGATCCTGCAATATCAGGAGTACCTGAAGCAATAGTATCAGCAAACTCATATGATGTTGATGTGGCATCAGGAGCGACCTATACATCAAAGGCAATAATGGATGCTGTAAAAGTAGCATTACAAGATGCTCAATAATTAAATATAATTTGTAAATCCTCTGTAATAATATTTGCAGAGGATTTTTATATCCACTAACATATTAATTTATAGAGTACAATAAGGCGTTATAGTGATATAATAAGTATTGATAAGTAAATAAAGGAGGTTAATTAAATGAAAGAACTAGTTAATTTTATCGATGACATTAAAAGTGAAATTATTCAGAACAGAAGAGATTTTCACAAACATCCTGAGACAGGATGGACAGAGATAAGAACTGCATCAATCATATTGGACAAACTGGTTGAATATGGTTATGAGGTTGAGTTTGGCAGAGATGTTATTAGTGAAGAATATAGAATGGGATTACCTTCCAAGGCTGTATTAACAAAAGCTTATGATAGAGCTGTAGAAAACGGTGGTATTAGGAAGTACATAGACGATTTAAAGGATGGTTTTACAGGAGTTGTAGGAACTATGAAATTTGGAGAAGGCCCAGTTGTTGCATTGCGATTTGACATTGATGCCTTAAATATTACAGAAAGCACCTCTGAAGATCATTTTCCACACAATGAAAAATTCGCCTCAGTAAATGATGGTATGATGCACAGTTGTGGACATGATGGACATGCTGCCATTGGACTTGGAGTTGCCAAGACTATTGCCATGAATAAGGAGAAATTTAAAAATGGTAGTGTCAAAATAATATTTCAGCCTGCAGAAGAAGGTGTTCGAGGGGCTAAATCCATAGTAATGAAAGGTCTTCTTGATGATGCTGATTATGTAATTGGTGGACATATAATGGCTAATGAAGAGTTTGGAAGTTTAATATGTGGCAATAATGGTTTCTTGGCAACCACTAAACTAGATGTTAAGTTCACTGGACTTCCATCCCATGCAGGTGGAGCACCTAATGAAGGGAAAAATTCTCTACTCGCTGCCTGTACAGCAGTACTTAATCTTCATGCCATACCTAGACATAATCAAGGAGCAAGTAGAATAAATGTAGGATCTCTGATTGTTGATGGAGATAGAAATATTATTCCCCACCAGACGTCAATGAAGGTTGAAACCAGGGGACAATCAACAGAAATAAATGAGTATATAAAGGAATATGCTGAGAGAATAATCAAAAATGCAGCTGGTATGCATGATTGTAAATATTCCATTGACTATGTTGGTGAGTCTATTTGTGCAACATCAAATGTTGAAATGGCAGAGGTTATTGAAGGTATTGGCAAGACACTAGAAGGCATATCAGCTATTCAACTAATTTCTGATAAACCTTCAGGAAGTGAAGATTTCATGTTCATGGTGGACAGAGTACAGAAACATGGTGGAAAAGCAACATACTTCACTTTGGGTGGGGCTAGAGGAGAATTCAAACCTGGACATCATACACAAGGTTTTGATTTTGATGAGGAAATATTGCCAATAGCTGTTAAAGTAAATGTATTGGCATTAGAATCATTACTTAAGTAGGTAAAACAATGAATATGACAAATAAAGCAAATAAAGAGCATGCTGATCTTTTATACAGTGGATTAAAAAATAATAAGACCATACCACCACTAAGTGAGACAAATCCAAACTTAACAGTGGAAGATGCATATGACATTCAATTGATAAATGTAATGAGGTCCATCGGTGATGGTGAACTGATATCAGGAAAGAAAATAGGCCTAACATCTAAGGGCATGCAAGAGCTACTGAATATATCTGAGCCAGATTATGGGCATTTATATAAAAGTATGGAAGTATTAAATGGTGGATCTATTTCAATGGATAAAGTTATTAGACCAAAAGTAGAGGGTGAAATCGCCTTTGTTCTTAAGAAAGATCTAGTAGGGCCAAATGTAACCCTTCAAGATGTTTATGAAGCTACTGACTATATATGCGGGTCAATTGAGATTGTGGATAGTAGAATTGAAGATTGGAAGATAAAACTTGTTGATACTATAGCGGATAATGGTTCAAGTGCCTTCTATGTATTGGGAGATAAAAGGATCCCAGCTGGAGAAATAGATTTAAATGAAATAGAAATGACTCTATTTAAAAATGGAGAACTGGTAAATAGTGGGAAAGGAAGGGAAGTGCTGGGTAATCCAGCCAAGGGAGTTGTTTGGTTAGCCAATAAACTTTATGAGTTTGGAGTCATACTTAAGGAAGGGGAAGTCATACTTTCCGGAGCTTTTACAGCTTCACCAGAAGCATTTAGAGGAGATAAATTTCAGTGCTCCTTCACTGGACTAGGAAGTGTTGAAGTAAGTTTTTTATAGAATTTGATCAAGAGCATTGGATATTATCTGATGCTCTTGATTAAAATTGAGTATATTTAAGTATTAAGTGGTATAAGTATAAAAATATATATATCTTGGAGGCCACCTTATGTTTGATCAGATAATTGTATTCCTAATTATAATATCTGTTTTAGTTCTTTTTATAATTGGAAGAATTAGGTATGATTTTGTTGCCTTACTTGGATTATTGGCATTGACTATTTTTGGTGTTTTAAAGCCTGAGGATACTTTTCAAGGCTTTAGTCACCCTGCAATAATTACTGTAGCAGCAGTTTTGGTAATAAGTGCCGCTCTAGTAAAGACTGGCTTTATTGATGCAATAGTACATCTGCTAAATAGGAAAACACCATCTGAAAAAGTTATTATGGCAAAATTAATGTTAGTTACTGCAGTTTTATCAGGTTTTATGAACAACATTGGTGCTTTAGCTCTTGTATTACCTGTGGCAATTAAAATATCAAGGGAAAAGAAATTTCCCCCGTCTCAAATACTAATGCCATTGGCTTTTTCAGCACTTTTAGGTGGCATGATGACTGAAATTGGGACTCCTCCTAACCTAATCGTTTCATCATATAGAATTAGTACAGGAGCAGAGGGCTTTAGTTTTTTTGATTTTACACCAATTGGTCTTACAGTAAGTATACTAGGTATACTTTTTATGGCAATATTTGGAAGAAAGTTAATACCCAAAAGAGAATCCCAAGGAATTGAGAAATCATTTAACATTGGCGAATACCTATCTGAAGTTCAAGTGGTAAAGAATAGTAAGCTTATAGGAAGAACAATTATAGATATAAACAAGGTATATAACCTGGAAGTTGAAATATTAAGTATAATTAGGAGTGATAAAAAGATAATTGCTCCATCTCCTTTAGAAGTGCTTTCAGAGGATGATATTTTAATAATTAAGACAATTCCAGTGGGGTTAGCTGATTTAATAGATAAGACTGGAATAAAGTTAAAAGGAGCAAGAAAACACTTGGAGTTAGAGGAATCTTTAATCAAATCCAGAGACATGGACCTTGTTGAGGTTGTATTAAGGGATGATTCTCCACTTGTTGGTAGAACGGCATATGAAACCAAGTTAAGGAACAGGTATAGTGTAAACCTTGTAGCCTTATCCAGAAAAGGGGTCTACTCTGTAGAAAGATTAAAGTCCTTAAGATTTAAGGCGGGGGATGTTCTATTAATACAAGCTCCTACGGCAGTTTTGAAGGATATATATAATAAAATGGGATGCTTACCACTTGCTGAAAGAGGGGTTGAGATTGTAACTGACAGAGCTGTTTGGAAAATGTACTTTACCATAGGTGTATTTTTAATGTCAATAATCTTAACAACCATAGGTGTATTTCCAGTACAGGTTTCATTTTCTGTGGCAGCCATAACTCTTGTCTTATCTAAAATCATAACTCCCAGAGAATTCTATGATGCCATAGAATGGCCATCAATTATTATGCTTGGTTCACTTATCCCTTTGGGAATTGCACTTTCCCAAAGTGGAGGGGCAGATACAATAGCTTCCTTCTTATTTAGGGTTTCTGGATTTATTCCCCCTGGATTTATGGTAGCTTTAATGATGGTCTTAACCCTTGGACTAGCAAATTTAATTAGTACTTCAGCAACAGCTGTATTGATGGGTCCAATAGCAATAAGCTTATCACAAGTCTTAGGGGTATCTCCAGATCCTTATTTAATGGGTGTTGGAATAGCTGCTTCAGCTGCATTTTTAACCCCCATCGGTCATCAAACTAATCTGTTGGTTATGGGACCAGCAGGATATAAATTTACTGATTATTGGAAGCTTGGGTTGCCTCTATCAATTATCCTAATAGTTGTTGCAACTCCTCTAATATTGTTCATATGGCCTCTATAATAAATTCGCCTAAGTGTAATTTTATACTTAGGCTTTTTATTGTTATATAGTTTGATATAAGACCCTCCATCTTATATAATAGTTTTGAGGTGATGTTTCGTTGAGAAAGCTAATTACATTTGTAATTCTTCTAATTTTAATAATTTCAACAGGTTATAGAGTTTACAATGATTTAACCTATATAAATATGGAAGAATTGCCATATGAATACGGTGAGATGGTAATCGTAGATGATAAGATATACAAAGATGATAATCTGTTAGTATTAGAAGACAAATTTTATATAAATTGGAAGTTAGTAAAAGAAACAATGGATGAGGATATATTTTTTGATGAGGATGAAGGTATCTTGATAATAACAAGTCCAACTCAAGTTAAAAGATTTAAGTTGGATGATACTATTGCAACCTTTAATCGCAAGAATGTAATAATTGATGAGCCTATAAGAAAAATAAACAATACAACATATATTCCTCTTAGACTATTGGAAGAAGAATATAAAGAAAAACTAGATGTAGGTATATATGATAGTTCAATAATCATAGAGTTTAAAGACACCTTATACATCTATGGCAGTCTTACAAAAGATGAATATCTAAGATATAGTCCACATGAATTATCCCCAGTAATTGGAGATATTATAAACAAGGATACTAAATTGAGAGTACTGCAACAAGAGAAGGGTTGGTTTTATGTTTTAACCAGAGATGGTAGATTTGGGTATGTCAATCCCAATAGTATTATTGTGGATTTAAGCAAGGAAGTTTTTCTTGGTGGGATTGAAGATGAAGACACTAATAGAAGAACTAGAAAAGTCAACATGACCTGGGATTACACCTATGGAGTGGTAAGAAATGTAGACAATATAAAACGAATTCCAGGTGTTAATGTGATTTCTCCAACATGGTTTGATGTGGTTGATGAGAATGGGGAAATATACGATAAGGGAAACAGGGACTATGTATCTAAGTATAGGGATTTAGGTGTAGACATATGGCCATCTGTAACCAATGAATTTGACCCTGCTCTAACCACTGTGATTTTAAATTCCAGCAGCATGCGAGAAAAAATAATAAATAATCTCTTGGATATATTCTTATCCTATGGTTTTCAAGGTATAAACATTGATTTTGAAAATGTATACTACCAGGATAAGGATGTAATGACTCAATTTATGAGGGAGTTATATCCAATATTCAGAGAAAACAATCTCGTTGTATCAATGGATGTAACTGGCATATCCACCAGTCCAACTTGGTCCATGTTCTTGGATAGACAGAGATTGCATAAAGCAGTAGATTATATGGTTTTGATGGCTTATGATCAACACTGGGCTTCAAGCCCAATAGCTGGTAGTGTTGCTGAATACACTTGGGTAGAGAGATCCTTAACTGGAGTACTAGAGCTGGTGCCAAATGAAAAGATGATTCTGGCAATGCCCTTTTATACTAGAATGTGGACAACAAGAGATGGAAAAGTCTCATCTCAAGCCATTGGTATGGAAGCTGCCAATAATTTTGTAAAAAGAAATAACATAGATCTCCAATGGAAGGATGATATAAAGCAATTTTATGGAAGAGTAGATTTTGAGGATTACTTCCATGAAATATGGATTGAAGATATCAACTCTCTGTTCAACAAGGTCTCCCTTGTTCATAAGTATGATTTAGCTGGAGTAGCCAGTTGGAGAAAAGGATTTGAAACTCCTGAAGTATGGAATGCTTTGGAGGATTTTTTGGAGGAGGAAAGTTAGATGAAAATTGGAGAGATTAATGTAGAGATAAAAAAAGGGGACATAACTGAAGAGAGGGTTGATGCCATTGTGAATGCTGCCAATAATAGTTTACTTGGTGGTGGAGGGGTAGATGGAGCAATTCATAGAAAAGGTGGACCAAGAATCCTCCAACAGTGTATCAAGCATAGGGGCTGTCCCACAGGAGAAGCTAGATTAACTATAGGTGGAGATTTGCCTTGTAAATATGTTATCCATACAGTTGGACCTATTTATGGTACTAATCAGGGCATGGATGAGAGACTACTTTTCAATGCCTATTTTAACTCCCTGAAACTTGCAGAAGAGTATGAGATTAAAACCATCTCTTTTCCATCCATATCTACTGGTGCTTATTCATATCCTATTGATGAAGCTGTTGAAGTTGTCTATAAGGCAATAGTGGAATTTTCTAAAATTAGAAAAAATATTGAGAAGATTAATCTGGTTTTATATTCTGATGAAAACTACCAAATTTACAAAGATTTCTTTGGCAATTTTTCTTAATATCACAATATTGTTACAATAATATAATATTTAATTGGTTGACATACTTTTACACTTATTATATATTGAAGGAAGTTGATATTAAAAGTAAGGGAGTGTTTAACATTTTCGCAGATACTCACAAAATTATTGCAGCGCAAGTCTATGATAATGTACTTGACATATACGATTTAAAACTGGATAAAGAAAAATTGCTATGGGGCTCAATTGCTCCTGATATATTGCCAAAATACAAATTAATTAGACACTATCAGGATGAAAGTATAAACTATATCGCTATGGAGATCATGAAAATCATCTTTATTAGTAGATATATTGACTTTAAAAAGATCAAGGATCCCATTGGTATTAAGCTTCTAAGTAGGAAGTTGGGAATAATTTCCCATTATTTATCAGACTATGTTTGTGTTCCACATGCTAAGAGATGGACATTTAATGGAACTATGATCAAACATGTTAGGTATGAAGCAAAACTCAATGATTATGCTCCAAACCATACATTCAAGAAGAATTTGATTACTGTTAATGACTTAAATATTTATGATGAGAATCTTATTAGTCTTAAGGAAGCAATAGTTAAGTACATTGAAGATGTGGTAGAAGAGTACTCAAATACCAAGATTGGTTTTAAGACTGACTTAGATTTTGCCTTATCTTTAAATTTAAAGATAACATATTTTGTACTTGATGTTATAAATGAATATTCAGAAGATATTCATAAAGTTTTTGCTTTAGAAGTATAAAAAAGTGTTGACTAAATTTAAAATTGATTGTATACTGATTACAGTTTAATACATTGCAGTGAAGGGAAGAGTAGCACTAGAGAGTAGTCAAAGAGAGTTGGGAATGGTGAGATCCCAATACGATGTCTATTGTGAAGAACAGCCCTGAGCATCTGACCGAACGATTTTCTAGTAGGCTCAGACGGTATAGCCCGTTATTAGCTATAACGTATCGATATTTTATCCGTACGGAATTGAGTGAGCATTATTGCTAATTTAGGTGGTACCGCGAGAGTAACCTTTCGTCCTTTATATAAGGGATGGAAGGTTTTTTTATATTCAAAATTAAAAGGAGATGGAAATTATGATGATGGTAAATGGATTTACTCCTAGGGAGGCACAAGTTGGAATTAAACAAATTAAGGATTTCTTTGAAAGAAGTTTATCAAGTAAACTAAATTTGACAAGGGTATCTGCACCCTTGTTTGTAAGACCTGAAACAGGATTGAATGATAACCTATCAGGTAGTGAGAAAGCTGTTTCCTTTAAAATGAGAAAATATGATACAGACTTGGAAATAGTTCAATCATTGGCAAAGTGGAAAAGAATGGCATTAAAATGGTATGAGTTCAGTGTAGGTGAAGGACTTTATACTGATATGGATGCAATTAGACCTGATGAGTACGTGGACAGAATTCACTCAATATATGTTGACCAATGGGATTGGGAGAAGATTATTAGGAAAGAAGATAGAAATCTTGAAACTCTTAAGACTGTAGTTGATAGTATATATGAAGCTTTTAAGGAAACAGAGGAATACATTACAGACTTGTATCCTTCAAGACTTTATAAGAAACTTCCTGAAAATATAACCTATATATCATCTCAGGAATTGGAAGATAAGTACCCAGAACTAAGCCCAAAGGACAGAGAGCATAGTATAGCAAAAGAATATGGAGCTGTATTTATATATAAGATTGGTGGAGTATTAGGATCAGGTAAACCCCATGATTTACGTGCGCCAGACTACGATGATTGGGAGCTTAATGGGGATATTATATTCTGGAACCCAGTTTTGAACGAATCAATTGAACTCTCCAGTATGGGGATAAGAGTTGATGAAGAAGCCATGATCAAACAATTAAAACTAGCCGATGCAGAGTATAAGCTAGAAATGGACTACCATAAGAAATTATTAGCTGGTGATTTACCATATACAGTTGGTGGAGGAATAGGTCAATCGAGAATTTGCATGTATTTCTTACAAGCAAAACATATTGGTCAGGTTCAAGCATCAGTATGGTCAGAGGATGAAATAATAAAATGTGAAGATGAAGGTATATTCCTTCTATAGTGATAGAACCTCAGTTTGATTGATTTACATAATCAACAAATTGAGGTTTTTTATTAAGATATTGTAACAATTATCCTTCATTTTCATAGAGAAATCTAATGGAATATGTAGTATAATAAATCTTACACTAGTTAATGCCTAAAAAAATTTTAAGGGGAGGGATGCTATCTATGGCTTTATCGAATGACTCAATTTGTGACTTATATGAAGGATTAAAGCATAATTTCTTATTCAAGAATGATCTAAATAGCATACATATACTCCTTAACCTTTATGATATAGAAGATAATATTAGAAATATATTTCCAAAATATGTTTCTTTGAAATATTTAAGAAGTCATATAGTAAGAATATTGAAGGAGAGAAGAGGCAATCAGATGATTGCTATGAACCTAGGAGAATTAATTCATGAAGATGTGAACAGATTAGAACTTCTCTTGTATTTAGAAGGATACAAAAATGGTCATATTAATATTAAGTTAGCCAATAGTCTAGAGGATTTAACAGTAAAGACCTATGCAATAAATGAACTTTATTATCAGAAATACTTATTTCATTTTGATACTAACAATGAAGATGTTAGAAAACTAAAGGATATGGTCTTTGATCATATAGATGAAAATGAAGAAACCACCAATCATTTAAATAAAATGATTACAAATTACAGTGAAAAGATAATAAAGGCTAAAATATGCAGTTTGAACAAGTATTTGGACAAACAGTTGACAATAAATTATAATGAGGAAATAACTCATATCACTGAAGATGATGGTTTATTAACTAAAGATGAACTTATAAATATTTATAATGAAGTTATAAAAATAGTTACAAGAAATGGGCTTAGATTATATAAGGATGCATATTGGAATGGTCTAAATGATCGTGTATTAAAACGATATAAATAAAAATATCTAAGGGGGTCCTTGAATGTACGTAAGAAATCATATGATTAAATCATCCATGTTGACGGTTGCAGCACCAGATGAAAGTATAAGATCTGCTCTGGAGAAGATAAACAGCGGCAATTTCTTGTCCATACCAGTAATAGACAATGGGCAAATTTATGGGATTTTGATGAAGGAAGCAATTTATAGAGAATTTTTCGAAAATGAATATTCAAGTAAGGAAGAATTTTTAGATACATGTAAAGTTGATACTGTTTGTAATAAGGAATTTGAAACTATCAAGAGTTATGATAGAATCGATAAAGCCTCACATTTACTCAATAGTGCAAGAACACCCTTCCTGGCTGCAGTGGATAGAGATGGTAAGTTTGAAGGTATATTGACTCACTCTTCAATCTTCAGTGCTTTTGCCGATGTATTTGGATTGGACTCAGGAGAGAGAATAGTTGTTCATATGTTTGACATCCCAGGTCAATTGGCAAGATTAACCGACCTTTTGAGAAAGGAAAAGATAAATATTATTAACTTAACCCAGTTGGATGCAAAGGTAATGGGTGTAGTTAGAGTAATCTTAAGAATTGATGTTGAAAATCCTGATGCTATTATAGAGAAGATACAACAAGCAGGATTTAAAATTGGAGAAATAGGTAACTAAGCTAATGAATTGTCCCTTTGGTGATTGACCAGAGGGATTTATTTTTGTGTTTAGTTTTATTATCATTTTATGGTACAATATTAGAAGGTTACCAAATCCAAGAAATGAGGTAAATTATGGTTATTTTAGGGATAGATCCAGGAATTGCAACAGTGGGATATGGTGTTGTGGAATGTATAGGAAATAAATTTACAGTACTAGATTATGGTGCAATACTAACTCCAGCTATAGATGATTTTCCAATTAGGCTTCAAGAGATTTATAAGAAATTGGATGAGATAATTAAAAAGTTCAATCCCCAGGATTTAGCCATTGAGGAGTTGTTCTTTAACAAAAATGTAAAGACTGCAATAAAAGTTGGACATGCCAGAGGAGTGGAAATTCTGGTAGCAGCTGATAATAATATGGAGATATTCGAATACACTCCATTACAGATAAAGCAAGCTGTGGTAGGATATGGTAGAGCTGAAAAAGCACAAGTGCAGGAAATGGTCAAAATTCTCCTTAACTTAAAGGAAAGACCAAAACCTGATGATGTTGCAGATGCATTGGCTGTGGCGATTTGTCATGGAAGTTCACTTAAATTTAAAGATCAGTTCAAAATGAGATAAGGAGAAATATAAATGATAGATTATATAATTGGTGATGTTGTACATATTGGGGATGACTATTTTATTCTGGATAACAATGGGATGGGTTATAAAATCACTACTTCTGTAAATACCCTTGTTGCATTAAGTCAGGACAGGGAAAATCAGAAAATACATACCAGTTTAATAGTTAGAGAAGATGGGATGTTCCTCTTCGGATTTAAATTTATAGAAGAAATGGATATGTTTAAATTACTATTAAATGTATCAAAAGTTGGCCCCAAGGTTGCATGCGGTATACTATCTGCCTTAAGACCAAGTCAGATACAAAGGGCTATTGTTACAAAAGACATTGACACCTTGACCAAGGGACCTGGTGTTGGCAAAAAGACAGCTGAGAGAATCGTTCTTGAGCTTAAGGATAAGGTTAATAAAAACTTTGATATGGATGATGAGACGACAATTCATCATGGAAGCACAAATTATGATGAGGCTGTTGAAGCACTTATATCCTTAGGGTACAATAGATATCAAGTGGAAAAATCCCTTAGAGGAATGGAAACTGACCATATGACCATAGAAGAGATTATAAAACATGGATTAAGACAATTGGCCATGTAAAGGAGATATATAAATGGATGAAATAAGAGATAGGATAGTTGCCAGACATTTAAATATGGAAGACTTAGAAAGTGAAGCAACCCTAAGACCCAAATGGATAAGTGAATATATTGGGCAGGAAAAAGCTAAGGAAAAATTGAATATATTTATTCAAGCTGCCAAAGGTAGAAGTGAATCCTTAGACCATGTTCTACTTTACGGGCCCCCTGGATTGGGCAAGACAACACTAGCCAATATAATTGCAAATGAGATGGGTGTAAATATTAGGGTAACATCTGGTCCTGCAATAGAAAGACCAGGAGATTTAGCCTCTATCCTTACTAATCTATCTGATGATGATGTTCTGTTTATTGATGAAATACACAGAATCAATAGAACTGTGGAAGAAGTACTGTATCCAGCAATGGAGGATTTTGCTCTGGATATAATTATAGGGAAAGGTCCTTCAGCTAGATCCGTTAGATTAGATTTGTCCAGGTTTACATTAATTGGTGCAACTACAAGGGCAGGTTTACTGACTTCACCCTTGAGAGATAGATTTGGTGTTATGCTTAATCTTGATCTTTATGATGTGGAGAGCTTAACTGAAATAGTAACCAGATCTGCCGGTATACTAAATATAGAAATCAGTCCTATGGGAGCATACGAAATTGCCAAAAGATCCAGAGGGACACCTAGAATTGCCAATAGACTCTTAAAAAGAGTAAGAGATTATGCTCAGGTTATTGGAGATGGGATTATTGATGAAGATACAGCCAATAAAGGTCTGGAAATTCTAGAAGTTGATAAGCTGGGGCTAGATGCTGTTGATAGAAAATTAATTTTAGCCTTAATAGACAATTTTAGAGGAAGACCTGTTGGAGTCGAGACTTTAGCTGCGGCAACAGGTGAGGAAAGAGTTACCATAGAAGATGTTTATGAACCATATCTACTTCAGATAGGCTTTCTAAACAGAACACCTAGAGGAAGAATGGTTACTGAAAAGGCATACAAGCACTTTAACAGACCATATCCCAATGAATAAAGAGAGTTGGTGAGGATTTGAGAAGAATAATAATTGCATTTTTAATATTTGGATTGGCAATAACCCTAATGGGAAATGATTTTATAAGTGAACCAGCTGATTCATATTTTGTGGATGTTAAAGTAGGAAAAACATATCTATTTGACGAGTTCTTACAGATAGATGCATCTGAGTCCTTAATGGTTTTTTCAAAAGATAACAAAACACAAGAAATACTTGACTTGAATACCTCATCGGTACTAATAACCTATGTGGAAGCAGGAAGGATTGATGTATACAGTCCAAGTAAAGCATTGATCTATTCCATGCCGGGTGATGGTAGTATGATTTTAGGTACTAAATCAGGAGTCGATGGAGTAATAAGTATGGGTGGCGCAAGATACAGAGGATATGTAAATTTAATTAAGGGTTCTGGGTTGTATAATGTGATTAACCATATTAGCGTTGAGAAATATCTATTTGGAGTTTTACCCAAGGAATTTCCAACATCAGCACCAATTGAATCTATAAAGGCACAGGCTGTTACTGCAAGGGGATTTACTTACTCAAACATTAATAAACATATAGCTGAAGGATTTAATCTATGTGATACGGTGCATTGTCAGGTTTATGCTGGATTTGATGGAGAAAATCCAAATTCCAATAGAGCAATTGATGAAACTAAGGGCATGGTGGCAACATATAATGGAACAATAGCAGAAACTGTCTATCACTCCAATTCAGGAGGCCATACTGCCAGTAGTGAGAATGTATGGAGAAGTCCTAAACCATATTTAGTTGGTGTAGTAGATCCATTTTCATTAAACTCAAACGGTTCTACGTGGTCATTTACTATGACAAAATCTGAAATCTCTCAAAGACTAATTGCTCATGGCACTGATGTAGGTATGGTTAAGGACATGGAAGTATTGGCAACTTTTCCTTCTGGGAGGGTATCTAATATAAGAATAACAGGAACAAGCAATCAGGTAGAAATAACCGGAGCAATCCTAAGAAGTGTCTTAGGTACAACTCAGTTAAAGAGCACTTTATTTTCAGTGGACAATGGAATAATCAAGCAAGATCAGAATATCAATATCATAGGTTCAGATACTTCTAAGACTATATTGCCAAGTGAAAACCTAAATATAATATCAAATAGTGGAAATTTTGCTATTGAAAATAAAAACATTGCAGTCTTAAGTGTTGTTGGTATAACTAAGCTCAATACAGAGATTCAACTTGAATCAGACTCAATTACCTTCAATGGAAAGGGATATGGGCATGGAGTTGGAATGAGCCAATATGGTGCTATAGAAATGGCTAAATTAGGATATACCTATGACCAGATTCTAAAATTCTACTACACTGGAGTAGATGTAACAATAATAAATAGATAGGAAGAATTAAATGAAAACTAGTGATTTTTTTTATGATTTACCCAATGAGCTTATAGCTCAGACACCATTGGCAGACAGGACAAATTCAAAATTAATGATTTTAAATAGGGATAAAAAAACCATAAGTCATACAATATTTAGTAGTGTAATTGATTATCTAAACCCTGGGGATGCTCTTGTGTTAAATAATACTAGAGTTATTCCGGCAAGACTTTTTGGTAGTAGATTGGGTAAGGAAGAGAGCATTGAAACATTGCTATTCAAGAGACTTGAAAATAATATATGGGAATGTTTAGTAAGACCTGGTAAGAAGATGAAAATTGGAAACAAGATTCAATATGGAGAGGGCCTCTTATTGGGAGAAGTTATAGATATAGGTGAAGATGGTACAAGATTCATTAAATTTACGTATGATGGTATCTTTGAAGAAATACTGGATAAGTTAGGGGAGATGCCTCTTCCACCATATATTACTGAAAAACTAAATGATAAGGAAAGATATCAAACAGTATATTCTAAAGTACCAGGATCAGCTGCAGCACCCACTGCGGGACTACATTTTACTGCAGAGATGATTGAAAAAATTAAAGAAAAAGGCATAGAGGTGATTTATCTTACCCTTCATGTTGGACTGGGTACTTTTAGACCCGTTAAAGTAGAAGATGTTAATGATCATATTATGCACTCAGAGTACTATGAGATCTCTCATGAAGCTGCTGATATGATAAACAGGGTAAAGAAAAGCGGTGGGAAGGTAATTCCAGTTGGAACTACTTCAATCAGAACGCTAGAAACTATCGCCACTGAAGATGGACTGGCTAGGGAAGGATCTGGATGGACTGATATATTCATATATCCAGGATATGAATTTAAGATTGCTGATGGACTAATAACAAATTTCCATCTTCCTGAATCAACATTGATGATGTTAGTAAGTGCAATAGCAGGAAAAGACTTTATATTTAGTGCATATGAAGAAGCTATAGATAATAAATACAGATTCTTTAGCTTTGGGGATGCCATGTTTATAAGATAATAAGGGGGATATGATGTCAGCAATTAAGTATGAACTAATAAAAAAATCAAGTGATTGCCATGCTAGACTTGGTAAAATTACAACACCTCATGGGGAAATAGAAACTCCAATCTTTATGCCAGTGGGGACTCGGGCCACTGTAAAGGCTATGACACCAGAAGAAGTTGAAGATTTAGGAGCGCAGATAATCTTAAGCAATACTTATCATTTGTATTTAAAACCAGGCCATGATTTGGTTGAAGAAGCGGGTGGTCTTCATAAATTCATGAATTGGAAGGGACCTATTTTAACAGATTCAGGTGGTTTTCAGGTTTTTAGCCTAGGAGAATTGAGAAAGATAAAGGAAGAAGGAGTAGAGTTCAGATCTCATATTGATGGATCCAAGCATTTTATAAGCCCTGAAAAAGCTATTGAGATTCAAAACTCCTTAGGTTCCGATATAATGATGTGCTTTGATGAATGCGTATCTTATCCCGCTGAATATGAATACACTAAACAATCCATGGAAAGAACAAGCAGATGGGCTAAAAGATGTAAAGATTTCCATAAGGATTGGGATAGGCAAGGAATGTTTGGCATTGTCCAGGGTGGAATGTATAGGGATTTAAGAGAACAATCAGCAAGAGACCTAATAGAAATGGATTTTAGTGGATATGCTGTTGGTGGACTAAGTGTAGGAGAACCCATGGAGCTTATGAATGAAGTCCTTGACTATACTGTGCCCTTATTACCCGAAGATAAACCTAGGTATTTAATGGGTGTTGGTAGTCCCGACTATCTATTTGAAGCGGTTATAAGAGGTATTGACATGGCTGACTGCGTCTTACCCACTAGAATAGCAAGAAATGGAACTGCAATGACTAGCCAAGGGAAAGTGGTAATTAGAAATGCAAAGTACTCAAGAGACTTCTCTCCCTTGGATCCAGAGTGTGATTGCTATGCTTGTAAGAACTATACAAAAGCTTATATAAGACATTTATTCAATGTGGATGAGATACTTGCATTGAGACTAACAACCATACACAATCTAAGATTCTTGATTAAATTGATGGAAAATATAAGAAGTGCAATTAAAGAGGATAGATTAATGGAGTACAGAGAAGAATTTTATAAAAAGTATGGTTATATTCAAGATTAATTGGTGATTTTTGATTAATATGATGTATAATAGATATTAGAAAAGGAGTGATTAGTGAATGGAGCAGCTACAAGCGTTTATTCTTCCAATAGGTTTATTGGTAATATTTTATGTTTTTGCCATTAGACCTCAAAGAAAAAAGGAAAAAGAAATTAAGGAAATGCGTGGATCTCTTAGAGTTGGAGATGAAGTAATAACCATAGGTGGTATTTATGGTAAAATCATTAAAGTTAAAGTTGATGCGATTACTCTTGAAGTTGGTTCTGCAAAGACTAAACTTGATGTAACTAGATGGGCTGTTGGCTCAGTGGTTAAGGAAGGTAGAGGAAGCAGCACCCCTGAAGATGAAACTGAAGAAATGGAAAAACTATAGACTTCCTCGATGAGGAAGTTTTTTCTATATGTTCAAAATTCATGTATTGAAAAATATCTTTATATTGCCTTTTCTATGTGATATAATATCTACAGCGAATTACATATAAGGTGAAGAGGAGGATTATTATGAAGTACATAAAGACTCTTACCAAGAACAGATTAAAAGATAGTCTTGTTTACGGTGGATGTGGCGAATGCCAAACATCATGCCAATCAGCATGTAAAACATCATGTACAGTTGGAAATCAAAAGTGCGAAAATGAAAACAAGTAACTAAGTAAAGGGTAGTGGTTTTTTATCCACTGCTTTTTATTTGAAGAATTTTAAGGAGGAAATAAGTTGAAGTCCCAATTAATACATAAATTTTATTTAAACGACCAGCATTTAGTTTTGGATATTAACAGTGGAGCTGTTCATATTATAGATGAGATGGTATATGATATACTTGATTATTACAATATTAAGAGTAATGAGGAAATAATAGAATTATTATCTTCAAAATATATTAGGGAAAATTTAGTTGAAGCTTTGGAAGAGATTGAATATCTAGAGGAGAATGGTATTCTATACACTGAAGATAATAATTTATCCAACATCAAGTATAATGAAGAAAATATAGTTAAAGCCATGTGTTTGCACGTTGCCCATGACTGTAATCTGAAATGTAAATACTGTTTTGCATCCCAGGGAAATTTCAAGGGTGAAAGAAGTATGATGGATTTGGAAACAGGAAAGAAAGCACTTCTATATTTGGCAATGAATTCTGGGAAAAGAAGGAACCTAGAAGTTGATTTCTTTGGTGGGGAACCACTTATGAACTTTGAAACGGTAAAAAAATTAGTTGATTATGGTAGAGAACTAGAGAAGGAATATAATAAGAGATTTAGGTTTACCATAACAACAAATGGTGTATTACTTGATGATGAAAAAATTGATTATATAAACGAAAATATGGAGAATGTTGTATTAAGTCTTGATGGAAGAAAAGAAATAAATGATGATATGAGACTTACAATATCAGGTGAGGGTAGCTTTGATGTTATACTCCCAAAGATTAAGAAGATGGTAGAAAAAAGAGGCGATAAAGACTACTATGTAAGGGGAACATTTACTAACCATAATCTGGACTTTGGTAGTGACGCCATGGATTTTTATAAGCATGGTTTTAAGAAGATATCAATAGAACCTGTTGTAACACCAGAATCCATGGAATATGCTCTTCGTCAAGAACACTTAGAAAGAGTCTTAAAAGAGTATGAAGACTTTTCAAGAGAATATATAAAGATAAAAAGACAAGACAAGGATTTTTACTTCTTCCACTTTATGATTGATTTAGATCAAGGACCATGTATAGTAAAAAGAGCAGTTGGTTGTGGTGCGGGAAGTGAATATATTGCTGTAACACCTGAGGGAGAGATTTATCCTTGCCATCAGTTTGTAGGTGAAGAGGAATTTAAATTGGGAACCTTAGACACTGGTATTGAAAAAAAGGAACTTAGAGATGAATTTAAAATGGCAAATGTCTACAATAAGGAAAAGTGTAGAACCTGTTGGGCTAGATTCTACTGTAGTGGTGGTTGTCATGCAAATGCATACTATGCCCATGGAAATATGATGGAACCATATGAACTAGGATGCGAAATGGAGAAGAAGAGAATAGAATGTGCTTTATCAGTGCTGGCTAATCTTGATGAGGGGGTAGAAGATGAAATCTAGAAGTATAATCATACTTATTCTAATAGTTGCCTTTGTAGCAGGAATAAGTTTCGTAGGATCAAATGGCATTACCATAGGAGATACCACATACCTAGGGGCAAAAGATTCTGTTGAGTTGGGATTGGATTTGGCAGGAGGAGTTTATGTAGTGCTTCAAGCCAATACTGATGCTACTGGTGAAGAATTAAGACAAATGATGGAACAAACAAAAGCCATAATTAGCCAAAGAGTAGATGGATTAGGTGTAACTGAGCCTAACATAGCTATCGAAGATGAAAATAGAATCAGGGTTGAGCTAGCTGGATTAACTGATCCACAAGAAGCCATCGACCTAATTGGAAAGACAGCTTTACTTGAATTTATTGATCCAGACGGATTAACTGTCTTAACTGGGAAAAATGTAGTTGATGCAAAAGTTATCTTCCAACCAGGTAACCTGGGTGTTGAAGAACCGGTAGTATCTTTGGAACTTGACCAAGAGGGTTCAGGGATTTTCTTGGATGTTACCAGTAGGTTAGCAAATGAAACTGCTACAGAAGATAAGATAATTTATATAGTTCTTGATGGTAGTGTCATCTCTTACCCTATCGTTCAAGAACCAATAAGAGATGGAAAACCAGTTATAGCTGGTGGATTTACATTAGAATCTGCTAACAATCTTGCAACATTAATAAGAGCAGGAGCTTTACCTGTGGAGATGATTGAAGTACAAACTTCAATCATTGGTCCAACCCTTGGACTTGAAGCATATGAAAAGAGTATATATGCTGGAGGGATTGCCTTACTTTTAATCTTCCTCTATATGCTTATAATGTATAGAGTACCAGGGTTTGTTGCTGGATTAGCACTTACTGTGTATGTAATAATTGTTATTGGAGCTATGATAGGTGTAGGTGTAAAATTAACCCTTCCTGGAATCGCAGGTTTAATTTTATCTATTGGTATGGCTGTTGATGCTAACGTTTTGATATATGAGAGAATAAGAGAAGAGATTCAGGTTGGAAAGACAGTGAGAGTTTCCATAGATGCAGGATTCAAGAGAGCTTTAACATCTATAATGGATTCTAATGTCACCACTTTGATAGCTGGCCTAGTATTATATAACTTTGGAACTGGACCAATTAAAGGATTTGGTGTAACACTTATAATTGGTATAATTACTTCTATGATTACAGCAATATTCTTCACAAAGTATGTTTTAAGGCTTATGGCTCATATAACTGGCGGCAAGAACGTCAAATTATATGGGGCTTAGGAGAGAGGTGATGACTATGAATATAATAAAGAATAAGAAAATATTTTATATGATATCATTAATTATCATTGCTGCTGGTTTGATCATGTTTTTTGTAAATGGCCTAAATTACGGCATAGATTTTACTGGTGGAACTATGATTCAACTTGATCTTGGAAAATTTGTTTCCGTTGAGGAAGCAAGAGAAATAATGGATGAATATGATAATAATGCTAGCTTAATACATGTTGGTGGAAATCAGGAAGAACTTATAATAAGAAGTTCATTGGATTTAAGCAATGTAGATACCACTGCCATTGTTGATAAATTCGTTGAAATTCATGGTATGGATAGAAATAACTTTCAAACTCAGAAGTTTGGACCTTTCATGGGCAAGGAAATTAGGGATAGAGCTTTATTTTCAATAATAATAACTTCAGTATTAATGCTAGGTTATATATCCTTTAGATTCCAATTTAAGTTTGGAGTTGCAGCAATAGTAGCCTTAATACATGATATTTTGGTCACTCTTGCAATTTACTCGATTTTAAGATTGCCTGTAAATAGTTCCTTCATAGCAGCAATGCTTACCATAGTTGGGTATTCCATAAATGATACAATTGTTATTTTTGATAGAATAAGGGAACAATTAAGAATTAGTCAAAAAGATAATTTAGAAACAATAGTTAATAACAGTGTAAAGCTTTCTTTAAGAAGAACTATCAATACAACTGTAACTACGGTTCTTGCAGTAGGAGTACTATATATCCTTGGAGTGGAAGATGTTAAAGTTCTTGCCCTTCCTTTATTATTAGGAATGCTTTCTGGAACATATTCTTCTATATTCATAGCAAGCCCTATATGGTATACTTTAAAAAAGGGTAGAGTTTAATATTCGGGGGAGTGTAGGATGCAAAAGAGTTTAATATTAACCTTAATTTTAGCAATAATCATAGGTATCTTTGCTTTAAGTAACAGTGCTGTAGTAGAGATAGATTTTATATTTGCTGAGGTAGTTTTATCACAAGCCATAGTAATATTTATATCAGTATTACTGGGAGCTGTTGTTGCTGTCCTTCTTGGCTTAATAAGAGAGCACAAACTTAGAAAGACTATTAAGGAACAAAAGTTAACCATAGCAAATCTTGAGAAAAGCACTGAGGTTTTAAAAAATGAAATTCAGTCTAAAGAAGATAAGCTAAAGCTCCTTTATCAAAGGGGAGAAGAAACACCAGAAAACATTGTTAAAGAATGATTTTTCTAGCAATTAAAGCTATAAAATGGTAGAATTTAGATAATATTATCTAAATTCTATTTTTATATGGAGTGATATTTTGGAGAACTGGTTTATAAGAAATAAAAAGGGAGATGTCCAAAAGATATCAAATACCTTTAATATATCAAAGATTACAGCTAAAATTTTAATAAATAGAGATATTGCTGATTACTTGAGGATTGAATGGTTTCTCAACCCATCTATAGACAAATTACTAGCACCAACTTTAATGGATGATATGGAATTAGCAACAAGAATACTAATGGAAAAGATTAAGAATAAGAGAAGGATTCGGATAGTTGGAGATTTTGATGTTGATGGAATAATGAGTATATATATTTTGTACCAAGCCCTTAAAGAACTTGGAGCTAGGGTTGATTATGTAATACCTGATAGAGTAAATGATGGCTATGGTATAAATGATCACATTATTCTGGAAGCTAAAGCCCATGGCGTTGATACAATAATTACTGTAGATAATGGGATTGTAGCCTATGAACAGGTTAAATTAGCCAAAAAAATGGGTATTACTGTAATAATTACAGATCACCATGATATTCCCAATCCAGAGGATGGAAATGTATTTAGCGTCTTGCCTGAAGCAGATGCCATACTAAATCCAAAAAAACCTTTTTGCAATTATCCACAGAAGACACTTTGCGGTGCGGGAGTAGTGTATAAATTAGTCACTAACTTATTTAAAGTTTTTGGAATAGAGGAAAAAGCTTTTGATTACTTAGAATTTGTTAGCATTGCAACTATTTGTGATGTGGTTGATCTAGTGGATGAAAATAGGGTCATAGTAGTAGAGGGTTTAAAAAGATTAAACAATTCTACAAATCTTGGAATAAAAGCCCTAATCAAGGAGTCATCCTTAGAGGGCAAGGAACTTGGGGTATATCATGTTGGATTTATTCTCGGACCTAGCTTTAATGCTACTGGTAGATTAGACAGTGCATTGGTTGGATTAGATTTATTATTGGAGGAAAATGAAGAGAGTGCTTCAAATAAAGCAAAGGCAATAAGAGATTTGAACAAGGATAGAAAACAAATGACCTTGGATGGAATAGAAGTTATTGCTGAACAAGTAGAAAAATCTTATTTAGACTCAAAGGTAATTGTAGCCTATGATCCTAATATACATGAAAGTATAGCTGGTATTATTGCAGGTAGAATCAAAGAGAAGTATAATAGACCTACAATAGTTTTAACTGATGGAAAAGAAGGCGTTAAAGGATCGGCTAGGAGTATTGAAGGATACAATATTTACGAAGAGTTATCCAAAGCCAAGGAACTGCTAAATAGATTTGGAGGGCATCCAATGGCTGCTGGATTATCATTGGATAAAACTAGTATCAATGATTTAAGATTTTTATTGAATAAGAACACTACTTTAACAGATATTGATCTTGTTCCAAAAATTTACATCGATTTGCCACTGACCATAGATAAGATAGACATGAACTTAATTGAAGAGTTGAAAGTATTGGAGCCTCATGGCAAGGGAAATCCAAAACCACTATTTGGGGTTAGAAACCTGGGCTTAAAGAAGATAAATCTTATTGGTAGCAACATGAATGTTATGAAACTACAATTCGATGATACTTCTGATATAGAAGGTATTCTCTTTAAGGGAACTGATGACTTTATAGATGAAATTATTAGCACTTACGGAGAAGAAGAGTATAATAAAGCAAAACAAGGTAAAGATAATATTATAAAAGTTGATCTAGTATACAGTCCATCTATAAATGAATATATGGGAAGGATAAGTATTCAACTGGTTATTAATAACTATAGAATACCTCAAATCAGAGAAAGAAGGTGAGATTATGTTGGAGAACTTGTTATTAAGAATTGAACAATACAACCCTCAAGCTGATATGCAACTTATTATCAAGGCATATAATTACGCTGAATCAGCCCATGAGGGACAAGTTAGAAATTCAGGTGAAAAGTATTTTGTTCACCCTGTTCAAGTTGCCCTTCTACTCGCCGATTTAAGTATGGATACTGCTACGATCATTGCAGGTCTATTACATGATGTGATTGAAGATACAAATATTCCTTACGAGAAAATCAAGGAAGAGTTTGGAGAGGAAATAGCAGATTTAGTCGACGGAGTTACAAAATTAAAGAAGCTACAATTTAAGACAAAACAAGAAAATCAGGCTGAAAACCTTAGAAAAATGGTTGTTGCAATGGCTAAGGATATTAGGGTTATAATTGTAAAGCTTGCTGATAGACTCCATAATATGAGAACTCTTGAGTATATGACCGATGAAAAGAAGAAGGAAAAAGCCATTGAAACCCTTGAAATATATGCTCCCATAGCTCATAGACTGGGTATTTCTAAGATTAAGTGGGAACTTGAAGACTTATCATTGAGATACTTAGACCCGACTAATTACTATGATTTAGTTGAAAAGGTTTCTAAGAGAAGACTAGAACGTGAAGCATATATTAAGGAAATAATCGATACCCTTTATGAAAAATTGGGAGAAATGGGAATTAGCAGCGAAATTAGTGGAAGACCAAAGAACTTTTATTCTATTTATAAAAAAATGGTATACCAGGGCAAGGCATTTGAACAAATATATGATTTAACTGCAGTCAGGATTTTAGTTGATAATATAAAGGACTGCTATGGTGCTCTGGGGATAGTTCATACGCTTTGGAAGCCACTACCTGGTAGATTTAAAGATTACGTAGCCATGCCAAAACCAAATATGTACCAATCCCTACATACAACTGTGATAGGGAATAAAGGGGAAATCTTTGAAGTACAAATTAGAACTTATGAGATGCACAGAACTGCTGAATACGGTATCGCTGCCCATTGGAAATACAAGGAAGGTTATGCAAAAGGCAATAATTTTGATGAAAAACTCGTTTGGCTTAGACAGCTTTTGGAATGGCAGAGTGATCTTAATGATCCAAAGGAATTTATGGAGACATTGAAGATAGATTTCTTTACTGATGAAGTTTTTGTCTTTACTCCAAAGGGTGATGTAATTAACTTGCCTGATGGTTCAACACCAATTGATTTTGCTTACAGGGTTCATACTGATGTGGGGAATAAGTGTGTAGGTGCTAAAGTTGACAATAGAATCGTGCCGATTAATTATAAATTAAAGAATGGTAATATTGTTGAAGTTATAACAAGTTCAAATTCCAGCGGACCAAGTAGAGATTGGTTAAAAATTGTTAAGAGCAATCAAGCTAAGACAAAAATTAAGCAATTCTTCAAACAAAAGGAAAGAGACAACAATATCCTGAAGGGAAAGGAAGCCCTTGAGAAAGAGATTAAGAGATTGGGTTATAAACCATCAGAAATATTGAGGGAAGAATGGTTAAAGAATATAGCTACAAAAGTTAGTATAAACAGTATAGAAGATTTATATGCTTCTGTTGGATACGGAAGTATAACTTTAAATCAAGTCTTAAGTAAGTTGAAGGAGATTTACTCAGATCACTTTAAACCAAGTGAGAAAGATATATTAGAAGAAAAAATACAGAAATCAACGGCAAAATCCAAGGGTAAACCTACCCAGGGTATTAGAGTTAAGGGGATAGATAATGTTAAAATCAGATTTTCCAAGTGCTGTAATCCAGTACCTGGTGATGACATAATTGGTTTTATAACAAGAGGAAGAGGCGTATCTATCCATAGAACTGATTGCCCAAATATAATTCATTCTGAGGAAGAAAAAGAGAGACTTATTGAAGTCTCCTGGGATTTCCAGAAAAAATCTAACTACCAGGCAGAAATTCAAGTTAGAGGCTCTGATAGGCCCGGATTATTGGCGGAAATAGCCTTAAGAATTAATGATGCTGATGTGGGGCTACTATCCTTAAATGCAAAGACATCTAAGGACAAGAGCGTTTTAATTACCATGATCCTAGAGATTCATGATAAGGAACAATTAAATGATCTTATGAAGAAGTTGAAAAGAATAGGAAATGTTTATGACGTATATAGAGTCACAGCATAGAGGAGGATTTCATGAGAGCAGTAGTTCAGAGAATAAGGGAAGGTTCTGTAACAGTTGAAGGCAGAATTATCGGAGAAATTGATAAAGGCTTACTGGTTTACTTAGGAGTAGGTCAGGAAGATAATGAAAAAGATATTGACTATATGCTTGATAAGGTATTAGGACTTAGGATTTTTGAGGATGAGAATGGAAAGATGAATCTATCAGTAATAGATATTGGTGGAGACTTATTGGTTGTTTCTCAATTCACCTTATATGGTGATGTAAGAAAGGGTAAAAGACCAAGTTTTTCTGACTCAGCAAACCCTGAAATTGGAGATAAGTATTATAGTGAATTTGTACAAAAAGCAGTAGATAGGGGAATAAGAGTTGCTACAGGTGAGTTTGGTGCCCATATGGATGTTAAGTATATCAATGATGGACCAGTTACTATACTTCTTGATAGCAAAAAGAACTTTTAGGAAGGGGAAATAGAATGATAATTAAAAGGTTACAAGCTGGAGTATATGCAGCTAATTGCTACCTTGTAATAGATGAAAATACCAAGGATACATTTATTGTTGATCCTGGTGGAGATTCAGATGATATATTAGATATTGTGAAAAAGGAAGCTCTAAATGTTAAAGGAATACTATTAACCCATGGTCATGGTGATCATATCGGAGGGGTTCTGGAAATTAAGAATTCAATAGATGTCCCAGTTTATATACACCAACAAGACGAAGAAATGATAAAGGACGCTGCAATAAATTTATCTAATGCTATGCCTGGAAATAGCATCGCTTTTGAGGCAGATGTATTGCTAAAGAGTAATGACATATTGACCTTGGGAGAAGAAAAAATAAGGGTTCTCCATACTCCTGGCCATACAAGAGGCGGTATTTGCCTGGTTATGGATGGTTGCGTAATTACTGGAGATACATTATTCAAAGGGTCCATAGGAAGAACTGATTTATATGGTGGGGACTATGAGACAATAATAAATAGTATTGTGAAGAAACTAATTGTATTGCCAGATGATTATATAGTATATTCAGGGCATGGTCTACCATCTACAATTAAGGATGAGAAAAAAAGAAACCCATTTATAAAAGATAGGTTTTAGGTGAGGATATGTTAAATATTTACACAAAAGATTTGGATCTTAATACTCATGAAACTTTTGAATTAGCCAGAGCTTTTTATCCAGATGAAGAAATTGTTTTTAATTCTGATTACTCATTTAATAGAATTGATATTTGTGAAGATAACAATAAATATCTTCTTAGTTTATATAGAGAATCAAAATTATTAGATAGGGAAGAGATTGAAGTTCAAAGTGTAAACATCTACAGGGATGAGAAGTCTACTAAAAAAACTGCCTTAAAAAAGGGCTTGTTTTTTTTGCTTTCTAGAGATGTAAATTATAAGCTGCCATGGGGTATATTGACAGGCATACGTCCTGTTAAAATAGTTGAATATTTGCATTCATTAGGCTTATCTGATGAAAGGATTTATGATGTATTGATTGAAGAATATCAGATTAGTGATGAAAAAGCTGATTTAATGATGCATGTGTCCAGGAGACAAAGGCCAATAATTGATTCTCTGAAGAAAAATAGTTATAGCCTTTATGTTAGCATCCCATTTTGTCCAACACGGTGCCTTTACTGTTCATTTCCTACTCTTACCATGAACAGGTACAAAGATAAGGTAGAAGGATACCTTGAAGCCATAAAAAAAGAGATAATTGCAATTAAGGAAATTATGAAGGACTGGGAAATTACAACGGTATACTTAGGTGGAGGAACTCCTACAAGTATCAGTGTTTCTCAGATGGAAAGCTTAATAGTTATAATTAAAGAAAATTTTAAAGATATTAAGGAATTCACCATAGAAGCAGGTAGACCTGATACTATTAACTATGAGTATCTTGAACTGTTTAAGAAGTATAGGATAGATAGAATAAGCATTAACCCTCAAACTATGGTAGATAGTACCCTTAAGTTAATTGGAAGACAGCACAATTCTCAGGATATAGTAGAAACTTATAAGATGGCAAAGGAAATTGGAATACCCACTGTTAATATGGATCTGATTATTGGACTTCCTGATGAGGGTTTAAAAGAATTACAGTATACACTATCGAAAATTAAAGAACTGGATCCAGATAACTTGACTATTCACACTCTATCCCTTAAGAAAGGTTCCAGGTTTTTAAATGAGAAGGAAAAATACAATATTAAAGACTCAAATGAAATTGAAAAAATGTTAATAGAATGTGGCAAGTTTACAAAAGATATGGACCTTCATCCATATTATTTGTATAGACAAAAACAAATTCTTGGAAATTTTGAGAACGTTGGATACAGCAAAGTAAGTAATCCTTGCCTTTATAATGTTTCGATTATGGAGGAAAAGGAAACGATTATAGCAGTTGGAATGGGAGGTGTATCAAAATTCTATAACAAGGATTTATCAAGCATTGTAAGGTTATCCAATTTCAGAGATATCGATGAATACTTAAGTAGAGTTGATGAACTCATAACAGCTAAAAAGGACAATATTATTAATATTGAAAAGGGCCATTAAGATAAGAAGAGTAGGCTTTCTTTTTATTGACACTAGAGCTCTAAATAGCTTATAATAGACACAATAATATATGAGGCAGAGATAAGGAAGAGTATAAAACTTACTATCTAAAGAGAGTCTATGGTAGGTGAGAATAGATGTTGGTAGTTTTAGAAGACACCTTTGAGCCAGTGACTAAGTCACTCGTGAAAAACGTTAAAAGTTAAGTGAGGTTTACCTAATTAGGGTGGTACCGCGAGATTACCTCTCGTCCCTGAATATCAGAGATGAGGGGTTTTATAATTTTTAGGAGGTATAAAAATGGGAGAAAGAATGGGTAATTTAAGAAGAACCAATATGTGTGGCAAGCTTAGAATTAGTGATGTAGGATCTGAAGTTGTCCTTATGGGTTGGGTTCAAAGAGAAAGAAATCTTGGGGGATTATTATTCATTGACTTAAGGGATACCACTGGTATTTCACAGGTAGTTTTAGATGATTCTGTTCCTAGAGATGTAATGGAAAAGGCTGAAACCGTAAGATCAGAATACGTAATAGCAATTAAAGGTTATGTTCGAGAAAGACAATCTAAGAATCCAAATATCCCCACTGGTGAGGTGGAGGTATTAGCTAATGAGATCAGGATCCTAGATGAGGCTGAAACACCCCCTATATATATAAAAGATGATGACAATGTAAGTGAATCCATGAGACTTAAATATAGATATTTAGATCTTAGAAAGCCCATTATGCAGGATAATCTTAAGCTAAGGGCTAAGGTTTCCAAGGTAGTTAGAGACTTCTTTTACGATAATGATTTTGTTGAAGTTGAAACTCCTATGCTTACTAAACCAACTCCAGAAGGTGCAAGAGATTATCTAGTTCCAAGTAGAGTTAACCCAGGCTTGTTTTATGCCCTTCCACAGTCACCACAGCTTCTGAAACAGCTTCTTATGGTTTCAGGCATGGACAGATATTACCAAATAACCAAATGCTTTAGAGATGAGGATTTAAGAGCTAACAGGCAACCAGAATTTACTCAAATCGACGTTGAGATGAGTTTTGTAGATGTGGAAGATGTCTTGGAAATTAATGAAAAACTTGTAGAAAGGCTTTTCAAGGAAATAAAGGGAATCGATATTAAGCTACCAATTAAAAGAATGTCATATACAGAAGCAATGTCAAGGTATGGGGTAGATAAACCTGATTTAAGATTTGGTTTGGAACTAATTGATGCTTCAGATAATTTAAGAGAGTGTGGATTTAAGGTTTTTAATGATACCATTAATAATGGCGGTGTGGTTAAGGGAATCAATATTAAAGGTGGAGAAGTATTTACGAGAAAAGAAATATCAGCCTTGGAGGAACATGCAAAGACCTATAAGGCAAAAGGACTAGCATGGATAAAGATTACTCAAGAGGGAATCACATCTCCAATTGCTAAATTCTTTTCAGAAGAAGAATTAAGCTCTCTTATATCATTATTTCAAGGAAAGGTAGGAGACCTACTGGTATTTGTTGCTGATGATGAAGATGTTGCAAACGATAGTTTAGGTAACTTGAGGAATGAAGTAGCAAAGAGAATGGGATTAATTAAAGAAGGGCAGTATGAAATTCTATGGATAACTGAATTCCCATTATTTGAATATGATCATGAAGAAAATAGATTTGTTGCTAAACATCATCCATTTACTCATCCAGTGGATGATGATATTGAATTATTAGAAACAGCTCCGGAGAAAGTTAGAGCTAAGGCCTATGACCTTGTAATAAATGGTGACGAGATGGGTGGAGGCAGTATTAGAATTAACAATTCTAATCTTCAGAGTAAAATGTTCAAAGCCTTAGGATTCAGTGAAGAAGAAGCAAATGATAAATTTGGATTCTTATTAGAGGCATTTAAATACGGTACACCACCTCATGGTGGGATTGCTTATGGTCTAGATAGATTAATAATGACCTTCTTAAATTCTTCAAATATTAGGGATGTTATTGCATTTCCAAAGACCCAATCAGCAACTTGTCTAATGACAAATGCACCTACAAATGTACCTGAAAAACAACTAAATGAGGTTCATATAAAGGTTGATGTAGAAAATGAATAAGTATTTTGAAAGATCTTCCTACCTTCTTGGAGAGGAAGGTATGCTTAAACTTAATAATTCAAAAGTTGCAATATTTGGTATTGGTGGTGTAGGTTCATACTGTGCTGAAGCATTAGCTAGAACGGGAATTGGAGAGTTGATATTGATAGATTATGATATAATAGATATTACTAATATAAATAGGCAGGTTCATGCTACTACAAAAACTATTGGATTAGCCAAGGTTGATGTAATGAAGACAAGATTACTGGAAATTAATCCTGAATTGATAGTAACAACATTCAGGGATAAGTATGGTGAAGATAATAGGGATATGTTGTTAATAAATGATTATTCCTATGTTATTGATGCCATCGATATGGTTTCGGCTAAAATTGATTTAGTTACAAACACAATTAAAATGGGTATACCTATAATAAGTTCTATGGGTGCAGGAAACAAACTGAATCCAATAGAATTTAAGGTTAAAGATATATATGAGACTAAAGTATGTCCGTTGGCAAGAGTCATGAGGACTGAGCTAAGAAAACGTGGTGTAAAAGGTCTTAAGGTTGTATACTCAGAAGAGGCCCCCCTTGATGTAAATTTAGGTGATAAGGATAGAAGAAAGGCTATACCAGGAAGTATAGCCTTTGTACCATCAGTTGTAGGTTTGATTATTGCTTCTGAGGTCATAAAGGATTTAATTAAATAGGAGGATATTCAATGGATCAAATAGGATATGTTATCAGAAATGTGGATAGCAATAAAGTTGAACTTGAAATTAAGAGAGCATCTGGCTGTGGAAGTTGTAAAGGATGCGCAAGTTCTTGCGAAGTAAAGCCACACTATTTAACATTAAAAAATAATATAGATGCAAAACCAGGAGATTTTGTTGAGTTAAGGGCAATACCAAAGAATGTTATGAAGTATATTACTATAGTATATATGATACCATTTGCTTTTCTAATCATGGGAATTGTAACAGGAACAATGTTGTTTAAGGATATAGAAGTAGCCAATGGAGAATTATTAAGTTTTGGAATTGGTATTTTATTCCTTCTTATATCATACGGAGTTGTTAGAATTATCGATAAGAATTTTGCTAAGAAGGACGAAAGTGTAATAGTAATGACTAGGAAATTATAGGGAGGGCTGAGCTTGGCAGATAAAGACTCTATTATTGTTAGATTAAGAAGAATAGAAGGTCAAATTAAGGGTATACAAAAAATGGTAGAAGAGGACAAGTTTTGTGGAGATATTTTAGTGCAGGTATCTGCTGCCAGAAGTGCCTTAAATAATGTTGGAGGACTGGTATTAGAGAACTATATAAAAAATTGTCTAATAGAAAACCCCAACAGTAGAGAGGAAGACTTGGATAAGCTGATAGAAATTATGCTTAAGTACACAAAACAAAACTAAGTCATCATAAATAAATATATATGCTAAGACTTTACCTATATATATTAAAGTCTTAGTTTAAGTTTGTACAAAATATTATAAACATGAAAGGGGTTTTGAAATGGATTTTACAAATCTAGCGAAAGCTGATCCATTGGTAATGAGCATAGTTAATGAAGAGATTGCAAGACAAAATAAGCACATTGAGCTTATAGCATCAGAAAACTTTGTAACAGAGGCTGTTATGGAGGCAATGGGAAGTCAATTGACTAATAAGTATGCTGAAGGATATCCAGCTAAAAGGTATTATGGTGGATGTGAAGTAGTTGACAAAGTAGAAAACTTAGCCATTGATAGACTTAAAGAACTATTTGGTGCAGATCATGCCAATGTTCAACCTCACTCAGGTTCAAACGCTAATCTTGGAGTATATTTTGCATTTTTAAACCCTGGGGACAAGGTTTTAGGTATGAATCTATCCCAAGGTGGCCATTTAACCCACGGAAGCCCAGTTAATATTTCAGGTGTTTATTACAACTTCGTAGATTATGGAGTTGATAAGGAAACAGAAATGATTGACTATGAAGTAGTAAGAGAAATAGCACTTAGAGAAAAACCAAAGATGATAGTTGCTGGAGCTAGTGCCTATCCTAGAGAAATAGACTTTAAAAAATTCAGAGAAATTGCAGATGAAGTTGGAGCATATTTGATGGTGGATATGGCTCATATTGCAGGGTTAGTAGCAGCAGGGCTACATCAGAATCCAGTGCCATATGCAGATTTTGTAACTACTACAACTCATAAGACCCTAAGAGGACCAAGAGGAGGAGCAATCCTTTGTAAGGAAGAATATGCTAAAAAAATTGATAAAGCAATATTCCCAGGAATTCAAGGTGGACCTTTGATGCATGTTATTGCTGCAAAAGCAGTAGCTTTTGGAGAAGCGCTAACTGATGAATTTAAGGAGTATCAAAAACAAGTAATAACCAATACTAAGGCTTTAGCTGATGAGCTAATGAAAGAAGGCTTTAGATTAGTATCTGGGGGAACTGATAACCATCTAATACTAATTGATGTTAGAAATAAAGGCTTGACAGGTAAGGTTGCAGAAGCTATGCTTAATGATGTTGGAATGGCTACTAATAAAAATACCATTCCTTATGATCCTGAAAGTCCATTTGTAACCAGCGGAGTTAGAATAGGAACTGCTGCAATGACTACAAGAGGTATGAAGGAAGAAGAAATGAAGGAAATTGCCAAGTTAATGGCGTTGGCATTAGATCAAGATAGTGATAAAGAGGTTGTAAGACAAAGAGTTTACTCACTTTGTGATAAGTTTCCACTTTATTAATACAGATTAAAGCCTACAGAATTCTGTAGGCTTACATATTTTATAGGTTTAGGATTGGTGGTAACAATGGAAATTACAAACATAAAGGAATCAAGAAATATAATTGAGGATGTTGTTCTTGGTAGTATAGCCGATGAACTTGGAGTAGATCCAGGAGATATACTATTGACTATTAATGACACACCTGTTAAAGATGTCATTGACTATAAGTATTTAATTTCAGATGAATATTTAGAGGTTGTTATTCAGAAGGAAGATGGAGAAATTTGGGAACTGGAAATTGAAAAAGAGATTAGTGAAGACCTGGGTATCATATTTACTAATCCCTTAATTGATAAGGCAAAGAGTTGTCAGAATAAATGTATGTTTTGCTTTATCGACCAGTTACCTCCAAATATGCGAGACACCCTATATTTTAAGGATGATGACTCCAGGTTATCATTTTTACAGGGAAACTTCATAACCTTAACTAATATGAGTCAGGATGACATAGATAGAATAATACAATATAGATTAAGCCCAATTAATGTTTCCGTTCATACCACGAACCCTGAACTCAGGATTAAGATGCTTAAAAATAAGAAGGCTGGAAAGATATACGAAATTCTAAAGAGTTTTCATAAGGCTAACCTGGAAATGAACTGTCAAATAGTATTAGTGCCTGGAGTTAATGATGGAGACGAGTTAAGGAAAACTATTGAGGACTTGTCAAAACTTTACCCTTCAATCAATTCTGTTGCAGTTGTACCCGTTGGAGTTACAAAGTACAGGGAAAGTTTGGCAAAACTTGAAACATATGATGAAGAAAAAGCCAAAGTTTTAATTGCCGACATCAACAAGATGCAAGATGAATATATGAATAAGTTAGATACTAGGTATATATTTGCTTCAGATGAATTTTATTTGGTATCAAAGGAAGATCTTCCAACTTATGATGAGTATGAAGGATTTCCCCAGTATGAAAATGGGGTAGGATTGCTAAGATCTTTTGCAAGTGAAATTGAAGAAGCTCTGGATAAAATTCATAAAAAAAGAGTTCATTCCAAGACTATAATTTTTGCAACTGGGAAATTGGCAGGTGAATTTATGAATGAAATAGCTAGGAAAATTGAGGATAAATTTATTGGGCTAAACATAATAGTTGTACCCATAAAGAATAATTTCTTCGGAGAGACAATTACTGTTTCAGGACTTGTTACAGGTGGAGATCTGGTTGAGCAGATAAAAGATATGGAAGAAACCGATTTAGTTATTATTCCTAGATCCATGATGAAAGTTGATGAGGAAATATTCCTTGATAATATAACTTTAGAAGAGGCAAATGAAAAAATGAACAAGAGAATTATCTATTCAAAGGTAGATGGTTCTGACTTAATTAGACTAATTGATAAAGAGGTGAAGTATGAGTAGACCAATAGTATGTATTGTAGGAAGACCAAATGTTGGGAAATCAACATTATTTAACAAAATGGCAGGCAGGAGAATTGCAATTACAGAAGATAAACCAGGTGTAACAAGGGATAGAATATACGCAGAAGGTGAGTGGTTAGGTAAACATTACACAATCATAGATACTGGTGGATTAGAACCAGAAAAAGATGATATAATTATGCTGAATATTAAAAGACAAGCTGAAATAGCAATTGAAACCGCAGATGCTATTCTATTTGTTGTGGATGGTGTGGAAGGATTAACTTCTACTGATAGAGAAATCGGAGAAATTCTTAGAAAATCTGGAAGAAATGTACTTCTTGTTGCTAATAAAATTGACACAAGAAAAACACCAGATGAGATATATGAATTCTATGAGCTCGGTCTTGGAACACCTCTAATTGTTTCTGCAGAACAATCCCTTGGTTTAGGAGATCTGCTAGATGAAGTAGTTAAATTTTTCCCTGAAAACAAAGATATGGAAGTTGATGAAGAAAGTATTAGAGTTGCATTTATTGGTCGACCTAATGCTGGTAAGTCATCTTTAATTAATCATATTCTAGGGGAAGAAAGAGTAATAGTAACTGATATACCTGGTACAACTAGAGATAGTATTGATAGTTATTTCCAAGTAGGAGATAATAAGTATATTTTTGTTGATACTGCAGGATTAAGAAGAAAAAGATATATAGATGAGAAGGTTGAAAGATATTCAGTTGTAAGGACCTTAACTGCCATCGATAGGGCTGATATTTGTGTATTGGTAATTGATGGGACAATGGGTGTTACAGAGCAAGATACAAAAATAGCTGGATATGCCCATGACAATGGAAAAGCAATGATAATTGCAGTAAATAAATGGGATATAGTTGAGAAAGATGACAAAACCTACCTTGCTTTTGAAAAAGAGCTAAGGGAAACATTAGGTTTTATGACCTATGCTCCAATAGTTTATATTTCTGCTATGACAGGTAAAAGAGTTGACAAGCTTCTGGAGACGATAAATATTGTTAACAACAATTATAATCTTAGGATCCAAACTGGAGTACTAAATGATATCCTTAATCAGGCAATTCTTATGAATCAACCACCTAGCGATAAGGGTAAGAGGGCTAAGATTTACTATGGTACTCAAGTTTCAGTAAGACCACCTAAGTTTGTTATCTTTGTTAATATCAAGGAATTAATGCATTTTTCATATGTTAGATATATTGAGAATCAGATAAGAAATCATTTTGGTTTTGTGGGGACACCTATACAATTTGAATTAAGGGAAAAAGGAGAAAGATAATGAACTTCTTTTTAATAATTGTAATTTCCTATCTTGTAGGGAGCTTTTCTTCAGCCTATTTTGTAGGAAAATATTTTAAGAAGATTGATATTAGAAATCACGGGAGTGGTAATGCAGGAGCTACAAATGCCCTAAGGATAATGGGTAAAAAACTAGGAGTAATTACTTTTCTTCTAGACTTTTTTAAGGGTATAATTGCTGTTAATATTGGTATTCTAATTTCTGGATATGATGGAGGATTAGTCGCAGCAATATTTACAGTCATTGGTCATAATTACCCAATATTCTTAAATTTTAAAGGTGGCAAGGGTATTGCTACAACTATAGCTACCTTGGCAGTTTTGGAATTTCCAATTACCTTAATAAGTGTTATAGTTGGAGTATTTGTGGCAGCAATTTTTAAGTATGTCTCTTTAGGCTCATTGGTATTTTTAAGTACCTTGTTTGTGTTATCCATTTTTGGAACAAAAGAATTTTATATTTATAGAACTTTAACCATTTTGTTTTTAATGATTCTTGGGTATTACAGACATAAGGAAAATATTAAAAGACTTATAAGTGGAACTGAAAATAGACTTGGCAGGTGATTTAAATGAAATCAAAAATTGCAATACTTGGTGGTGGTTCTTGGGGAAGCGCTCTTAGTATATTGCTTTGCAATGAAGGAAAGAAAGTTGATCTTTGGGTCAGATCTCAAGAGCAAGCTTTGGAAATGGCAGTGGAAAAGACAAATAATAAGTATTTAAACGGTGTCAAACTTCCAGAGAGTTTAAGAGTCTCTAATTCATTAGAAGAAGTTGTTAAAGGTAAAGACATCATTGTATTAGCCATACCTACTCAAAATGTTAGGCCCGTTATTGAAAGAATTAAGAGTATGGTATCAGCTGATCAGATTATAGTAAATCTTGCAAAGGGTATAGAAAATAATACTATGATGAGGATTTCAGAAATTGTTAAGGAATATTTACCAGACAATCCTTTCGTAGCTTTATCCGGGCCTTCACATGCAGAAGAGGTCGCTATTAATATTCCCACCACTTTAGTCTCTGCTTCAACTAATAAACAAGCTGCAGAAAAAGTTCAAGATGAGTTTTCAACACCCAGTTTAAGGATTTATACAAATCCTGACATAATAGGAGTTGAATTAGGTGGTGCATTGAAAAATATAATTGCTTTAGGAGCTGGGATATCAGATGGGTTGGGATTTGGAGATAATACCAAAGCTGCTCTAATGACAAGAGGTATGTTTGAAATGGCTAAGTTAGGTGTTGCCATGGGAGCTGATCCTGATACATTTTCAGGTTTATCTGGCATGGGAGATTTAATAGTAACTTGTACTAGTATGCATAGTAGAAATAGGAGAGCTGGAATTCTAATTGGTAAAGGTCTATCAATGGATGAAGCAGCAAATGAGGTTGGCATGGTTGTAGAGGGAATAAAGACAACTAAATCAACATACGAGCTTGCCAATAAGTTAGATGTTGATATGCCCATTACTAAAGAAATTTATAATGTTCTATATAAGGGAGCAGATGTAAGACAATCTGTAATTAAATTGATGGGAAGAGAAAAGAAGCATGAAATGGAAATAATTGCTTCAAAGAATGCTGATAAGTGGTAAAAGGGCTATTTTCTATAGCTCTTTTTTTTATTAATTAATCAAATATGGCACATGAATTAGTAATAAGTACTTTACTCAAAAAATATATAAAACCTTTGTAATTTCAACAATTACAAAGGTCTTTTATGGTCGGAGTGATAGGATTTGAACCTACGGCCCCAAGTCCCCCAGACTTGTGCGCTACCAAGCTGCGCTACACCCCGATGTCAAAATGATTATAAACCATAAAATACATTTTGTAAAGTGTTTAAAATAGGCCTATTTTATGGTATACTTTACTTAATTATTTAAAGGAGGACTTTGCATGCTTGAATTTGTGACAGTAATTGCTTCCATGTTTCTGTTTGCCAGTCTTTTAGGCTACACTCTCATAGTATTAAGAGAGAAAATCTATCTAAAAAATAATATAATTTTCATAGATAACAGGCATATTTCTCAAGAAGAGATTGAAGATACTGACATGCAAGAATTTTTTTTAGATGGTACTATCTTAAAGGCTGGAGATGAAATTAGTGTAGTTACTAAATCCAGTGAAAAGTTTAAAGGGATTTTAGTTGGAGCAATAAAACATGAAAATTCCATAAAGATAATCACATATGCTAACAAGGTGATTAAACTTAGAATCGATTCGATAAATCGATTTAAAATTATGAGTAAGTATGGGAAATTTTTTAGTTAGGTGAGACTAATGACAGAGAACATAAAGGTAGGTAGAAAAAGAATATTGATATACTTTGTAGGTATTCTTGGAATATTTGCCATTGTTACTATTCTCCCTTTAGTTTTTGGGGAGAATGTAGATACTGTTTTACCTAGGGAATGGAAATATGAAAAAGTTCAATGGGGACAAGGTATTATTATAAGAGATGAGAAAGTCTACAAAACTGACTTTCTTGGTGAAACCTATCCCATAGTAAAGGAAGGGGACAGGGTAAGAGTTGGAGTTGAAGTGGCAGAAGTGGCATCATTAAATGATACTACTAGCCTGAAGACTGAACTGGATAATATAGAAAATTGGATTGCCTTCTTAGAGAATGCTTCTAGTCCAAATGTTGCAAATACACAATCAAACATGGAAGTAATCCTTTCATCCATTCAAAATGAGATTTTAAGCGGAAATATAGGAGAAGTCTATAGTTTAAAAAATAGCTTAATACTATTAAATACACCAGATATGGATGAAATAAGTGATAATAATTACTCCACATCAAACTTAGAGGACCTTAAAATCAGAAGAACTCAGCTAATAAACAGTTTAAGCAAGTTTTCCAGCAAACTATACTCTAATCATTCAGGAATTGTTTCTTACTTACTGGATGGATCCGAAGAAGTATTAAGTGTTAGTGGTTTGGAAGATCTTGATCCATCCATGTTTCGACTAGATAATGAAGTTGATGATAGATCAGTTTTTAAGATAATAGATAGTTCTGATTGGTACGTGGGGGTTCTAGTTGATATTGATAATATGGAGTATGTTTTAGGAAGAAGCTATCAAATCAGACTAATGGGAAATGATGAAGAGATAATAACTATAAGGATCCCAATCGTTAATGATATTCTATTTGATAACAAGAGAATTTTAGTATTTAAATCTACAAATTATATAGCAGAAGTATATAATAAAAGAAATGTGGATGCAGGAATTTTAATAAGTGAAGATGATGCCTTGGGAGTTCCAAACTCTAGTATATTTGAGAGAGATGGAGTATCAGGTGTATACGTAAAAGAATTTTATGGGGTTGTTAAATTTAGAAGAGTTGATGTTTTGGGAGTTGAAGGGGATACAACTTATGTCAGCAAGGGTAACAATGATGGATACCTGGTAACTGATGATGGTGAGAGAATTCGAACTTTGAACATACATGATGAGGTAATAAAGGATCCTTCCAAAGTATATGAAGGTCAAATATTGCAGTAATAGGGGTGTTTAAAATTAGTATTAAGGATAATATTAGTGAGATAGAAAATAGAATCAAGGAAACTTTGGCAAAGAAAAATAGATTTGATGATGTGACTTTAATAGCCGTTAGTAAAACTCAACCAGTAGAAAAGATTCAAGAAGTATTAGATTTAAATCACCTGGATATGGGAGAGAATAAGGTTCAGGAACTAATGGATAAGATGGCTATACTTGGAGATATTCCCAGGTATCATATGATAGGTCACCTCCAAACAAATAAGGTTAAATACATAGCTGATAAAATTCATCTTATTCATTCTTTGGACAGAATATCATTAGCTAAGGAAATCAATAAAAGAGCTAAAGCTTCCAATAGATTAATCGATTGCTTAGTTCAGGTAAATATTGCTAAGGAAGATACAAAATATGGACTATATAAGGATGATGTTATTCCTTTTATAGAACAGTTATTAACTTTTGAACACATTAAGGTTAAGGGACTAATGACTATTGCCCCTTTTACTGAAGATGAAAAAGTCCTAAGAGAAACCTTTAGAGGCTTATATAATCTTAAAGAGGACATTATTAAAAGAGGATACGGGGAAATAAGTATGGATGTCTTATCCATGGGAATGACCAATGATTATGAAATTGCAATTGAAGAGGGATCAAATATGATTAGGGTAGGAACTGGTATATTTGGCAAAAGAAATTATTAGGAGGGAATATTATGGGTAATTTTTTAGACAAATTTAAGTATTTTATTGGTATCGATGATTACGAAGAAGAAGAGGAAGAGATTGTTTACGAAGATGAAATTGATGATGTTGAAATTTCAGCACCGGCTAAATCTAAGAAGTATAACAATAAGGTAGTAAATATTCATACTAATAACAACATGAAAATTGCAGTTCACGAACCACTTAGCTATGAAGAGGCACCATCAATAATTGATGATTTAAAGCTTAGAAAGGCAGTAGTAGTAAATTTCGAACAGCTTGATACTAATGTCAAAAGACAAATTTTTGACTTTATAAATGGTGGATTATATGCTGTAGAAGGAAAGATACAAAAAGTAACTAAGGACATCTTTATATTAGCTCCAACAAATGTTGAAATTGATGGACTAAAAGATGAATTAAAAAACAGAGGGATATTCCCTTGGTAAGGAGACCTAGATGTATACATTTTTAAGATCAGTAAGAATTTTATTTGACTTTATAGAGATTTTAATTATCGTCAGAATCTTTGTAAATATATTTAGAATTCCTACAAATAACATATTTGGGAAAGTTTTATACGAATTGACAGAGCCAATTATGGCACCTGCTAGAGGGTTATTAGAAAAAATTGGATTGAATAAAGGCTTCATTGATTTTTCACCTTGGGTTGCAATTATAATTTTAAGATTAATTTATACTTTAATACTTAATTTGGTGAATTAGTTATGTTTGATAAAGACACCCTTACTGGTCATATAAAAGACCAGGAAACAGTATTTAAAATGAGACAGATCATCGACAAAGCAATCATAACACAAAATAAACACATAGTATCTTACACGGATTTTTTAGACCCTTATCAAAGGAAAATGGCCATTTCAATACTTAATAGATTTGATGACATAAGGTATATGGAATCAGGGGGAATTGATGAAGCTGAGAGAAAAATTTTAGCTATTTTCCCAGATTACATGAATAGCTTTGATATAGGTGAAGGTGTAGAAGCTATTCTGATCAGTTCATCTGAGGATGGATTTATGCATAAAGATTACCTAGGAACCATACTTTCCCTTGGTATAAAGAGAGAAAAAATAGGGGATATTTACATTTTTCCCTATTCAGCCATACTTATTTTAAAATCAGAAATTACTGATTTTATTATGCTTAATTTACAGAAAGTAAGAAATGCAAAGGTTGAATTAAGGAAGATCATGAAGAGTGAAATAGTAAGAAAAGAGGATGAATATTTGGAAGAATCTCATTTCATATCATCTTTTCGACTGGATTCAATAATAAGTGCTGCTTTTAAACTATCTAGAAATGAAAGTTTAGAGGTTATAAAATCTGGTCTTATAAAAATTAATCATGAAAAAATAGACAAAGCATCTAAGGAAGTAGATGAAGGCGATTTAATTTCAGTAAGAGGCAAAGGTAGGGTAATTCTGTTTAAGATAAATGGGCAAAGCAAAAAAGGCAGATATAATATTGTCTTAAGAAAACTAAAGTAATGGAGTGATGTCATGATAACACCATTGGATATTCAAAACAAAGTTTTCAAAAGAAGTTTTTGGGGATTCAAGCCAAAAGATGTTAATGCTTTTTTAACTGACATGATAAACGATTATGAAAAGATGTACAAGGAAAACATTGAGTATAAGGATAAGATAGGAATGCTATCTGATCAAATCAGACAATACAACACTATGGAAGAAACATTGAAAAGCACCTTGTTAATTGCTCAAAAAACTGCTGAAGAAGTGGGATTGAATGCAAGAAATAAAGCGGATGTAATAATCGAAAATGCAGAAGATACGGGGAAACACATAATTCAACAAGCTCGTGAAGATGTAAGAGACATTAAAGAAGAATATGAACACCTTAAAAAGGAAATTTATATATTCAAGACTCGTTATGAGTCATTTATGAAAGCACAGCTTTTATCCTTGGAAGATTTCTATAAAGATATGGAGTCTGGGAGTAAAAATGAAAGCGAAATAAACGAAGTTCAAGAGTAGAAGGCTTTAGGGGCAATAGCTCCTTTTTTGTTCTAGTATTTTTTAGGAGGAAGTAATTTGGGGATTTTTATATCGATAGTTATAATAGCATTAGACCAATACACTAAGCAATTGGCTATATCCAATTTAATGGGTAATAGGCCAATAGTTCTTATAGAAAATCTATTAGAGTTGCATTTTGTAAAAAACTATGGTGCTGCTTTTGGAATATTGCAGAATCAACGCACTTTTTTTATTATAATCACTAGCCTAGTTATACTGGGAGGAATTGTATTTTTATTCCTAAAAAAAGACAAGGTTACTAAGTTTGGCAAATTTTCTTCCTGGGTTTTAATTGGTGGAGCCATAGGGAATCTAATAGATAGAGTAAGACTGGAGTATGTTGTTGATTTTATTAAGATAGATCTTGGAAGTTTGTATGATTTTCCAGTTTTTAATGTAGCTGATATATTTATAGTTGCTGGCACTGGACTTCTAATTATAGCTATTCTATTTGATAAGTTTGATATTAGAGAGCAGGCTTGATATGAAATCATATGAGATTTATGTTGATGAAGAAAACTTAGATAGACTGGATTTCTTTGTTTCTCAGGAAATAGATGAAGTATCAAGAACCTTTGTCCAGAGGCTGATAAAGGATGGGAATGTACTGGTTAATGGTAAGGTAAAGAAACCTAGTTACTCACCTAAAGAGGGTGATTATATCTTAGTAAACTTACCTGAACCAAGAAAATTAGAACTTCTTCCTGAAGATATACCTTTAGATATTGTCTTTGAAGATGAAAATTTAGCCATAATCAATAAACCTCAGGATATGGTAGTTCATCCTGCACCAGGAAATTATGAACATACATTGGTGAATGCCTTGTTATTTCATCTTGACAATCTATCATCTATTAATGGTATTATAAGGCCTGGTATAGTCCATAGACTTGACAAGGATACATCTGGACTTCTTGTTGTTGCTAAGACTGACTTTGCTCACAGATTTCTATCAGATCAACTTAAAACTCATAAGGTATATAGAGAGTATATTGCTTTGATACATGGAGTTTTAAAGACTGATGAAGGAACAATTAACCAACCTATCGGTAGAGATAAAAGGGATCGAAAAAGGATGGCAGTTACTCATGATAATAGTAAAGAAGCTATTACTCATTACAAAGTCTTAATGAGATTTGAAAAGTATACATTAGTTGCAGTTAAGCTTGAAACAGGAAGAACTCATCAGATAAGGGTTCATTTTTCGTTCTTAAAGCATCCAGTTGTAGGTGATCCAGTTTACTCTAATTTAAACAATGAATTTAAGTTGGAAAAACAATTGTTACATGCTCGAAAGTTGGGATTTATACATCCAGTAGATAATCAGAAGGTAGAATTTCAGTGTGATCTTCCAGAGTATTTTCAGACTGTACTAAAAAAATTAGATGGGAGAGATGATTTTGATTACAAAAGCTGTCTTAATGGATCAAAAAGCAATATTTAGAGCTACAACTAGAATAGCAAATGAAATTGTGGAGAGGAATAAGGGTATAAAAGATGTGGTCCTCGTAGGAATAAAAACAAGGGGAGTTCCTTTTTCTAAAAGAATTGCTGAAAAGATTTATGAAATAGAAAATGAAAGAGTGCCTGTTTATACTCTAGACATTAGTCTATACAGAGACGATTTAAAAAAAATAGATATAAATCCAGTATTGAATCAAGAATTTGATGGGAATGTGGATGATAAGATAATCATACTTATAGATGATGTTATCTATACTGGAAGAACAGTTAGAGCTGCCTTGGATGCCCTTATGGACAAGGGAAGACCCAATAAGGTACAATTAGCTGTCTTAGTTGATAGAGGGCATAGAGAGCTTCCTATAAGGCCAGATTTTGTAGGTAAAAACGTTCCAACATCAAAATCTGAGGTTATTGGGGTTAAACTGGTTGAGACTGATGGAGTGGATGAAGTGATTATAATGGAAAAGTAGAAGAAATTAATCTTCTACTTTTTTTAATCTTTGGATTATATCTGACTTTGGATTTACAATCAGCGTCTTTTGATTGTCGTATGTTACCAATCCTGGTTTTGAGTTTTTTGGTTTCTTGATGTTTTTCTTTTCAGTAAAATCCACTTCAACATTATTAGAGTTTCTTCCCTTAGAATAATAGGCAGCTAAAGTTGCTGCTTCTTCCATTGAATTTTCAGGAACCTTACTACCATTTGTTTTTATAATTACATGACTTCCAGGAATAATCTTGGTGTGAAACCATAGATCTTCTTTTCTTGCTGTTTTCATGGTTAATATCTCATTTTGCCTATTGTTTCTACCAACGTAAATATCAAATCCATCTGAGGATTTAAAGTGAAGTGGTTTTGATACTATTTCTTTAATATTCTTCCTGACTTTGCCACTTCTTTGGATATAACCTTCTCTAATTAATTCATCTTTTATTTCGTCTAATTCCTTAACATCTGAGGCATTTTCCATGCTCATGATAACATGTTCCAAATAACTAATCTCTGATTCAGTATCTGGTATCTGTAGATTAAGTAGTGAATGGGCGTTTTTAAGTTTAGCGTATTTCTTATAATATTTTTGAGCATTATCAGCAGGACTTAATTTAATGTCTAAAGGCACTACTAGAGGCTTCATCTCAGGATCATAGAAGTTATCAAGGGATATTTTATCCAAGCCCTTTTGTATTCGATAAATATTAGATTGCAAAAGGTCTGCATAAATCTTGTAAATCTCTCTATTCTCACTTTCAAGAAGCTCTTCTTTTTGCTTTGATAATTTATTCTGTGCTCTTTCAAGCTTGGTCTGGAGAATTTTTCTTAGACTTGCTGATTTTTGAATCACTCTATCATAGGTGTCCTTACTCCTGTAAACCACATCCAACATGGTGGACATGGTATCTGTTATAGTATGATTATTATCACCATAAAGATTCAATATTAAGGCATAGAAACTTATAATCTCTCCAGTTTCATCATTTAAAACATAATTGGGGGCATATTCATGGTTATAAGCTTTGGTCATTATAGAAAAAAAGCTATCATATAGGTCATTTTTTTCATGATCACTTAGGCTTAGAATGGTTCTCTTGCTGTCAATGTTTGAATTATTGCAGATCTCTCTACCAATAAGTGGACTTAATCCATGAAAGCTCATATAGAAGAACTTAAAAGATTGCAGGTTACCTGGAGCATCCTCAATTATCTTAAGAAAAGATTCTCTAGATATTCTTAAAGGATTAGGTTTATCCTCTAAATCTAGAAAAGAGTAATTCAGCCCAGGTAGAATTTGCCTAACTCTTGAAACATCAATAGGGACTCTTTTAATGGAATCAACAATTTTTTTACTTTCCTGATCCATTAAGATTATATTGCTATGCTTTCCCATAATTTCAACAACAAGATCTCTTTTGGTCTTGTTACCTAGTTCATCTTGACCTGATATTGTAAAAATTATCACTCGATCATTTTCATATTGATTTATATCCAGAATTATGCCACCTATTAGATGTTTTCTAAGCAGCATGCAAAACATAGGAGGAGACATCGGGTTTTCCTTTGAGTATTTGGTTATATAAGCTCTGGGGTTATTACTACTTGCTGATAGTAACAACTTATGATTTTTACCCTTACTATACACCAATAACAACAATTCATCTTTCTCTTGTTGATAAACTTTATCTATTCTTCCACCTATTAATATATCTTTAAACTCATGCACTATAGCACGAGTTACTAATCCATCGTATGACATAGTATACCTCCATAATCCATATTATTTAAAGTATATCATACAGGAAAAAAAAGGTCACTAAATGGACCTTACAAGATTTAAAATATTAAGTTATTGTAACAATATGTAGTAATATAAATCCTATCATATATAATAATAAGTTAACACCCATAAGGAGGTATACTATGTTAAAAAGCATGACAGGATATGGAAAAGGTCAATGTGAAAGTGAACTTTATAGGATAAAGGTTGAAATTAAGTCAGTTAATCACAGATATTTAGATATTAATGTTAAGTTACCTAGATATTTAATATATTTGGAGGAAAGCATTAAAAAAACTGTCAAGGACTATTTGAATAGAGGCAAGGTTGATGTATTTATAAACTTCGAGTTTATAAACGTATCTTCAGTGGATGTAAAGGTAGATTTACCTCTGGCAAGAAGTTTTAAGGCAGCCCTAGAAGAGTTAAAGGAAGAACTTCAGATTGAGGATTCAATCAGACTAAGTAATCTCTTAAGTGTTTCTGATATTTTAAGAACTGAAAAAAGAGACCTAGATGATGATCTTGTATGGGATACACTAAATACATCACTTAAAGATGCTTTAGAACAAATATCTGAAATGAGAATATTTGAAGGAGATCAGCTTAAGGAAGATATGTTGACTAAATTAGATTCTATAGAATCCATTATTCTATCTGTGGAAGAAAGATCCCCATTAGTGGTGGATGAATATAGAACAAAATTAAATGATAGGATTAACAATCTACTAGTGGATAAGTCACTTATTGATCCTGATAGACTAGCTATGGAAGTGGCCATATATGCAGATAAAAGTAGTATAGATGAAGAAATTACAAGGCTTAGAAGTCACATAAGCCAATTCAAGGAAATTTTAACCCAGGATGGAGGAGTTGGGAGGAAATTAGATTTTCTTATCCAGGAATTCAATAGAGAGGTTAATACAATTGGTAGTAAGTCTAGCGATTCTAAACTTGTAAGTTTCGTAGTAGAATTAAAGTCTGAAGTAGAAAAAATAAGAGAGCAAGTACAAAATATAGAGTAGGAGGTAACTATATGCAGGTATATTTCATTAATATTGGTTTTGGCAATGTAGTTGCATCCAATAGAATTATCTCTGTAATTAGTCCTGAGTCTGCTCCAGTAAAGAGACTAATTCAGGAATCAAAAGAAAGTAGTAAATTGATCGATGCAACTTACGGTAGGCGAACTAGAGCAGTTATAATTATGGATAGTGGGCATGTTGTTTTAACTCCTATACAACCAGAAACCATAGCTCATAGATTGCATGCCAAAGAGGATGTACATGAATAATGATGAAAGATGGTGGAAATATATGGCTAAAGGATTTTTAATGGTGTTATCAGGCCCTTCTGGAAGTGGAAAGGGGACTGTAAGTAAGGCTTTGATGGAGAAGAGAGATGATATAGTTTTTTCGGTTTCTGCAACAACTAGAAAACCTAGAGTTGGAGAGATAGACGGAGAGAATTACTTCTTTTTAAGTGAAGACAAGTTTCAAGAGATGGTAGAGGAAAACGAATTTTTAGAACATGCTTTTGTTCATACAAACTATTATGGAACACCTAAGAAATTCGTTATGGAAGAAATCGAAAAGGGAGAAATTGTACTTTTAGAGATCGATGTACAAGGGGCACTCCAGATTAAGAAAAATTATAAAGAGGCTGTATTTATTTTTCTATTGCCACCTACCATGGATGAGTTAAGAGATAGGATTGTAAAAAGGGGAACAGAGACTGAAGAAGATATTAACACCAGATTCACAAATGCATTCAAAGAATTAGATTTTGTGGGAGAATATGACTTTTTTGTAGTTAATGACAAGGTAGAAAATGCTGTTAAGGATATAGAGGCAATAATTCACTCTGAAAGGCTTAGAGTCAAAAGACATAAGGATATAAAAAAGCAAGTTACAATGCAAGGAGGAAAATAAAATGTCAAACAATATAAAAGAACATGCACTAACCAATGAAAGTAGATATACTCTCGTAATGGTGGCAGCTAAAAGGGCTAGACAGATTGTTGATGGCTCTTCTCCAATGACTGAGAGTAAAAGCAACAAACCAGTTCTTATCGCTCTGGATGAAATAGAAGAGGGTAAGGTTAAGTACGTGAACCCAACTAAAACTAGTTATAAGTAGGTGATATTATGTTAAAGGATAAGAATATCCTTATTGGGGTAAGCGGTGGGATTGCTATTTACAAGGTTTTAGACTTAATTAGTAAGTTGAAGAAATTGGAAGCAAATGTTGATGTTATAATGACTGAATCAGCTAGGGAATTTGTAACTCCTCTTACATTTCAAACAATGGCTCAGAGCAAGGTTCATTTTGATATGTTTGGATTAGTTAATGAAATGGATGTTGAACATATATCATTGGCAAAAAAAGCTGATGTGGTTTTAATTGCTCCAGCAACTGGAAATACAATTGGAAAGATAGCCAATGGGATAGCAGATAATTTACTTCTAACTGTATTGATGGCGACAACTGCCAAAATACTATTTGCACCAGCAATGAATACCAACATGTACTTGAATCCCATGGTTCAGGAGAATATGGAAAAATTAAAAAAATTAGGACATGAGTTCATAAATCCTGGATCTGGTAGGCTAGCATGTGGTGATGTAGGAACTGGTAAGATGGCAGATGTTGAAGACATAATATACCATTTAAACAAACATTTTGTAAAAAAAGATTTAAGAGGTAAAAGAATAGTTATAACTGCTGGTCCTACCATGGAACCTTTGGATCCAGTTAGATATATTACTAATCACTCCAGTGGTAAAATGGGATACTCATTGGCTAATGAGAGCATATTAAGAGGCGCAGATGTGGTTTTAATTTCTGGACCAAGCAGTTTAGAGGTCCCCAGAGGTGTTGAATTTGTTCCAGTTAAAACAACCATGGATATGTTAAACGAAACTGGAAAATATTTTGATAATTGTGACGTTCTCATAAAATCTGCAGCACCTTCTGATTTCAGATCAGAAGCTGTTAGTGATGTAAAGATTAAAAAAGAAAAGGACAATGAGTCACTGACTTTAAATTTAATAAAGAATCCTGATATTGCTGCACACTTTGGTAAGTTGAAAAAGAAACAAATAATGATTGGATTTGCTGCGGAGACTAATAATCTTGTGGAGTATGCAAAGAAAAAGTTAGTTGATAAGAATTTTGACTTTATAGTTGCAAATGATGTGACAAAGCAAGGTGCTGGATTTAACACTGATACTAATATTGTGACAATTATAGATAGTCAGGATAATGTGATTGAATATCCAATAATGACTAAAATTGAAGTAGCTAATATGATACTAGACAAGATAGTGGATATACTTGATTAAAAGCTAGATAATTCTGGCTTTTATTTTTGAAAGGGATTGATGCAGAGATGAAGTTAGCACAAATAATCTTAAATCACAAATCTGCAATGGTGGATAAGCCTTTTACCTATGAAGTTGAAGAGGATTTATCTACTGATATTAAAGTTGGAATGAGGGTTGTTGTTCCCTTTGGGATTCATAATACCCCCACAAAGGGAATTATAATACAACTTGAAGAAGCAAATGAAAAATTTGACTTCAAATTAAAAAAAATTATACACATCCTTGATGATAAACCAATAATCAATCAGGAAATGATAGATATAGCTCACAGAATAAAAGAGAAGTATCTTTGTTCATTTAATGAAGCCTTACATCCATTTATACCACCTGGTGATTATAGAAACCTGGAGACAACACTTGAAATAGTTGATACACCTGGAATTGAAACTGATAATTTAAATAAACTTGAGTTGAATATAATAGACATACTAAATAAGAATAAGAAGATGACTTTAGATAAATTAATTGAAATCTTGGGTATTACATCAATTCAACGAGAGTTGACCAATCTTGAGGGAAAGGGATATATTAAGTCAGATCTAAATATTAAGAGTAAGCCATCAAGAAAGGTAGAAAGATACTATCTTAAGACTAAAAGCATCTCCTATGAAGAAGGGGTAGAATTAATAGGAAATCGTGCAAAGAAACAGCAGGAAGTATGGGACTATATAAGGGATAAAAAAGAAGGAATCTTAAAAGACATATTACAAGAATTAAACATATCCACCGTTTCACTGAAGGGATTAGTTGAAAAAGGATTAATAACTATAATTAATAAAGATGTAGAAGATGAAATTCTCGCTAAAAATATCCACATATACAAAAAAATCCAACTTAATGAAGAACAGAAAGCTGTATTTGATGGGATCATAAATTCTAACGACAAGGTTTTTCTTATACATGGGGTAACTGGAAGTGGTAAGACTGAAGTATATTTACAAATGGTCGAACAGTATTTAGAAGAGGGTAAGGATTCAATCATTTTAGTTCCAGAGATTTCATTAACACCTCAAACCATAGATAGATTTGTAGGAAGATTTGGTCAAAAGGTTGCGATACTTCATAGTAGACTAACTCTAAATCAAAGATTTGAGCAGTGGAGAAAAATTAGATCTGGAGAGTATAAGATTGTAGTTGGTGCTAGATCGGCTATATTTGCTCCATTTAAGAATCTAGGACTGATAATAATAGATGAAGAACATGAAAATTCTTATAAATCCGGTCAAAACCCTAAATATGTTACCAGTGAAATTGCGAAAATGAGAATAGAAAGTAATAATGGTAAGCTTGTTCTAGGAACTGCCACTCCAACAATTGAAACTTACTATAAGTCAGTTATTGGAGAGTATACTCTTTTTAGTATGAAAAACAGAGCTACCTCCATGGAAGTACCTGAAATAAAAGTAATTGATATGAGAGAAGAGCTAAAAAATGGTAATAAATCTATATTCAGCAATGATCTTTACCAAAGTATATTGGAAAGACTGGATAAGAAGGAGCAGATCGTACTGTTTTTAAATAGAAGAGGTTACTCGGGTTTTGTTACATGCAGAAGCTGTGGTTATGTATCAAAATGTGATAGTTGTGATGTGAGCATGACCATGCATAAGTCCAATAATAGAATGGTTTGCCATTATTGTGGTAGAAGTGAAGAAATTCCAGTAATTTGTCCTATTTGCAACAGCAAGTACATCAAATATTTTGGTATTGGCACTGAGAAAGTAGAAGAGGAAGTAGTTAGACTATTCCCCAAAGCTAGAGTTGCTCGAATGGATAGTGATACCATACGAAAGATTCAGGATTATGATAGAATTCTAGGTCAGATGAAATCTAAGGATATTGATATATTAATTGGGACCCAGATGATATCTAAGGGTCTAGATTTTCCAAGTGTAACACTTGTTGGAATAATAGCGGCAGATACCACTTTGAATCTACCAGATTTTAGGTCTGCAGAAAAAACCTTTCAACTAACTACACAAGTTGCAGGTAGAGCTGGAAGAGGGAATGTTGAGGGAAATGTATATTTACAAACATATAATCCAGAACACTTTAGTATACAATATGCCAAGGACAATAATTATCAAGGTTTCTTTCATGAAGAGTTAAAGTTAAGAAGGGAATTTGGTTATCCTCCATTCTTAAACTTGATTGTAATTACAATTTTTGGACCTAGTCTAAAAAAATGTATGGACATATCTGAACTTGTATATAATAGAATTGCCGGTGAGAGTAAACAGATAAAGGGAGAATTGAGTATTATAAAACCAAACCTAGCCCCTATTGAAAAGATCAGTGGTAATTATAGAATGCAAATTGTATTAAAAATTGGTTACAATATAGAAGATGAGATAAAAGATATTATCAAAAGGGTAATAATATTAAATGAAGGTAAAATCGACACTGAAGGAGTCAAGTTTAGCATAGATATTGATCCAAGTAATTTACTGTAGGAGGGAAACAATGGCATTAAGAGATATTAGAATTGATGGAGATCCCATTTTAAGGAAGAAATCAAGAGAAGTTACAGAAATAAATGATAGAGTATTACAGTTATTAGATGATATGGTGGAAACCATGAGACAGGCCAATGGGATTGGACTGGCTGCACCTCAGATAGGTGTATTGAAAAGAGTTATAGTGCTTGATATTACAGAAGAACCAATAAAAGCAATAAATCCAGAAATAATACAGGAAGAAGGAGAAATTAAGGATATTGAAGGATGTTTATCTGTCCCTAATTACAGAGGTTATGTTGATCGTCCAGAAAAAATAAAGGTCAGATTTTTAAATGAAAAGGGTGAAGAAGTCACATATAATGTAGAAGGGTATCCAGCAAGGGTTTTTTGTCATGAAATAGATCATCTTGATGGAATACTATATACTGATAAGGCTACTGAAGTTTTCGACGAACCAAAAGAGGATGAGGAAGAATGAAGATAATTTTTATGGGGACACCAGAATTTTCTATTCCTGCTTTAGTTAGTTTATACCATGCTGGAATGGAAATTCCACTGGTAATAACACAGCAGGACAAGCCAAAGGGCAGGGGTAAAAAAATGCAGTTTACACCTGTAAAAGAAAAGGCCTTAGAGCTTGGATTAGAAGTAGTTCAACCAAACAATATAAATGATGAATCAGTTGTAGATAAAATTAAGGAAATAAATCCAGATTTTATTGTAGTTGTTGCCTATGGACAAATTTTGAGAAAAGACATACTTGATTCACCTAGATATCATTGCTTAAACATCCATGCATCACTTCTTCCTAAGTACAGAGGAGCAGCCCCTATAAATTGGGCGATACTAAATGGTGATGAGAAAACTGGAATAACTATAATGAAGATGGAAGAGGGTCTTGATACTGGCCCTATGATATTAAAAGAAGAGTTGGAAATAAATAGTTATGATGATGCCATCACAATTCATGATAAGTTATCTGAACTAGGTGGGGAACTAATAATCAAAGGAATTGAAGAAATTGTCAATAATACTGCTGAGTTTATAGTACAGGATCATTTAGAATCCTCATATGCACCAATGCTTTATAAAGGTTTAGGTAATATTAACTGGTCGGACAAGGTAGAAAATATTTTCAATAAAATTCGAGGGCTTAAGCCATGGCCATCAGCATTTACAACTTATAATAATGATATGATTAAGATTCACAGTGCTGAAGTGATTTATTCTGATCATGATAATACTTATGGTAAGGTTACTAAAGTAGATGATACAGGAATTTATATTATAGCTAAAGAGGGGTATCTAGTTATTAAGGAACTACAGTTCCCTAATAAAAGAAAAATGACTGTTGAAGAGTTTTTAAGAGGCAATAGGATTGAAGAAGGAACTATTCTAGGAAAAGAGGGATAATATGTACGGTGGATTCTATGGAACAGAATTTTTTATTTTTGTTTTACCAGCACTTGCTTTTGCGGCCTTTGCTCAGATGAAGATTAAAAATACTTTTAGCCAATACTTAAAGGTTCCCAGTCAATCTGGTTTAACAGGTTCACAAGTTGCAAGATATATATTAGATAGAAATGGATTGACACATGTTAATGTGGAGGCTGTAAGGGGACAGTTAACTGATCATTATGACCCAAGAAAAGAAGTTGTGAGATTATCGGAGGGAGTTTATGGTGGAAGTAGCATAGCAGCAGTAAGTGTTGCAGCCCATGAAGTTGGACATGCCATGCAACATGCAGAAGGGTATGTACCTTTGACTTTGAGAAGTGCAATAGCTCCTATTGCCAATATTGGAACTAGAATGGTATGGATATTTATACTTCTAGGGTTTGTAATAAGTCCTTTCTTTATTGATGTTGGAATTGCATTATTTTTAGCAGCAGTATTGTTTCAAGTAGTTACACTGCCTGTTGAGTTTAATGCTAGTAAAAGAGCTATTGGTCAACTGGAAAGTGGAATTATACCAAATGAAGGATTAAAACCAGCTAAAAAAGTATTAAATGCGGCAGCATTGACCTATGTAGCAGCTACACTTGTTGCAGTTGCTGAGTTATTAAGATTATTAGCAATGACAAATAGAAGGAGATAGGGGGATTTATCCCCCTTTTTTTATGGAGGGATTAAGATGGTACCTGCTAGAGAAAGTGCAGTAAATATATTACTTGAAATAGAAAATGAAGGATCCTTTTCCAATAAATTATTACAAGAAAAAATTCACAAGGATGCTGACATTAAAGAAGCTAATCTAACCAGAGAATTGGTTTATGGAGTATTGGAGAATAAAAGATATATTGACTCCGTGATTTCCAAGCAATCTTCTCTTAGACTTAAGAAAATAGATCCTATGGTCTTGCAGATTTTAAGAATTGGAGTATATCAACTTCTTTATCTTGATAGAATACCAGAGAGCGCTGCAGTAAATGAATCAGTAAACCTTGCAAAGAAGTATTCTAATAAGGGTGCTATTGGTTTTGTAAATGGGGTTCTTAGATCTATAACTAGAGATAAAGAAAAATTCAAACTTAAGATGGATAAGATTGAAGATGAGGATTTAAGCAAATCATTATCTTATCCAGATTATTTAGTTAAGTTATGGGAAGACCAACTGGGAAAGGACCTAGCAAAGAATTTACTCATGGCGAGCAATTCTAAGGCAGAATTAAACATAAGGGTCAACACCTTAAAAACTAGCATAAATGTATTGATGGATAGATTAAAAGATAAAGGTTATAAGGTAAGAAAAGGTGAGTATTCAAAAGATTGTATAATCGTTGAAAATCCCTCAGGGATAACTTCAGTCAATGAATTTTCTCTAGGATTCTTTACCATTCAAGATGAAAGTAGTATGTTGGTTACTGAAGCCTTAAATCCGGTTGAAGGTAGTTTTATTTTAGATATGTGTGCAGCTCCAGGAGGTAAAGTAACCCATATAGCCCAGCACATAAATGACAGGGGAAAGATGCTGGCAAGAGATTTAAATGAAGGTAAGATTAATTTAATTAAAGAAAATCTATTGAGATTGGGAATTAAATCAGTTAAAACTGAAATATACGATGCCTTTAAAAAAGACGTGGACTTGTTTGAAAAAATAGATTACTTACTACTTGATGCTCCCTGCTCAGGATTTGGTTTGATAAGAAGAAAACCTGACATTAAATGGAATAGATCAGTAGAGGAAATAGGATCATTAATAAATATACAAGAGAGAATGCTTGATATTGCTGCGGGTTATGTTAAGGATAGAGGAACCTTAGTATATAGTACATGTACGATTAATGATGATGAGAATCTAAAGCAGGTAAAAAACTTTTTGGAAAAACATCCAAATTTTACATTACAGCCATTTACTCTTCATGGGAAAACTATAAATGAATCACAAAAAGAAGGATATTTACAGCTACTACCTAGTATTCATGGGACTGATGGTTTTTTTATAGCTAAAATGATCAAGAATAATAGCATCCTTTAGTAATTTCATATATAATATAAAATTAGGGGAGTATATGATGAAAGAAATTAATAGCTTAACATATGAAAATTTAAGGGGAGCCATTGAAAATATTGGAGAAAAGTCATTCAGGGCAGATCAGATATTTAGATTTTTCCATCAAAGAGATGGAAAGGATATATTAGATATCAGTCAGATTCCCTTGGAATTAAGAGAAAAACTATCAAGTATCTATAAAGTATCAGACATGAAAATATTAAGAAAGTATAATTCTCAAAAAGACGATACAACAAAATATTTATATGTTCTTGATGATAATAATATAATCGAAAGTGTTGTAATGAAATACCCACATGGGTATTCCCAATGTATATCAACTCAAGTAGGCTGTAGAATGGGGTGTAGCTTTTGTGCTTCCACTAAAGAGGGCTTGATTAGAAATCTAAGTGCAGCTGAAATGTTAAATCAGATCTATACTGCAGAGAAAGATTTAGGGGTAAGAATATCTAATGTGGTCCTAATGGGAAGCGGTGAACCCCTGGATAATATTAATAATGTTTTAGACTTTTTTAATATCATTAATCATGAGAAAGGTAGAAACATTAGCTTAAGAAGCATTACCTTATCCACTTGTGGAATAGTACCAGGCATATATAGACTTGCTAAGGAGAATATTCCCATTACCCTATCCATATCTCTTCATTCTCCATTTGATGAAAAGAGACAGGAGATTATGCCCATAGCCAAGGGATATAGTTTAAAGGAGCTAATGGATTCATTGAATGAATATGTCAAGATTACAAATAGGCGAATTACATTCGAGTATACATTAATTGAAGGAGTAAATGATTCAGAAAACGAAGCTAAGGAAATCGCAAAACTATTAAAGGGGCTTTTATCCCATGTTAATCTAATACCTTTGAATCCTATTAAAGAGTACGATAAAGGAAGACCTGACAAGGATCATGTTCTTAAATTCCAGAATCTACTCCAAAGGTTTGGTGTTCAAACAACAATTAGAAAAGAGATGGGTAGCGATATAAGTGCATCTTGTGGTCAATTGAGAAGAAGTGTATTAGAAGATCAAGATTAAGAGGTGATATAGTGATTGTAGGTGCTTCAACTGACATTGGTATTGTAAGACAAATTAACCAAGATTCTATGTTTGTATCTAAGAATTCAGATTTTCCATTATTTATTGTTGCTGATGGCATGGGTGGTCACAAGGCAGGTGAAGTAGCCAGTGAGATGGCTGTGTCTATAATTACCACTTCTCTTAGTTCAAGACTTATGGATGATGATGTAATAGTAAATATAGAAAAGGAAATACTTGATTCCATAAAAAAAGCAAACAGAGAGTTGCTAAATCATTCCCAAGTTATAGAAGATTGTAATGGAATGGGAACTACAATAACCTTGGGATACATAAAAGATGCTAAACTTTATGTAGGGCATGTGGGAGATAGTAGAGCATACATTATAAGGAATGAAGAGCTTAAACAAATAACAGATGATCACTCCTTAGTAAATGAACTTCTTAAAAACGGAGATATATCCATTGAAGAAGCCATGAAACATCCTCAAAAAAATGTAATAACTAGAGCAGTTGGTACAAATGAGGATATATGTATTGATATAAATTCATTTGAACTTAAGGAAAATGATATAATATTGTTTTGTAGTGATGGATTGACTAATATGATTGAAGAGCATGAATTAAAGGATTTATTTATTGGAATTAAAGATGTACAAGAAGCCTGTGATAGTGCCGTTTCATTGGCAAAAGATAAGGGCGGAAGAGACAATATTACTGTTATTGGTATTAGATTTTTATTGAGGTGATGAAATGATAGGAAGAATGTTAGGAAATAGATATGAAATAGTTGAACAGATTGGTATTGGAGGTATGGCTGTTGTATATAAAGCCAAATGCCATCTTTTAGATCGATTTGTTGCAATAAAAGTATTAAAGGAAGAGTTTACAGAGGATGAGGACTTTATTCGAAAGTTCAGGCGAGAGTCTCAAGCAGCAGCTAGTCTTTCTCATCCAAATATATTAAATATATATGATGTTGGATCAGAAGATACTCCACCTAAAAAAATACATTATATAGTTATGGAGTATATAAAGGGTAAGACCCTAAAGGAAGTAATAATAAAAGAGGGTAAACTAGATCATGAGACTGCCATAAATTACAGTATTCAAATAGTTGAAGCACTGTTAAATGCCCATAATAATCATATTATTCACAGGGACATTAAACCCCACAACATCATGATTACAGAAGATGGAAGAGTTAAAGTAACGGATTTTGGAATAGCCAGAGCTGTTACCTCATCTACCATAACTACAACTAGTAATGTTTTAGGGTCAGTGCACTACTTTTCACCTGAGCAAGCAAGAGGTGGATACACAGATGAAAAGTCTGATATATATTCAGCGGGAATAGTCATGTATGAAATGTTAACAGGAAGTGTGCCCTTTGATGGAGAAACTCCTATTGGGGTAGCTTTAAAACATGTTCAGGATGAAATGGTGCCACCTATTGAAGCAGATGCTAATATACCAGTTGAATTAAATAATATAATTATGAAATGTGTTCAAAAAAGACAAAGCGATAGATATCAATCTGCTTCAGAATTGTTAGCTGATCTGAAAAACTATAGGGCTAATAATTTGATAATTACTGAGAAAGTAAATGGTTTAGAAAATACATCCGAAATGACAAAAGTTATTCCTGTGGTATCAGTTAATGGAAAACCTAAAGGGGATATCGAGGAGACTGAAAACATGGCCAAGAAAACAAAAAAGAAGAAGGACGAAAAAAAACCATTAATTATAATAGCGGCAATACTTGCAGCCTTTGCCTTGACTTCACTAATATTTTTTGGATATAGACAGCTAAAGGATAACATACGTCCCAGTGGTGATATTCAAATGCCTAGTTTAGTAGGAATGACACTAGAAGCTGCTGAAGGGCTAGCAAAAGAAAATGATTTTCAAATAAATGTAATTGAAAGAGTTAATAACGATGAATATGATGCAGGGGAAATAATATCCCAAAATGTAGATGAAGGTGTTCGAATTAGGCCAGGTTATCCAGTTGGAGTAATAGTAAGTATGGGACAAGACTCAGAAACGGTTCCATTACTAGTTAATAGATCTCTACTGGAAGCTGAGGAATTGATTAAGGAAGCAAATTTAAGGATGTCGGTTACTTATGAGTTTCACGATTCCATTCCAATTGATGTAGTAATTAGTCAAGATGTTGAACCAATGACTTCTGTTGATCCAAACACTAGAGTTACTGTTGTAGTTAGTAAAGGTGAAGAAACTAGAGAAATCGTCATGATACAACTAGTTGGAATGACCATAAGTCAAGCTATGAATGAAATAGTTGGAATGGATCTAGTTGTTGGAGAAACAAAATATGAAGAAAATCCAGCACCTCCAAATCAGGTCACATGGCAATCATATGATCCTGGTACTACTTTAGAAACAGGAACAGCGGTAGATCTATATATTAGTTCAGGGCCTGCTCCTGATCCAGTTGAACCTACAGAACCTGTAGATCCTGAAGAACCAGTTGACCCGATTGGTCAAGTTGAAAGTGATTTTTCATTTGTCCTTACTCCATTTTCTGATAGGGAGCAAACAAATGTAACTATAATTAGAAAACAGAATAATAAGACTGAGACTGTTTATAACTCAAAACATAAAGCTGAAGATGGTCCATTTGAAGTTACTGTAAGAGGAATAACAGGAGCAGAGTTTGAAATTTACTTTGATGATATTTATCAATTTACAAGAGTAAAAGAGGATTAATATGATAGAAGGTATAATAACAAAGGGTATCGGTGGATTTTATTATGTTGACACTGAAGATGGTCTTATCCAATGTAGAGCACGTGGTGTTTTTAGAGAGAACAATATTATTCCATATGTTGGTGATAAGGTAAGCATAACCATTTCCAGTGAAGATGGAAATGGTTATGTCCAAGAGATACATGATAGAAGCTCACATCTAATTAGACCACCTGTAGCTAATGTATCACAGGCCATATTTGTGGTTAGCATTAAGAATCCTGCTATTAATACTTGGTTGCTTGATAAAATGATTTTAATGGCTGAACAACAGGATATTGATATAGTAGTGTGTATTAATAAGTATGATCTTGATCCTGAAAGATCAGAGGAAATCAAAAGGATCTATAACAAAGCAGGTTTTGTAACTATACTAACTAGTACGAAAACAGAATTTGGAATGGATGAACTAAAAAAACATCTACTTGGTCATATTACAGTGATAGCTGGCCCTTCTGGAGCTGGTAAATCATCAATAATTAATTTACTAAGTCCAATATTTAATATGGAAACAGGCACTGTAAGTAAGAAGACAGCAAGAGGGAAGCATACCACTAGACATGTTGAGTTATTAACCCTTGATAAAAATTCATATGTTCTAGATACTCCAGGATTTAGTTCTTTGAACCTAGACTTTATTGAAGAAGAATCTGACTTAAGGTATTATTTTAGAGACATTAATAAGTACACGGGTGAATGTAAGTTTCAAAGCTGCTTACATGAGTCTGAACCTGGTTGTCGAGTGAAGGAAGCAGTGTTATCAGGTGAAATTGGAAAGACTAGATATGATAATTATTTGTTGATACTTGATGAGATAAAAAACAGGAGGCGATATTAATGGCAAAAATCGCACCATCCTTACTTTCAGCAGATTTCTCAAAGTTAGCTGAAGAAATAAGGAGTGTGGAGAATGGAGGAGCTGATCTGATACATCTTGATGTAATGGATGGTATTTATGTTCCTAATATAACCTTTGGAGCTCCAATTATTAGTAAAATAAGAAAAACAACTAATCTAACATTTGATGTTCATCTTATGATAGATAGACCTGAAAGATTTTTAAAGGATTTTGCAAAAGCTGGTTCAGACATAATCACTGTCCATGCTGAAGCAACTACTCACCTTCATAGAACTATTCAAGAGATAAAGGCATTGGGTATTAAGGCTGGGGTATCCTTAAATCCAGCAACACCACTGGATGTACTGAAATATGTATTGGATGATTTGGATCTTGTTCTAATCATGTCAGTTAATCCTGGATTTGGTGGCCAAAGCTATATAAATGCCATGTATGATAAGATCTCTGATTTGAGAAAGATGATAGATAATACAGGCAAACATATACTTCTTGAGGTAGATGGTGGAGTTAAGCTGGATAATGCAGTTTCAATAGCAGAGGCTGGAGCAGATATTCTTGTTGTGGGATCAGACATATTTGGAGCAGAAGATGTAACGGTTAGAACGAGAGAATTTAAAGAACTTTTCACTAAATAAGCTGGTTTGCCCAGCTTATTAACTTATTAAGGTGGTGTGTATGAAAAAATATAATTTAGCAGAATATATTGATGAAGGAATTATTATAATTAATAATAAAGGAATCATAGAAGAATATAATACAAAAGCTAAAGAAATATTTGGATTGAAATCATCAAAAGGAATTGGGCATGACTCTGGAGTCATTAAAGATGGAGATATGGTTTTTATAGTGGATTCTATGTTTTCAAATGATGATGGAGGGTTGATGGCAAAGGACCTTGAAATAATTGGGATTTCAGGAATTGATATAGAAAAGAACCAAGGTTTGTTGTGTTGTGGAATCTATAAGTCAATCAAATCAAATTCATATAAAATAGTCACTCATAATAAGAAAGATATACATCATCTACAAGGTGAAATGGGAGGGTTAAAGTACAAACTAGAGCTTGATACAATCAATAAGAATACAAAGATTGAAATAAATGATACTGTGTTTGAAATGTCATATATTAAATCAATTGGGAACATAGTCATATATAGGGAGAATCAATTAATCTTCTATCAAGAAATAGGATATACAGCTAAAAGTGAATCCATAAAGGATTTACTTCAAGGTAAGCCCTTTAGTTCAAAGGGAATCGATAATATCGATCCTATTGGTGAACACATCAGTCTGTTTCATCCTAATAACAAAGATTTGGATGAACTGCTTTTGGAATCCATGAAGAAAAACACAGGATTTTCTAAAAGATATATGGAAATTAATCAAAGACCGGTACTGGCCTCCATAGTAAGCATTGTCTCTGAGAATGAAACTTTAGGTGCAATTTTAAAGGTTGAAGACATTACACAGTATATAAAAGCAGTCCATGAAAGAGACGAAGCACTGTTGAGATTAAAGGAAATAGAAAACCTATATCAAGGGATAGAAATATTTCCACAAATAGTTGGAACCAGTGATGCTGTAGAGAATATTAGGAATATATCTTTTAGAGCATCCCAGACTGAGGCAACCATTTTGTTATTAGGTGATAGTGGTACAGGAAAGACATATTTGGCGAAAAAGATACACAATTGTAGCTTAAGGCGGGAAAAACCATTTGTAGTAATAAACTGTGCATCAATACCAAAGGAACTTATGGAAAGTGAGCTATTTGGATATGAGAAAAATTCATTTACAGGAGCTTCTACTCACGGCAAGAAGGGTCTATTTGAAGTAGCTGATGGAGGGACGGTTTTTCTTGACGAAATAGGTGATATGCCTATTAATCTTCAATCAAAACTATTACATTTTCTTCAAAGCAGAACCTTCATGAAAATAGGTGCAGAAAAGGAAATCGGGGTTAATGTAAGAGTAATAGCTGCAACAAACAAGAATTTAGTGAATGAGATAAAGAATGGGAAATTTAGAGAGGATCTGTATTATAGGATAAATGTCATTCCCATATTCATCCCATCATTAAAGGAAAGAAGAGAAGATATTCCAATATTGATTAACCATGTATTTGAAAGACTAAAAGATGAAACTCAGGTTAAGGATATTGTGATTTCAAGTGAAGCCTTTAATATACTAACAGCATATGATTATCCAGGAAACATTAGAGAAATGGAAAATATTATCCATAGAGCCATAAGTATTAACAGCAATGGAGTTATTTCCCCTGATGATCTGATGTTAGAAGGTATAAAGGCTAAAACTCAAGTATATAGTATGGATCTAAAGAATAGGCTAAAAAAGCATGAAAAAAGAATAATTGTTGAAACGCTGATAAAAAATGAGTACAATATAAAGTCTACCTATAAGGAATTAGGAATTGGCAAGACAAATTTTTACGGTAAGTTGAAGGAATATAGTATCTCATTAAGCAAGTAATAAGGTTTGTTCATAAATCTGGAAATTAGTTCGAAAAATTGAACTAATTTCCAGATTTTTTGTTACGTAAAATAAGGGAATATTTGAAATTGTCTTTCTATTAGTTCGAAATAACGGAAAATCATAATTTTAATAAAATAGAAACAGCTTGAAATAAACATTTACTTAATCTTAATTATTGGCATCAGAATTGCAATATAAATAGAGGGAGGAGGAGTATTATGGATGATAAATTCTACTTTGCAGGAACCGATACCACTGAAATTGCTAAAAAGTATGGAACCCCTGTATATGTTATGGATGAAGATTTAATTAGAAAAAGAATAAATACTATTAAAGAAAAATTCTTAGATAAGTATGAGAACACTTATGCATACTATGCTAGCAAAGCATTTCTGTGTAATTATATGATTGAAATTCTAAAGGATGAGGATTTTGGTATTGATGTAGTGTCTTATTGTGAGTTAATGATAGCTTTAAAGAATGGCATGGAACCATCAAAAATCATGATGCATGGTAATAACAAATCCACTGAGGAACTAAAACTTGCTATTAAATCCGGGGTGGGTAGAATCGTTGTAGATAGCCTATCTGAATTAGTATTACTTAGGGAAATTTTAACAGAATCCGAAAAAAAAGTAGCAGTCTTATTTAGATTATCACCTGCAGTAGCAGGAGATACTCATAAGTATATTACCACAGGCCAATTGGACTCTAAATTTGGAATACCCATAGGGTCTAAGGAGTTAGAGGAAGCATTGAATATTGCAATAAAAAGTGAATGTATAGATTTTAAAGGGATTCATTTTCATATTGGATCACAATTGTTTAGTAACAGTCCTTATGTTGAAGCAACTGAGAAAGTGTTTGAAATTATTGATTGGATAAAACAGGAATATGATTACCATGTGGAAGAACTCAATATAGGTGGAGGATTTGGAATAAAATATACTTCAATGGATGAACCTTTAGACATAGAGTATTTTCTAGACCCCATTATGGAGTTAGTGGAGAAGAAGTCTAGAGAAATTAGCATAAGCAGACCAGTTGTCTATATAGAACCAGGAAGATATATTGTTGGAGAAGCAGGGATAACATTATATGAAGTTGGTTCTATAAAGAATATAGAAGGTGTTAGAAAATATATCTCTATAGATGGTGGCATGCCTGATAATCCAAGACCTGCTCTTTATCAAGCCAAGTATGATGCTGTCATTGCTAATAAATATAACTCTAAAGACCAGGAGTTGGTTACTGTTGCGGGAAAGTGCTGTGAGAGTGGAGATATTTTAATCTGGGATATAATGCTACCAAAAGCAGAAAGGGGAGATATTCTATGCGTTAAATCAACTGGTGCATATAATTTCTCCATGGCAAGCAATTATAATAAGTTATTGAGACCACCAGTTGTTATGGTTAAGGAGGGAGTTGATAAATTAGTTGTAAAGAGACAGACATGTGATGATTTATTTTAATTTTAATAAAAGAGGAGGAATAATTAATGATTAATGTTATTTGGTTAGGTTTGATTGTAATCGGAGTTATAGCTGCTGTGGCAACAGGTGATATATCTGTAGTAACTTCAGCTGCTATAAGTAATGCAGAAACAGCTGTTAACTTATCTCTGGGTTTAATTGGGGTAATGGCACTTTGGTTAGGATTAATGAGAATTGCAGAAGATTCAGGATTGGTAAAAGCCTTGGGTAAACTACTAAAGCCAATTTTAGTGAGACTGTTCCCTGAGGTACCAGCAGATCATCCTGCTATGGGTGCAATAGTAATGAATATGGCAGCGAACGTATTTGGATTAGGTAATGCTGCTACACCACTGGGGATCAAAGCGATGCAAGAGTTACAAACATTAAATGACAATAAGGATACTGCTACAAATGCAATGGTTATGTTCTTGGCAATTAATACATCATCAGTTACTCTTATAGCTTCATCAGTTATTGCCTTTAGATCAGCTGCTGGCTCAGCAAACCCAGCAGAGATAATAGGGCCTACTATAATTGCTACGATAGCTTCTACTACAGCAGCAATTATAGCTGTTAAGTTACTACAAAAATTACCTAGATTTAACATCAAGAAAAGTGAAAAAGTTGATGTTAATGTAGAACAAGCATAGGAGGGATATGAATGTTTATTAAAATAATGGAAACAATATCATTATATGCTATACCATTGATTGTACTAATGATTCCAGTATATGGTTACATAAAGAAGGTTAAAGTATATGAATCCTTTACTGAAGGAGCAAAAGAAGGATTTCACACTGCTGTAAGAATTATCCCATTCCTGGTTGCCATGCTTGTTGCCATAGGAATTTTCAGAGCATCGGGGGCAATGGATTTCGCTACAAGATTATTATCACCTATAACAAATCTTATGGGAATGCCTGGAGAAGTATTGCCAATGGCACTAATGAGACCATTATCTGGAGGAGGAGCTTCAGGTGTAATGAATGCTCTGTTTGCAGATCACGGACCGGATTCATTAATTGGTAGAATGGCTTCAGTAATGAATGGTTCAACTGAAACAACACTGTATGTCTTAGCAGTATATTTTGGAGCTATTAGTGTAAGAAAAACTAGACATGCACTTCCAGCTGGTTTAATTGCTGATGCTGTTGGATTAATAACTGCAGTTATAGTTACAAACTTAATGTTTGCATAGGTTTAGAATATGAGAAAACCTAATAAACTTAATATAAATGATTTAGTTGGAATTGTAGCACCATCTTCACCCATTGATCAACAGTATCTGGATGATTGTGTAAAAGCATTGGAGTCATTGGGATATAGGGTTATTCTTGGTGAAAGCACTAAATCATCATATAAGGGATATCTGGCTGGTACAGATGAAATAAGAGCTAAAGATATTAATGATATGTTTGGAAATGATGAAATAAAAGGAATCTTTTGTCTTAGAGGTGGATATGGAAGCTGTAGAATAATGGACAAAATTGATTGGGACCTATTAAAGAGCAACCCAAAAATCTTTGTAGGATATTCAGATATTACGAATATCCACATGATGATTAATAAAAAATGTGATTTCATATCTTACCATGGTCCTATGGTAGCTTCCAATATGAGAACTAAGTTTGATGAATATACTAAGGATAGCTTGATTAGAACCCTTGATATGAATGAAGATTTATTTTTTCAAAATCCTCAGGGAGAAGAATTAGCAGTTTTAGTAGATGGTAAAAGCGAAGGAGAATTGGTGGGAGGAAATTTAGCATTAATAGTAGCAAGTATAGGAACCGAGTATGAAATTGACACAAAAGGTAAAATATTGTTTATAGAAGAAGTTGGTGAAAATACTTATAGAGTAGATAGAATGCTTCATCAATTAGTTCATTCTGGATTGATTCAAAAATCCAAGGGTATTCTCATTGGGGATTTTACCAACTGTAACCAAAGGAATGAAAATGAATTCACAGTAATGGAATTATTTAATGATATTATTAAGCCACTAAATATTCCAACACTATTCAACATTAAGTCAGGGCATGATTTCCCAATGGCTACTTTGCCAATGGGTGCATTTACAACCATTGATACGGGTAATAAGACAATAAAATTTGAGGTTAAATAATCAAGATAATAGTAGAATAAATTTATCGTTTATTCTACTATTATCCAGTTTAAGGGGAGTTTTTTATGGATTGTACAGGTATTTTTGATTTGATCGATAGTTATGAAATGAAAGTATCAATATACTGCAAGGATTTGGTTAAAGATAAGATAATAATCGATTATAATGCAGATATCATACATGAATCTGCAAGTATAATTAAAATTCTAATTATGGCTGAGGCATTAAGACAATCAGAAGAAGGTATTTTTAATCTATGCCAGAATATCAAGGTAAAAGAAAGTGATATTGTACCTTTTAGTGTGATTGAAGATTTAGATATTAGAGAATTTACATACAAAGATCTGATTACACTTATGATCGCATATAGCGATAACACCGCTACTAATGTTTTGATTGATCTTCTTGGCATGGATAAAATAAATTTACTAGCTAAAAACTTACAATTAAAAAATACCATTTTACAAAGAAAAATGATGGATTTTCAATCCATTGAAAGAGGAATGGATAACCATACAACGATTATGGATACATTTGAGATTTTTAAGGTACTTAAGGATAATAGTTTGGTTGGTAAAGAGTTAAGTGAGTTAGCATACCATATATTATATACTCAGAAAATATCTGATGCATTTCTAAGATTTGTTGATAAAAAGGACCTTGTTATTTTTCATAAAACCGGTGAGTTAGCTGGCTTAAATCATGATGTTGGAATCTTCCAACTTGGTAGTGAACTGTATTTTCTTGGAATCTTTGTAAGCAATGGTACGAGTAATTGGAAAAACAAGGAATTTATCGGTAAAGTATCTGAATTAATATATAGATCTTTTAAAAACTCTTTATTGCAGGAGGTATAAGATGCATAATAATGCAATTGTTATAAATACTGTTGCACCTATTTACTTGAAACCATCTAAGGAAAGTGAAATGGCTGATGAAGCTATTTATGGTATGATAGTTGAATTAGAAAAGAAGACTGATGATTTCTACTTTGTAAAAACTAGATATGACTACCAAGGATATATGCATAAGGATGACTTGATGTCTCAAATGGAAGATGTTATTGTGTGGGAGAACATATCAAAACATGAGATTTGTCATAATTTAGTTGATGTAATGAGTGCTCCATCATACAAAGGTCATCAATTAAAACTATTAACAAGAGGGGCAGCTATTGCTATTCTTAATGAGGAGAAAGATGGATGGGTTAAAGTAGCTTTGGCTTGTAAATCTCAAGGGTGGATAAGGAAGGATTTTGTACGAGAAAAAATCATAAAAAGAAAAACTGATGAAAATACATTTAGAAAAAGTTTAGTTGATACTGCTTATACCTATCTTAACACTCAATATCGCTGGGGGGGAAGATCTCCACTGGGAATTGATTGTTCTGGACTTTGTTCCATATCATACCTTTTAAATGGTGTTGTCATTTACAGAGATGCTAGACTTAAAGATGAATACATGAAATCAATAACCATGGAAGAAGCTAAGGAAGGGGATTTATTGTTTTTCCCAGGACATGTTGCTATGTACTTAGGAAATGGAAGATTTATTCATTCTAGTGCGAGCATTAATGGTGTTAATCTAAATAGTTTAAATCCAGAAGATAGTGATTTCAGAAAAGACCTTAAGGATGAATTATATGCTATTGGAACTATATTTTAGGAAGTGATAATATGAAAATCAAATCAATAAAATTAGGGATCATAAAAATACCTCTAAGGAGACCCTTTAAAACAGCCCTTAGAACGGTTTATAATGTTGAAGATGTAGTTGTTAGGATAGAGACTGAAAGTGGTCTTGTTGGCTATGGTGAAGCTCCTCCTACTGGTGTAATAACCGGTGACACCACAGGTGCAATTATTGGGGCAATAAATGATCATATATCCAAAGCTATCATGGGAATGGATATTAGAAATTATGAAGACATAATGATTGTGTTAAACAAGAGCCTTGTACATAATTCCAGTGCCAAGGCAGCTGTTGACATTGCCATTCATGATCTTTATGCTCAGAGTTTTAATAAGCCACTATATAGATTACTTGGAGGTAGCAAGACTGAAATCGAGACTGACATAACCATAAGTGTTAACTCACCAGAAGAAATGGTAGAAGATTCCCTAAGTGCAGTCAGTGAGGGTTACAGGACCTTGAAGATAAAGGTTGGTAAGGACTCAGCACTGGATATAGAGAGAATCAAAGCTATAAGAAAGGCAATCGGCTATGATATAAATATTAGAATTGATGCAAATCAGGGTTGGAGTGCTAAAGAGGCAATAAGAACCATCAGAAGAATGGAAGATGAAGGTTTGAGACTTGAATTAGTTGAACAACCTGTTCCAGCATACGACATTAAGGGATTAAAGCTTGTAACTGACAATGTTGATGTACCCATTCTAGCTGATGAAAGTGTTTTTTCCCCTATGGATGCCATGGATATTATAAATACTGGTGCTGCTGACTTAATTAATATCAAGCTAATGAAAACAGGTGGAATTTATAATGCTATAAAGATTGCTGATATGGCTAGCTTGTACAATGTTGAATGCATGATTGGTTGTATGCTTGAAAGCAAATTAAGCGTAACAGCTGCAGTTCATTTAGCAGCCGCAAAAGGAATAATAACAAAAGTTGACTTAGATGGTCCTGTTCTATTGAAGGAAGATCCTATAATTGGGGGAGCACTATTTAACTATGCGAAGATTTCAATTGATGACTCGATAGGGTTAGGGTTTAAACAAGTAAATGGTGTGGAATATTTTTAAGATAACTTGAATTTAAATATATTTATGTTAAAATATACTTGTACAATAGAATAACAGCACTAGGGGAGCGTAAGCTGAGAGAGGTTAACCTCGACCCTTAAAACCTGAACTAGGTAATTCTAGCGGAGGGAAGTGTGTATAGATAATATACTCATTACCTTATCGGTAGTGAGTTTTTTTATACAATCTTCAAGCTGTTAAAAGACGAGGAGGGTATATAATGGAAAGAAGAAGAAGTAAAGTTTTAATGATTACAGAAGGCGGTATGATGATAGCTCTATCAGTACTACTAAGCTATATTAAGATCTATCAAGCACCAAATGGAGGAAGTGTTACTGCTGGTAGTATGATACCCTTATTGTTATTTGCAATTAGATGGGGTTTAGTTCCTGGACTGGCTGTTGGGACCTTATATGGTGTTTTAGACTTTATTCTCAAACCATATTTTTTTCATCCAGTACAGGTGCTTTTGGATTACCCAATAGCTTTTGGCTTGTTGGGCCTTGCAGGAGTAGTCTACCATTCATATAAGCGTAAAAAACAAAGTGGTTATGGTATACTAGTATTAGGGGTATCTCTGGGGATATTTGGAAGATTAATGTCCCATGTACTATCCGGGGTTGTGTTTTTTGCTGAATATGCCGGTGATCAAAACCCATGGATTTATTCAATAGGATATAATGCCTCCTATTTAATACCTGAATTAGTAATTTCATTGGTAATATTTATGGTTATTTGGAAACCATTACAGAAATTCATAAATTAAGGAGAAACCCATGAAGGGAATTTTAGTATCTGGAGGAAAAGTAAATAGAAATCAATTAAAGGAGATTCTAGGAAACTCTCATTTTGTAATAGCTGTGGACAGCGGATTAAGAGCGCTTAAAGACATAGGGGTTATTCCTAATCTCTTGGTTGGAGATTTAGATTCCATAGATGAAGTTACTTTTAACTGGAGTAAGGAGAAAAATCTAGAAGTTTTAAAGTTTCCCATTCAAAAGGATCAAACCGATACTGAAATAGCAGTTGATTATTTAGTTGAAAAGAAGACAGATGAAATTGTTCTTTTGGGATGTACAGGTAGCAGATTAGATCACATGCTATCAAACATATCCTTATTAAGAAAATTATCAAAGTTGGGAATAGAAGCCAAAATAGTAGATGAGAATAATGAGATTAGATATTTAAACTCAAATGTTTCAATAGAGAAGAAAGATGAACAATACATCTCTGTTGTACCAATTAGCCTTGATGGGATAATACTTACATTAAGGGGGTTCTACTATAATCTTGAACATAAGGATTTAGAATATAGTACTAGTCTTGGAATTAGCAACTATATTGTGAATGATATTGGACAGGTAATTTTGGAAAAGGGAGAAGCCCTTTTAATTATTTCAAGAGACTAAAAAAAGCTTACCATGTATTTTTATACATTGTAAGCTTTTTAAGTCTGTAAGTAGAAATTATACCGCTCTTGTAACATAACCAGATCTTAGACATCTTGTACAAACATTTATTCTCTTAACTGATCCATTTACAACTGCTCTAACTTTTCTAATATTTGGAGACCAAGTTCTTGAACTCTTTTTATTTGAAAATGTTACTTTATTTCCGAATACCTTACTTTTTCCACAAACTTCACATATCTTAGCCATGAAAACACCTCCTTAATTCATAACGTGTATCATATTATTCCATTTTCAGTTCTGCAACATATTATATTCTAACACAGGTGTATAACCAAATGCAACCAGAAATATACGAAAACTATTATATTTAGTTGAAGAATTACATTTATTATTGTAAAATGATATGGATAGCATTTAATGCGAGGAGGAGATATAAATGCCAGTCAAATCTAACACAGAATTTGGGGTTTTAAGTATAGAAGATAGTGTATTTGCAAGCTTAGCAGGAATTTCTGCCATGGAGAGTTACGGTATAGTAGGTATGGCATCTAAAGATGCTAAGGATGGACTATTTCAACTATTGAAAGCAGAATCACTGACAAAAGGTATCAAGGTTAGTATTAAAGACAACCTAGTTACTATAGATATGCATGTTATACTTGAATATGGGGTAAAAATATCGGTAGTATGTAAAAATATCATCGACAAGGTAAAATTCAACATAGAGACCTTCACTGGACTAAAAGTAGATAATGTAAATATTTATGTTCAGGGCATTCGCGTCGATAAGTAATTAGGGGGGACAACAATTGAAAACAAATTATATTGATGGATATAAACTAAAAGTATTACTGGAAAATGCAACAATAACATTAGAGAAAAATAAGGATGAGGTCAACTCACTAAATGTATTCCCTGTTCCGGATGGAGATACTGGAACCAATATGCTACTTACTATTAAGTCAGCTCTTAAGCAGGGTATAAGTGTGGATGACAATAACGCTTCTAAGGTTGCACAAGCGGCTTCTCAAGGCTCTCTAATGGGAGCGAGAGGAAATTCGGGAGTTATTTTATCACAACTTTTTAGAGGTTTTGCCAACGGATTAGAAGAGAAGGAAGTTATTGACATAGAAACTTTGGCTAAAGCTCTAAAAAAGGCAGCAGATACAGCTTATAAGGCTGTAATGAAACCTACTGAAGGGACTATTCTTACTGTAGCTAGAGAATGTGGTGAAAAAGCTATGTCTATCTATTCTCAAGAAGAGGATATGGTAGAATTTCTAGCTAAAATCATCCAACATGGAAATGATATTTTAAAGAAAACCCCTGATATGTTACCGGTTCTAAAACAAGCTGGTGTTGTTGATGCAGGTGGTAAGGGTTTGCTTTATATTCTAACAGGTGCATATAATGCACTAGCTGATGAGACCAGCGCCTTGACCTTAATAAAAGAATCTATGCCTGTAGTTGTGGAAAAACCTAGAAAAAGAGAGCACATCGATACAGATGATATTGAATTTGGATATTGTACTGAGTTCATGATAAACACAAGCTTTTCTGATATTGAGTCCTTCAGAGAAGAGATTGCAGTTCATGGAGATTCCCTATTAGTAGTAGGTGGAGAGGGAATAATAAAAGTTCATGTTCACACAAACAATCCTGGACAAGTTTTAGAAAAGGCTTTGTTACTGGGAGATCTCAGTGACATTAAAATTGATAATATGAGATACCAGCATGAAGAAGTATTATTAAAAGATGAATTAATTCAAATGGAGCTAGAAGCTAACCAAATGGAAGAATTGAAGCTTGATAAGAAGTATTCAGTTGTTGCAATATCCATTGGTGAAGGAATCGATGCACTCTTCAAGGACCTAAATGTCGACATTATAGTTTCTGGTGGTCAAACCATGAACCCTAGTACAGAAGACATATTATCTGCAATAGAAAAAACAAGAGGAGAGCATGTTATAATACTTCCTAATAATAGTAATATTATATTAGCTGCTGAACAAACTAAACACTTGAGTAATAGAAGTATTAGTGTTGTTCCAACTAAGACAATACCACAGGGAATTTCTGCCCTTCTTGTACTGGATGAAGAAGCAGATTTGGATGAAAATCTAAAGCAGATGAATGAGTCCATAAAGAATGTGGTAACTGGACAAATTACTTTTGCCGTTAGAGATACTGAATTCAATGGCAAGGGAATTAAGAAAGATGACATTATTGGTTTATCTGAAAAAGATATATTAGCTTCGGGAAATAGCATTAAAACTGTGGCAATAGATCTTTTGGAACAATTAGTTGATAAAGAAAAATCAATAATTACTGTCATGTATGGTAGCGATGTTAAGGAAGAGGAAGCCAGTGAATTAGTTGAAGCATTGGAAGAACTTTATGAGGATTTCGATGTGGAATTAATATATGGAGGACAACCTCTGTACTATTATATATTTGCTATAGAATAGCCCTACCTTATGGTAGGGTTTCCTTTATGGAGGGATAAAATGGATTTATTTACAGATGTTCAATATATAAAAGGTGTTGGGCCAAAAAGGGCATATAGACTTCGGAGATTGGGAATTGACAATCTTAGAGATCTACTGCTTCATTTCCCAAGAGAATTTGAAGATCAAACAAATCTTGTAAATTTCTCTAATGCTATTCATAATGAAAAAAATGCTTTTGTTCTTGAAGTAAAATCAAAGGCAATTTTAACACGCCCTAGAAAAGGTTTGAGTATACTAAAAGTTCCTGTGACAGATGGTACATATGAAGGCAGTCTTGTATGGTTCAATCAAGATTATTTAAAGGAAAGATTTATTGTGGGGGAAAAGTATTTTGTTTTTGGAAAGTATAGTGCCAATAAGTTTGAAAGACAAATCTTAAATCCAGATTTCAAACCCTTTGATAATATGTCAAGGTCTTATGTATTAACCCCCATATATAGATTGACTCAGGGGATTAGTAACAAGGAGTTGACCAAAATTATTCATAATTGTCTAGACCAGAGTTTAGATTCCTTTAATGAGATCCTTCCAGATGAAATAATAAAAAAACATAATTTACTGAACTCTGTTGATGCCATATTGAAGATGCATAAACCAAGAAATATTAATGAGTATGAACTTGCTAGAAGAACATTGGCCTATGAGGAATTGCTGGTACTTCAATTAGGTTTATTGATGTTAAAAGAAAGCAACTCATCCAGTGTGGAAGGAATAGGATTCAAGATAAGTGATGATTTATATGATTTTATTGAATCATTACCATTTGAACTTACAGTTGCCCAAAAAAGAGTTGTTGATGAAATTCTAGTGAACATGTCAAAGCCAATAATAATGAATAGACTGGTACAAGGGGATGTTGGTTCAGGAAAGACAATTGTTGGGATAATAGCCATGTATAATGCTGTATTGAATGATTATCAGGCTGCAATGATGGCGCCAACTGAGATCTTAGCACAACAACATTTTATTAGTATCAAGGAAGCTTTTGAAGGTAAGGATATAAGAGTTGAACTGCTATCTGGTAGTATGAGTAAAAAAACCAAGGATGTCATATTAAGGGATCTGGAAGAAGGAATTATTGATATTATTATAGGGACGCATGCAATCATTCAAGAAGGTGTTAATTTTAAGAATCTTGGACTGACCATTACTGATGAACAACACAGGTTTGGAGTAAAACAAAGGTTGAATCTAGTAGATAAGGGTAAAAATCCTGATGTATTGGTAATGACTGCTACCCCTATTCCAAGAACCCTTGCCTTAATACTTTATGGTGATCTAGATATTTCCATAATAGATGCTCTGCCTCCTGGAAGGCAGAAAATAGAAACCTATGCTGTAGGGATAGATTATGAAAAAAGAATTTATGATTTCATCTACAAACAAATTCAAGATGGAAGACAGGCATATGTAGTGTGCCCTCTAATAGAAGAAAATGAGGACCTGGATATACAGTCTGCTGAAGAGCTATTCATTAGATTGAACAATGAAGTTTTTAAGGATTTGAATATCTCTTTATTACACGGTAAAATGAAACAGAAAGAAAAAGATAAAATTATGTTGGATTTCAAGAATAATAAGACACAAATTCTGGTGTCCACTACTGTTATAGAAGTTGGGGTTAATGTTCCAAATGCAAATGTTATGTTAATTCTAAATGCTGAAAGATTTGGGTTAGCTCAATTACATCAACTTAGAGGTCGGGTTGGTAGGGGAGAGCATAAATCTTATTGCATACTGATTAATGATAGTAACACTACTATTTCAAGAGAAAGAATGAGGATTCTTCAAAGTAGCAATGATGGATTTAAAATATCAGAAAAAGATCTTGAATTAAGAGGTCCTGGAGAGTTTTTCGGCACAAGACAGCATGGACTACCTGAGTTAAAAGTTGCAAACCTTTTTAGGGATATGGATCTTCTAAAATATGCACAAGATGATGCTTTCTATCTTTTATCCTTAGAAGATTTTAAGACTAATACCAAATACTTCAACTTAAGAAACAGGATAAGAATACTATGGAAGGAACTTAATCAAGAGATTATTAATATATAAAAGAAGGTGGATTATATGCGAGTTATATCAGGAGATAGGAAAGGACATAAATTAATTTCTCCTAAGAACAATGAAATCAGGCCAACGGAAGATCGTATAAAGGAATCTATGTTCAACATTATAGGTAAAATAGGCGAGGATTCCATTGTACTTGATTTATTTGCTGGTTCTGGAAGTATTGGAATTGAATTTTTAAGTAGAGGAGCTAAATTAGCTTATTTTATTGATAAATCCAAGGATGCCATACAGCTAGTAAAAATGAACTTGGTAAAAACAAGATTTGAGGAAAGGTCAGTTGTTTTACAAAGGGATTCTCTTGCTGCTTTGAAATATTTAGTTACAAAAGGTGAGTTCTTTGATTATATATTTATTGACCCTCCATACAAGGATGTCCAATTATTTCATAAGGTATTGGAAGTATTATCTGATTCTACTTTATTAAAAGATAAGACATTAATTATTGTTGAACATGATAAAGAATTAACATTGAACGAAAAATATGGTAAAATAATACAGGTAGATAGAAGAAATTATGGTGGTAAGTGTATGACATATTATAAATTAAAAGAGGTGGAGTAATGAAAGTCATCTATCCAGGAAGCTTTGACCCCTTGACAAATGGTCATTTAGATATAATTAAAAGATGTTCAGAGAAGTTTGATGAAGTGGTCATAGCTGTATTAAACAATACAAAAAAACAATATGTTTTTAGTGTTACAGAGAGAATGGAATTAATTAGAGAGGCAACAAAGGATTTAAAAAACATAGAAGTTGATTATTTTCAGGGTTTGTTAACAGAATATGCTAAGAGGAAGAGTTGTTCTAATATAATTAGAGGTCTAAGAGCAGTTTCCGATTTTGAGTATGAAATGCAAATGGCCTTAGTAAACAGAAAAGTTTATCCTTCTTTAGAAACATATTTTATGGTATCATCAAGTAAAGTATCTTTTTTAAGCTCCAGTATTGTAAAAGAGATAGCTTCGCTTAATGGTGACATTTCTTGTTTTGTACCAGGAGTTGTTGAAGAAGCGTTAAAGGAAAAATTCAAGGGGGGTTATAAATAATGGATTTATTATCTTTAATTGATGAAGTAGAGGATATTGTTGAAGCGGGAAATTCAGTACCTTTAACTAATAAAGTAATGATAAATAGAGAAGAAATATTAGACATTATTCAAGAGATAAGAATAAAATTACCAGATGAGATTAAACAAGCAGCTTGGATCAAGGAAGAAAGACAGAGAATCATTGACGAAGCACAAAAAACAGCTGAATCAATGTTAAGTGAAGCTGAGACAAAGTTGGAAGCCCTAATTGATAGAGAAGAAGTGTATAGACAAGCTGTGATAAAGGCAGAAGAAGTACTTAAGAAGGCTGAATTAAGTTCAGAGGAAATAATGAACGGTGCCATGGAATATGCCGATGAACTACTTTATGAGGCACAAGAACATTTTAAAGATATTATACAAATTTTAAATGAAAACAGAAAAGAACTTAGAACTAGTGAAAAATAGTACCCTGCAAGGGTACTATTTCTTAATGTAAGGAGATTTTATGAAATCATAATTAGTTGAATTTAAACTTTTATTGAGTCCGTAATAATATATATTTGTGGCTAATATTTCTTTGTCAAGGATAGTTTTGTCTAGATCATTAGTAACCTTATTGATTTCTGAAAATTTATTAATAATCTCTAGTGTTGATGAATCCTTAATTTTATTAATAATATCAAAGCCCCTCTGGTTACTTCCTAATATTCTTACATATCCTAATTTATGATTCTTAGATTTTACTATCATATCCTTCTTAATATCTAGCAAGAGATGAACCAGCAATCTTCTAACTCTAGAGGATGCTATTCTCTTTGATGTGATTTTTGTTATAATATCTTCTACATTGTAATCACTTAAATTGATGTTTTTTATCCTATTTTCCAAACCATTTTCCACATCAAAATATTTTAAAAGTGATTCTCCATCTATTTTTAAAAGAATATAAGAGATAATATCCATATAATTGTTAAGATTATTAAAATTTCTATTTTCATCATAGAAGTCCATGATTGTCTCGTAACTTGATTGAGGAAGTAGATTTTTAGACTTATTAAACCCATCATTTAAAATCAAATTTCTTATAGCTGAAGCAGATGCAATTTCAACATCCACTGATAGATCATTATAGTCACTCCCAATTCTTTTAAAGGTTATAGGTTCAATACTTGATTTTAAATTTTTCAAAGCTTTAATGTACTCTATGCCAAGTATATTGTTTGATTTATCAATAATTCTTTCATAGTCATAATCATCATTTATCAGAGTACTACTTACAGCAATGGATCTTGAATTAGCATATGATAAGCCACTTTTTAAGTTAGCTCTGAGTATTTTCTTAAAGTCAGATGACTCATTTACCAACACATCTGCAATATTTGAAAGAGGAGCGATATGACCGACTTCACTTCCAAATCCTAGGTAATCTATACAGTTTAAACTATCAAGGAGTTTGACTCCACCTAGGGCAAATAACTCTGCTGTGGAGACTGAATAAATAACGGGTAGTTCAATTACAAGATCTACTCCTCCATCAATAGCCATTTTAGCTCTAGTCCACTTATCTAGAAGGGCAGGTTCACCTCTTTGTACAAAAGATCCACTCATTACTGCAACAGAATAAGCTGCTCCTGATAATTCCTTGGATCTTTCTAAGTGTAATTTATGACCCTTGTGGAAGGGATTATATTCAGTTACAAATCCTATTATTTTCATACTTATCTCCTCCAAATATAGGATTATAATATCATTCTTTATTATTAGATACAATTATTACTAAAAAGAAAGTGATTTTAAGAAAATTTAAGTTGGTATATTATGTTGATTTTTTAACATAAATATAATACTATTGTTATAGAAAAACTATTAGGAGGTTATTAAATGAAAATATTGGTAATCAACTGCGGAAGCTCTTCCCTGAAATATCAATTAATTGATATGACTGATGAGAGTGTTCTAGCCAAAGGACTTGTAGAGAGAATAGGAATCGAGGGTGCAAGAATTAAGCATGACACAACTGGAAAAGAAAGAGTTGTGATCGAAGAACCTATGGATGATCACAAGAGAGCATTAGAGCTTGTTTTAGGTGTAATTGTTGACAAGGAACACGGTGCCCTAGAGTCAATGGATGAAATAGGTGCAGTAGGTCATAGAGTAGTTCATGGGGGAGAAGATTTTGCTTCATCAGTTATTATTAATGAAGCTGTTATGGAAGCTTTAAATAAAAACATTGAACTTGCTCCATTGCATAACCCACCTAACATTATGGGTATTGAGGCATGCAAGGAATTAATGCCAAATACACCAATGGTTGGAGTATTTGATACTGCTTTCCACCAAACTATACCAGCTGATAACTATATTTATCCAATACCTTATGAGTACTATGAGAAGTACAAAATTAGAAGATATGGTTTCCACGGAACTTCTCATAAATATGTGTCACTTAGAGCTGCTGAAATTCTAGGAAGAGATGTTAAGGATCTAAACATAGTAACTTGTCATTTAGGTAATGGCTCAAGTGTTACAGCTATAGAAGGTGGTAGATCCATAGATACTAGTATGGGATTTACTCCTCTTGAAGGTTTAGCTATGGGAACAAGATCCGGCGATATTGACCCTGCAATAATTCCTTTCTTAATGGATAAAGAGGGAATGACTTTTGATGAAGTTAATAACATGCTTAACAAAAAATCAGGTGTTTTAGGTATTTCAGGATTAAGTAGTGATTTTAGAGACCTTGAAATAGCTGCTGAAGAAGGCAATGAAAGAGCTAAATTGGCCCTTCAAGTATTCACTAACAGAGTAAAGAAATACGTAGCCGCATATGCTGCTCAGATGTGTAGAATTGATGTTTTAGTATTTACTGCTGGAATAGGCGAAAACTCTGATGTTATCCGTAAAATGGTTTGCGAAGGCTTAGAGTGCTTAAATATAAGAATTGATAATGAACTAAACAAAGTTAGAGGAAAAGAAGCTGTTATTAATAAGGATTTAGCAAGTGCTACAATCATGGTTATACCAACTAATGAAGAGCTTATGATTGCAAGAGATACATTGGAATTAGTTAAATAACTTATTGTTGACAAATAGATACCTCCTATATATAATAGTAGTGTTAGTCTAAGAGGTGACATAGATGTTAATCAATTTATCAAAATTTGTTGATAGCTCACAATCTGTTCTGAAATTTTCAAATGAAATTGACAGAATTGATAATCCCGTTTTGGATGATTATGAATTAATCCTGCCAATTAAAGTTTCTGGTGAAATATATAAGGTTGATGGTGAATTACAACTTTATATTAAAGGAGATTTTACTTATGTTTCACAATGTGATAGATGCCTTATAGAAACTAAGAAGGATATGAGCTTTAAATCGACAGCAAAATTAAAAAAAGATTCAGGGAACGCTAATGACAGTGAAGAATCTGACGAGGTTATCTATTACAATGATGATGAACTAGACCTCAAAGAGTACATTTGGAATCAAATTGTTAGTTCCCTACCAATGAAGAATTTGTGCAGTGAGAATTGCAAAGGCTTGTGCCCAAGATGTGGCGCTGACCTAAACAAAGAAAAGTGTCAATGTGATACTTCCAATGTAGATTTGCGATTCGAAAAGTTAAGGGAACTTTCTCTAAATGATTAAGGAGGTGTTTTAAATGGCAGTACCAAAAAGGAAAACTTCTAAAGCAAGAAGAGACAAAAGAAGAGCCTCTTCTTACAGACTAAATAAAACTACAGTTGTAGAATGTCCACAATGTCATGAGCCTAAACAACCACATAGAGTTTGCAGAAGCTGTGGCTATTACAAGAGCAAAGAAGTTATTGTAGTCGAGTAAATGGAAAAGATAGTGATTAGCTTCACTATCTTTTTTTTATGTGTTAAAATATATAATATGACTACTAAAAGCGAGGTATATTATGAAGATAATAATTGATGGTATGGGTGGGGATAATGCCCCAGAAGCAACAGTTAAGGGCGCAATTGATGCAATAAACCAATATGGTGTGGACATAATAATTACTGGACCAAGTGAAATTTTAAGCAAGGAATTAGCAAAATATAAGTATCCCGAGGAAAAACTTGAAATATTAAATGCTAATGACATTATTACAAATGATGATGATCCAGCCATAGCTATAAGAAGAAAAAAGGAGAGTTCCCTGGTAGTTGGTCTTAATGCTTTAAAAGACGGGCTAGGAGATGGAATTATCTCTGCTGGCAATACTGGAGCTTTACTTGCGGGAGGTCTATTTATCGTCAAGAGAATCCAAGGAATTGATAGAGCTGCTATAACTCTTTTGTACCCAACACTCAAGGGAGCATCATTATTATTAGATGCTGGAGCAAACATGGACTCAAAACCAGAGTATCTACAACAATTTGCTTTAATGGGTTCAATCTACATGGAGGAAGTGATGGGTAAAAATAATCCAAAAGTTGGATTAATAAATGTTGGGACAGAAGATTCTAAGGGTAATCAACTGGCTAAGGAAACATTCGAATTACTGAAAAAGACTCCAATAAACTTTGTTGGTAATATTGAAGGCAGAGATATGCCTATGGGGGAAGTTGATGTTATGGTCTGCGATGGATTTGTAGGGAATATTGCCCTGAAATTAACTGAAGGACTAGCATCATCAATTTTTAGTCTACTAAAAAAAGCCTTTTTAAGTAATTTTAAAACAAAAATAGGAGCAATGTTATTAAAAGGACAGATGTCAGAATTAAAGAAGACAATGGACTATAGAGAATATGGCGGGGCACCCTTACTTGGAACGCAAAAGCCTGTTGTCAAAGCTCATGGTAGTTCGGATGCCTATGCCATAAAGAACGGTATAGGTCAGCTAAAGCTATTTATAGAAAAAGATGTAATAAAAGCAATAGAAAATAAATTAACTATAACGGAGGAATAAAATGTTAACTGAAAAAATAATAAAAATAATAGCTACTCAATTCAACGTAGAAGAAAGCTCAATTACAATGGACACATCATTTAAAGATGATTTAAATGCGGACTCATTGGATTTAGTTGAATTGGTTATGGCATTAGAAGATGAGTTTGAGCTAGAGGTAGAAGATGATGATGTTGATAATATAAAGACTGTTGGGGACGCTAAGGCATATATTAAGAGTAAACTTAACTAGTAACAACAGCTTGGGGGAGTAATTATGATAGATGATAATAATAGGAACAAATTTGAAAAACTTCAAAATAATCTAGAATATCACTTTGAAGATATTGAATTATTGGAAACAGCCTTAACCCATAGTTCGTATGCCAATGAACATAACCTGCACCCAAGTAAAAGTAATCAAAGAATGGAATTTTTAGGGGATACGGTTATCAACCTAGTGGTTAGTCAATATTTATATCTAAAGTATCCTTTTTATCCTGAAGGAGAACTTACTAAGGTTAGAGCAAAAGTTGTTTGCGAATCATCTCTTGCTCTTGCTGCAAAGAAAGTGAAACTTGGAGACTATTTACTCCTTGGAAGAGGAGAAGAAACAACGGGTGGAAGAAAGAGAGATTCCATATTGGCTGATGCAAGTGAAGCAATAACAGGAGCTATTTTCTTAGATAGCAATTTCGAGGCTGTAACAAAATTTCTTATAAACAATTTTGAAAAAGACATTGTAAAAGCTGTTGCCAAAGGAAACCTATTTATCGATTATAAGACACAACTTCAAGAAAAATTACAAAAGGTAACAAAGGATAAAATTTCCTACAAGGTTGTTAGGGAAGAAGGACCTGATCACAATAAACTTTTCCACGTGGATGTACATGTTGGAACAGATGTAATTGGCTCAGGTATGGGTAGGAATAAAAAAGAAGCTGAACAATTAGCTGCAAAAGAAGCTCTAATATTAATGGGTGAGGATTATGAGTAAACATTATATAATACCCATATTTGTTCCACACTTTGGATGTCCTCATGATTGCGTATTTTGTAACCAAAAGAAGATTACCGGTTTAAGTACCAATGTAACTAGAGAATATGTATTTGAGACTATAGAAGCTCATTTAAAGACATTTAAAGAGCCTAACATAATAGAGGTAGCCTTTTACGGTGGAAGCTTCACTGCAATCGATCTACCTACCCAAGAACTACTACTTTCAGTTGCTTTTGATTATAAAGAAAGAGGTATGATCAATAAGATAAGACTTTCAACAAGACCTGATGCGATTAGTGAAGAAATTCTTTCTTTATTAAAAAAGTATCAGGTTGATATAATTGAACTTGGAGTACAATCTCTAGATGATAAAGTCTTATTGTTCAGTGAGAGAGGCCATAGTATAGCAGATGTTTACTTTGCTTCAAACTTAATAAGAGACTGGGGATTTTCATTGGGTCTTCAGATGATGTTAGGTTTGCCAGGTGATGACGAGGCTAAATCGTTAGAAACTGCCAGGAAAATAATATCAATTAAACCAGATCTTATGAGAATTTATCCAACTCTAGTAATAAAAAACACTCCTCTTGAGAGGATGTATCAAAATGGAGAATATACTCCGATTTCAATTGAGGACTCCGTTAGAATTTCTGGTAAAATATTAATGAAATGTACTTTGGAAGGAATAAATGTTATTAGAATAGGCCTTCAGCCAACAGAAAACATACAAATGGGTAAGGATGTTGTTGCTGGTCCTTTTCACCCATCCTTTAGACAATTAGTGGAAACCTGGATCATTGATGAGATTTTAAAGGAATTTTTTAATAGTGAAAAAGATAGATTAACTAACAGCTCCTTAATAATTCAAACATCAAATAGATTGCTTTCTGCTATTGTTGGACAAAAAGGAAGTAATAAAGACAAAATAATAAAAGATTACAAATTAAAAAGTTTTAAAATTTATGGTAATAATTATATGAAAGATATCATAATAGTAAGTATAAACGGTGAAGAAGTGGAAATTGAATTGGTTAAAAGTATAAAAAACTATCTGCTTAATAACCCACTATAGTTACTCTTCAAAAGAAAACTCTAAATTCTAGATTTAATAGCTGAAAGAGGTGTAGACATGTATCTAAAAAAAGTTGATATCCAAGGATTTAAATCTTTTGCTGAAAAAACTGATGTGGAATTCAAAAGCAGAGTTACAGCCATTGTAGGCCCTAATGGTAGTGGTAAAAGTAATATTGCAGATGCCATCAGATGGGTACTTGGTGAGCAAAGTGTTAAAAGCTTAAGAGGAAACAAGATGGAAGACATTATTTTTTCTGGGACTGAGAAACGAAAAGCACTGGGTTTTGCAGAAGTTACAATAACATTTGACAATGCATCAGGAAAAATCCCTACTGATTATAGGGAAGTTGCTGTTACAAGAAGAATGTTTAGATCAGGAGAAAGCGAGTATTACATAAATAGAAATTCATGCAGATTAAAAGATATAAGGGAACTTTTTATGGATACAGGTGTTGGAAAAGAAGGTTATTCCATTATAGGCCAAGGTAAAATTGATGAAATTCTTTCAAATAAACCTGAAGATAGAAGAAATATATTTGAAGAAGCAGCTGGAATTGTTAAGTATAAGTCCAGGAAACAAGATGCATTAAGGAAATTAGACAAGACAGAAAACAACCTAACAAGAATAAGTGATTTAATCCATGAAATTAAATCTCAAAGAGACACCTTAGAAATTGAGGCTGAAAAAGCTACTAAATTTCAGCATCTGTACGGTCAATTAAGAGATCTAGATGTAAGCATATCAGTACAGGAAATAAACAAACAAAGATCTCAACTAGATCAGCTAGAAGAAAAAAGAGTAAAAATTACTGAAGAAAAGGAAATTGTAGATGGTGAAGAAAAGAGTTTAGACGAATTTTACACTACTACCAAAGAAGAATTAAATCTTTTAGAATCTCAGATTGAAGAAAAAAGAACCCTGAAAATGGAAAGTATTCAAACTTTTGAAAGAAACAAGAACAGGGTTCAGGTTATTAGTGAAAAAGAACTCTACCTCAACAAGGAGAGGGACAGATTAGCAGAAGAGATAAAAAACCATAAAGAGACATTAGTTGATGATGATATTTTTTTTGTGGAAACAAATCAACAAATTGAAAAACTAAATACTACAAAGACTACTTTGGATAGGGAATTCAAGATATTAAGTGAAGAAAAAGAAAATTTAAATAAAGAAATTCAGTATTTTGAGAATGAAATTAACTCCAAGAAAGAGGAGTTAATGGAATCTCATAGTATTTTATCAGATAAAAAAAGTCAAAGTAACACAATAATTTCTTTTAACGAAAGCATAAGTAAGAGGTTAGATAACTTAAATTTAGAAAAAGAAAAGTTGCTTTTGGACCAAAATTCTATTAAGGCCAAAGAAGATGACCTGTTAAGTGCCCTTGACTTAAGAACTATGGATATTTATGCAGCAAGAAATAAACTCTCAACATTAGAGGAAGAGTACTTAAGTGTAGAATCTAGAATCTCAGATATTGATACACAGCTAAGAAAGCTTAATATATCCATTGAGAAGAATACTTCTACCATTGGCTTATATAGGAGTATGGAAAATGAATATGAAGGATATTTTAACAGTGTAAAATCCATTTTAAAAGCTGTTGAGAAGGATCTTGAGCTAGGAGAAGGATACATAGGTCTTGTAGCTGAACTCTTCACTGTGGATAAAAAATTCTTAAAAGCAATAGATATAGCCTTAGGGGGTTCAGCACAAAACATAGTTGTGGAGCATGATAAGGTGGCTAAAAGATTAATTGATTTTTTAAAGAAGAATAATAAGGGTAGAGCAACCTTTTTGCCCTTGAATACAGTTACTTCTTACACCTTAGCTCTAAACGATAAGGACAAGAGAGATTTTAATCTGTTTGGTTTTGGAAATGAATTAATCAAATTCGATGATAAATATATCAATATATTTAACAATTTACTAGGTAGGACAATAATAGCTTATGATATGGATAATGCTTTAAAATACTCAAAAAAATATGGATTTAAGTCTAGAATAGTAACTTTAGATGGTGAAATCATAAATCCTGGAGGAAGTTTGACAGGGGGTAGTGTCAGCAACCAAAACATAAGTATTTTAAACAGAAAACACAACCTAAGAGAACTAGAGGAAATTATTAGTATTCAAAAGTCAGAAAAGGAAGACCTGCTTGTTGAACTAAGTGAACTGGTTAAAGAATCTGATGAAATTAAATATGAAATTGATAATAGTAAAGGTTATATTGATGAAATTGATAAAATAATTCTGGACATAAATTATGAGATAAAGAATTTTAAATCTGAGCAGCAAAGACTTCTTGGAGAGATAACTAAGAAGGACAGTGAGCTTAGTAGTTTGATTGATGAAAGGTCTTCCTTAGAAGGCCAAAGTCTTACTATTGAAAAAGAATATGAAAATTTATTGGGTGAAACTTCTTTTTTAAGGGCAGAAATATCCACAATGCAAACAGAACTGGATGAAATGAAGGAGAAGAGATCTTTTCTGGAAGAGAGCATTACTGAGCTTCGTGTAAAAATAAATCATATTGAAAATAGAATAACTGAAGCTGAACTTAAAATATCAAGTTATGAAGAAGATAAGAGGAGTTCATCATTGGATCTATTAAGTAAAACTGAACAATTATCAAGCATTGAAGTTGAATTAGATGAGATATTAGAGGAAAAAACTAGCCTCAAAGTCTATATAGAAAAGCAAGAAACCATTGAAGAAAATGATGCAAATGAGTTAAGAACATTGAATAAAAACCGAGAAAGACTAAGAGATGAATTTTATAATCTACAGGATAGATTGAAGACTATTACTCAACGTAACTCTAAACTTGAAAGAGAATTGAATAAAATTGAGGTTGACTTTGAAAAATCCAATTTAGTAATTGAGAATAATCTTGAAAAGCTTAGTGAAGAATATCAGATCCAATTGGAAGATGCTTTGAAGTTTGAAGGTTTTGTAACTAACATTAGAGAAGCTAAAACTGAGATAAATTCCCTAAAAGCTCAAATTAGAGAACTGGGAAATGTTAATATTGGAGCTATTGAGGAATTTAAGGCTATTGACGAGAGGTTTGAATTCTTAACTGGACAGATAAACGACCTTAACGTCGCTAAAGAGGATATCCAGAAGGTCGTAAAGGATATGGAAAAGAAAATGAGGGTTCAGTTTAGAAAGTCATTTGATATGATAAATGAAAAATTCTCTGAAACTTTTGCAATTCTTTTTTCAGGAGGTAAGGCAAGATTAGAGATAGATGAGGATGAGGATATATTAACTGCAGGGATCGAGATTATGGCTCAACCTCCAGGGAAAAAACTACAGAGTTTAACCCTCTTATCCGGAGGAGAAAAATCACTAACTGCTGTTGCCCTTTTATTTGCAATTCTGAAAACTAAACCATCACCATTCTGTATTCTGGATGAGATAGATGCTGCCTTAGATGAAGCAAATATAAGCAGATACACTAATTATTTAAAAACATTCGATGACAGTACGCAATTTGTATTAATAACTCATAGAAAGACAACCATGGAAATTGCAGATATTTTATATGGTGTGACCATGGAGGAAGAGGGAGTAAGTCGTCTGATTTCCCTAAAGTTAAAAGACTTTACTGAGGTTGCAAGTTAGGAGTGATAAATGATGTTTAACTGGTTTAAAAAAGACTCAGAAACCAAAAATAATGATAATGCAGGTATACTGGATAAGTTAAAATCTGGCCTTTCAAAGACTAGAAAGGATATGAGTAATAAGATAGAAGATATTCTTTCTGGTTATAAAGGTGTGGATGATGAATTATTTGATGATTTAGAGGATGTATTAGTATCAGCTGATGTAGGTGTTGGACCTACAATGAGGATAATTGAAAATTTAAGGGAGAGCGTTAGAGAGAAGAGAATAACTGATCCTATGGAGGTTAAAGAACTCTTAAAGGATGAAATTAAGAATCTTATGAACCAGTCAGTATCAAATAATAGATTGGAATTAGAGCCTCATCCATCAGTTGTACTAGTTGTAGGTGTAAATGGAGTTGGAAAGACCACAACTATTGGAAAGATGGCATATAGTTTCAAAAATAATGGTAAAAAGGTTTTAATCGCAGCGGGTGATACATTTAGAGCTGCTGCAATTGAGCAACTGGAAGAGTGGAGCAGAAGATCAGGAGTGGAATTTGTAGCTCATAAGGAAGGATCAGATCCTGCAGCGGTAATTTATGATGGTATACAGGCAGCAAAAGCTAGGAAAACTGATATATTGATCTGCGATACTGCAGGGAGACTTCACAACAAGAGCAATCTAATGAATGAACTAAATAAGATATTCAGAATAGTTGATAGAGAGTATGAAGATGCAACCAAAGAAATATTGTTAGTTCTTGATGCAGCTACTGGACAAAATGCAATAAACCAGGCTAAAGTTTTTAAAGAGGTTGCCAACATTACTGGGGTAATTCTTACAAAGCTGGATGGTACAGCCAAGGGTGGAGTTGCTATTGCTCTCCAGACAGAGTTAAACCTACCAATAAAAATGATAGGTGTTGGCGAAAAGATAGATGATTTACAACCATTTGAAGTAGATTCATTCATTGATGCAATCTTTGATTAAAAGTATTGACAAAAGGACAATAGTAAACTAAAATTATACTGTCAAGTAAATTGCTTGACAGTATAATTAGTTGGTGATAAAATGGAGAAGTTGGTTAAATTAGGAATATTATTTGACTTTTATGGTAAATTACTAAGTCAGAAGCAATTCGATATAGTTGAATTATATTATATGGATGATCTTTCTTTGGCAGAAATAGCTGAGGAACTAGAAATATCCAGACAGGCAGTGTTTGATACTCTTAAAAGAGCTGAAGATAAGCTCAACAACTATGAAGATAAGCTAAAATTGGTTGAAAAATTTTATAAAAGTCAAGAGTCAATTATAAGAATCAAGGAAATTGCCGAAGAAATCAAAGCTCTTTCTCATGATAATACAGCAAAAAAAGCTCAAGAGATTGAAGATTTAATTTCGGAAATATTGTTATAAATAGGGGGTTTGGAATTTGGTTTTTGAAAGTTTATCTGAAAAACTCCAAAATGCCTTAGGCAAATTAAGAGGAAAAGGAAAAATCAATGAAAAAGATTTAGACCTAGCCCTTCGTGAAGTTAGATTAGCTTTATTGGAAGCTGATGTTAACTTTAAAGTAGTAAAAGACTTTATTAAGAAGATAAAAGAAAGAGCCCTAGGTTCAGAGGTTCTTGAAAGTCTAACGCCAGGTCAACAAGTTATTAAGATTGTAAATGATGAATTAACTAAGTTAATGGGAGATAAGGAAGTAAAGCTAAACTTCGCATCATCACCTCCAACGGTTATTTTAATGGCAGGGTTACAAGGTGCTGGTAAAACAACTACATCAGCTAAGTTGGCAAACCTACTAAAAAAACAAAATAAAAGACCCTTATTGGTGGCATGTGATATTTATAGGCCAGCTGCAATAAAGCAGTTACAAGTTGTGGGTGAACAAGTTGGAGTACCAGTGTTCTCAATGGGGACAAACCATAATCCTGTAGACATAGCTAAAGCATCTTTAGAGCATGGGAAAAAGCATGGTAACGATATAATTATCATAGATACTGCAGGTAGACTACACATTGATGATGATTTGATGAATGAGATAGAAGGAATTAAAAATGCTGTAAACCCTAATGATATTTTGTTAGTTCTTGATTCAATGACTGGTCAAGATGCGGTTAATATTGCTGACACTTTTAATCAAAGATTAGGAGTATCTGGGGTTATACTAACAAAACTAGATGGAGATGCAAGAGGTGGAGCTGCCCTTTCCATTAGAGCGGTAACTGATAAACCAATTAAGTTTGTTGCCCTTGGAGAGAAGTTGGATCAGTTAGAACCATTCCATCCTGATAGAATGGCTTCTAGAATCCTAGGAATGGGAGATGTTCTAAGCTTAATCGAAAAAGCTCAAGCAGGAATTGATGAAAAGAAAGCCATGGAAATGGAAAGAAAAATGAGAACTGCTCAGTTCACATTGGATGATTTCTTAGATCAATTGGATCAGATGAAAAACATGGGTCCACTTGATGAAATACTAGGTATGATTCCTGGGATGAATTCAAAAGCCTTAAAGGGTTTGAATGTAGATAATAAAGATTTAGTAAAAATAGAAGCTATAATAAAATCAATGACAAAGAAGGAAAGAGACAACCCTGATTTAATTGATTCCAGTAGAAGAAAGAGAATTGCAAATGGTAGTGGTACTCAGGTACAAGATGTTAACAAACTCTTAAAACAATTCAAAGAGACTAAAAAAATGATGAAGAAGTTTTCAGAGATGAGTAAATCCCCGAAGAAGAAAGGGAAATTAGGATTCCCCTTTTTCTAAATAGATATTAAATACTGACAGGAGGTGAATTAAATGGCAGTTAAAATTAGATTAAAAAGAATGGGTGCAAAGAAAACTCCTTTCTATAGAATAGTTGTTGCTGATTCAAGAGCTCCAAGAGATGGACGATTCATTGAAGAAGTTGGATTCTACAATCCATTAACAGAACCTAAAACAGTTAAAATCGACAACGAAAAAGTTGAAAAATGGCTAAAAAATGGTGCTAAACCAACTGAAACTGTAGAGAGACTTTTTAAAGACAATGGAGTATATGAAAAGTCAGAAGAGAAGACTGAAGAATAGTCATGGAGGTGCAGACAGTGGGCGAATTAGTAGAGTTTATTGCAAAATCTCTTGTGGATAATCCAGATGAAGTGTTTGTTAATGAAGTTGAGGGTTCTCAATCAATTATTATAGAGCTAAAAGTTGCTCCAGAGGACATGGGAAAGATTATCGGTAAACAAGGTAGGATTGCTAAAGCTATAAGAACTGTTGTGAAAGCAGCTGCAATTAAGGACAACAAAAGAGTAGTTGTAGAAATTATTCAATAAGTATCAATCAGTGGTAAGTAGGTGTAATATGAATTATACAATAATTGGAAAAATCATCAATACCCATGGTATAAAAGGAGATATGAAAGTATTTCCTTTGACTGATAATCCAGAAAGATTTTTTGATTTAAAAGAAGCTTATGTTGGTGACAAAAAAGAAATTGTGAATATTTCTGATGCAAAGATCCACAAAGGGCTTGTTTTGATACACTTCAAATCCTTAGATAACATAAATGACATCCTAAAGTATAAAGATGAATACATTTATGTCAAGGATGAGGATAGAATTGATCTACCAGAAGATCATTACTTTATTTCTGATCTAATTGGATGTAAGGTATTAGATAAAACCCATAGAGATATTGGTGTTATTAAGGATGTTCTGCAAGGTATTGCTAGTGATGTGTACATTATTAAAGGTGATGATAATAAGGAATATATGGTACCAGCAGTTGGGGAATTCATCATATCTGTAGATATCGCAAAAAAAGTAATAATAATCGATCCAATTGAAGGAATGATTGAATGAAAATAGATATTCTAACTCTATTTCCAGAGATATTTAGCTTTCTTGAAAGTTATAGTATTGTGGGAAGAGCTATTGAGCAGGGATCAATATATATTAATCCAATAAATATTAGAGACTTTTCATCAGATAAGCACAAAAGAGTGGATGATTATCCATTCGGTGGTGGAAAGGGGATGGTTATGAAGCCTGAACCAGTGTTTGAAGCAATAAACTCTTGTAAGAAAGAGGACTCAACAGTTGTCTATCTTTCACCTCAAGGCAAGGTTCTTACACAGGATTTGGCTAATGAACTTGCTACAAAATCCCACCTTATATTGATTGCTGGTCATTATGAAGGTCTTGATAATAGGATTGTTGAAAATTTTATTGATGAAGAAATCTCCATAGGAGATTATGTTCTAACAGGTGGTGAGTTGCCTGCCATGGTTTTGATTGATACCATTAGTAGATTGCTGCCAAATGTTCTTAAATCAGAAGAATCCTATGAGATTGAATCTCATTACAATGGACTATTGGAATATCCTCAATATACTAGACCTAGGGTATTTAAAGGACTCAAAGTACCAGATATATTGTTAAGTGGAGATCATGAAAAAATTCAAAAATGGAGAGAGTTATACTCTTTAAAAGTAACCTTGGAAAAACGACCAGATCTATTGGCAAATAGGAAAACCATGGAAAATGAATTAGACCTACTGGATTTTCTATTAAAGAAAATTGGGAAAAGATAGTTGTAAACATTATAGTAGTATGCTATAATTTCAAAGGATAATTAAGGGCGGTCCTCTGCAAGAAAGCAAGAACGTCTAGGTAGAAGGGAGGATACAAAATGGATATTATTAAAATGATAGAAGCTGATCAATTAAGAAATGATCTCCCTAAGTTTAACGTTGGAGATACAGTACAAGTACACTACAAAGTAATCGAGGGAACTAGAGAAAGAGTTCAGGTTTTTGAAGGTACTGTAATTAAAATACAAGGTGGAAGCGCTAGAGAAACTTTCTCAGTTAGAAGAATTTCTTATGGTGTTGGGGTAGAAAGAACTTTCCCAATGCATTCACCAAGAATCGAAAAATTAGTAGTTGTTAGAAAAGGTAAAGTAAGAAGAGCTAAGTTATACTACCTAAGAGACAGACTAGGAAAGTCTGCTAAAGTTAAAGAAAAAAGATTTTATTAATGGGACTGTTTCAGTCCCAATTTTTATATGTAAGTAGGTGTTAAGATGAGCATGAACATTAACTGGTATCCTGGACACATGAAGAAGACCAAAGAATCCATACAAAAAAGTTTAGTTATGATAGATATAGTCTTTGAATTATTGGATTCGAGAATTCCATATAGTAGTCAAAATCCGGTTATAGAATCAGTAATTGGGAATAAACCAAGAATTGTCCTGTTGAATAAATCTGATCTTGCAGATAGTAATGCAAATAGACTTTGGCAGGATTATTTTAAGGAAGCTGGTATAGAAAGTGTTTTAATAAACTCCATAAGTGGCAAGGGAATAGATGAATTAATTACTACCACTAAAGCAATTATGGATAAGAAGAGGGTTAATAACGCAAGAAAGGGAATTATCCACCAACCCATAAGAGCTATGATACTAGGAATTCCAAATGTAGGAAAATCTACCTTAATTAATAATCTTGCTAAAAAGAAAAGTGCAAAAACGGGGAATAAACCTGGTATAACTAAGACAAATCAATGGATCAAAACTAAAGGTGGTATTGAACTATTAGATACCCCTGGAATACTATGGCCTAAATTTGAAGATGAAGATGTTGGATTGAACCTAGCTTTTACAGGTGCCATTAAGGATGAGATCCTAGATACTGAAACTCTGTCCTTAAGACTAATTGAGAGATTATCCAGCATAAAGCCAGACTGCATAAGAGAAAGATACCATATTGAAGTTAAAGGCTTGAATGGAGTTGAGATAATGGATGCAATAGGTATTAAACGAGGTTGTTTAATCAGGAGAGGAGAAGTAGATTACGAGAAGGTAAGTAGGATTATCTTAGATGAGTTTAGAAGAGGTATGCTTGGTAGAGTATCCCTAGAACTGCCAAGAAGGTGATAATATGAGTATTGTAGAGTCTTTAAAATTAGATGGATATAAAAGGATTGCATATATTGATGAAGTAGGCAGAGGTTGTCTCTTTGGAGATGTGGTTGCCTGTGCCCTTATGATAGATGAAAATGATAAGATTCAAGGGATCAAGGATTCAAAAAAACTTTCTGAGAAAAAAAGAGAAAGTTTGTATGATCAAATACTAGAATCTTCTATTGCTATAGGCATAGGTAGGGTAAATTCAGATATCATTGATGATATTAACATTAAACAAGCTACAAGACTTGCCATGAAACAAGCAGTTGATAGCTTAGTTGACAAAAATGGTAACAGGATTATCCCTGATTATATTCTCATAGATGCTGAAACTATAGATGTTGACATACCCCAACAAGGAATAATTGGAGGAGATGACCTTATTTATGGCATATCTGCTGCTTCCATTCTTGCAAAAGTATATAGGGATAGATTATGTGTAAAATGGGATGATGATTTTCCAGGATATTATATAAAGAAAAACAAGGGTTATGGAACAAAGGATCATAGAGAGGGATTAATCTTAAATGGACCAAGTCCACTTCATAGAAAAACATTTATAAAAAAGATTTTGGAAGGTAAAAAATGATATTAAATTTTAATGAAGAAGAAATTGTTGCAAGATATTTAGTAAGTAAAGGCTATGATATTTTAGAAATGAATTTCGAAGATGAGCTGTTTACAAATATTATAGCTAACCATAATGATATATTAACATTCATACAGGTAAAGACAAAAGATGGCATTAAGTATAAGTATGATAATGAGTTAATCGATTCTAAAAAACAAAAAGAAATGGCAAATAAAAGCCTGAAATATATTATGAATCACAAAACTAAAATGAGATATGACCTAATAGAAATATTCCCTTTAGAAAAAAACCAAATTAGACATTTTGAGGATGTATTATCTCTAGATTAAAATTTTAGGAGGTATATATGGAGCTTAGGAAGAATACTTTGATTTGGCTAAATAGCCTTGGAATTTCAAATGCAAACTTAACCAACTTGGATTTGATTTTAGAAGGAATTGAAAATATTTATTCTTTAAGCGAGACTTATTTAAGAAAAATAGGGTTGCTAAATGATCCTATTATTAGTAGAATCATTAGTGCAGATTATAGAAGTGATATTGATAGCTACAAGAAGCTTCTGGATAAAAATGGAATAAATGTGCTTACAGTATATGATAAAAACTATCCTAAAGCCCTTAAACAAATACCTGATAAACCAATGATAATATATACAAAAGGCAGACCCATTCAAGATGAAGAAGTAAAAATTGCCATAGTTGGCTCAAGAAAAGTAAGTAGCTATGGTATCTGGGCTACAGAAAAATTTACCAAGGAACTTACTGACTTAGGTATTACCATAGTTAGTGGTTTGGCTTTGGGTGTTGATTCAAAAGCCCATAGTATGACTATACAAAACAAGGGAAACACCATTGGTGTATTGGGAAATGGCTTGGGTAAAGTGTATCCAAGAGAAAATGAGCTCCTATATAAGTCTGTAGTTAATAATGGAACACTGGTTAGTGAGTTTCCATATTTTTCTTCACCTAAGGCTCATAACTTCCCTGCTAGAAATAGGATAATATCTGGTTTAAGCCATGCTGTGGTTGTAATAGAAGCTGAAATGAGATCAGGTACTCTCATTACTGCTAGACATGCTCTTGACCAAGGGAAAGAAGTATTCGCTCTTCCTGGTAATATAGATAGTCTTACCAGTGAAGGTACAAACTTGCTAATAAAAGATGGTGCTAAACCACTTTTGCATATAGATGACATATTAATTGAAATTGCATTACTTAAGCAATTAAGTTCACAAAATAAGAGAACAGAATTTGAATTAGATTATCAAGATAAGAAAATATTAAAGATATTAAGCGAAGGTAAACTTCAAGTAGACTCAATATCATTGATGAGTGGAATAAATAAAGAAGACTTATTGAAAATACTTGAAAATTTACTTGAGAATGAGTTCGTACATGTAGATAATAACGGGTATTATTTTAAAATTTAGCCTGTTAGTTTTCGGGGGTGTTATAATTGGCAAAAAATTTAGTTATAGTAGAATCACCAGCAAAAGCAAAGACCATAAGTAAGATGCTAGGCAGGAATTATAAGGTTGTGGCGTCTGTAGGACACATAAGGGATCTGCCTAAAAGCAGGTTGGGTATTGAAGTTGAGAATAATTTTGAACCAGATTACATTAATATACGAGGTAAAGGACCACTTATAAAGCAACTTAAGAAAGAAGCTAAAGAATCAGAAAATGTATATCTTGCAACTGACCCCGACAGAGAAGGAGAGGCAATTTCATGGCATTTAGCATATCTTTTAGGTTTGGACGAGAAAGATAAGTTTCGCGTTGAATTTAATGAAATTACCAAAGAGACTGTCAAAGCCTCCATTAAGAATCCAAGAGCTTTGGATAGAAACTTAATTGATGCTCAACAAGCGAGAAGAGTTCTGGATAGGTTGGTAGGTTATAAAATCAGTCCATTACTGTGGAAGAAGATAAAAAAGGGTCTTAGTGCAGGAAGAGTTCAGTCAGTAGCAGTTAAGCTAATTTGTGATAGGGAAGTAGAAATAGATGCTTTTATACCTAAAGAGTACTGGACTATTAAAGCTCAACTTGAAAAAGATGAGATGGAATTTGAAGCTTCCTTCTATGGTAAATTTAGTGGTAATAAAGAAGTTAAGATGGAAATTAATAATGAAGAAGAATCAAAGAGTATACTAAATAGCATAGATAAAGATAATTTCAAAGTACATGATGTAAAAAAAGGTAAGCGTAATAGGAACCCATATCCACCTTATACAACGAGTACCCTGCAACAGGATGCTTCTAAGAAATTAGGGTTTACGACGAAAAAGACCATGATGGTTGCTCAACAGCTTTATGAGGGTATTGATCTTAAAAAAGATGGAATTACTGGACTTATAACCTATATGAGAACAGATTCCACAAGAGTCTCCAATGAAGCAATATCAGCTGCAAAGGACTTCATTACAAGTGAATATGGGAAAGAATATAGTAATGGCGGAAAGAATTATAATAATAAAGGTAAAAAAGAAACACAAGATGCACATGAAGGTGTTAGACCATCTTATATCAAGTATTCACCTGATGATATTAGAGATTTCTTAAGTAAAGATCAGTTTAAATTATACAAACTCATATGGGATAGGTTCATTGGTTCTCAAATGAAGGCTGCTCAATATGATACTATCAATGCTACTATAAGTAGCAATGATTACATCTTTAAAGCAAATGGATCTGCTTTGATTTTCAAAGGGTTCTTAAAGGTATATTCCACTGCAGATGAAGAAGTCGCTGAAATAATGCTACCTTCTCTAAAGAAATCAGATATCTTGGAATTATTAAGACTTGAAGATAAACAGAACTTTACTAAACCACCAGCAAGGTATAACGAAGCATCTTTGATTAAAGTAATGGAAGAATTAGGGATAGGTAGACCTAGTACCTATGCACCAACTATCATCACAATACTTTCAAGAGGATATGTAGTTTTAGATAAGAAGGTGTTCTTTCCAACAGAGTTAGGCTTAGTAGTAAATGATCTACTTACAGATTACTTTAAGCACGTAGTGAATGAAGAATTCACTGCTACACTGGAAGATAACCTAGATCAAATTGCTGCTGGAAAGGTTCAATGGAAGAGTGTTGTTTCTAGTTTCTATAAAGATTTCCAGAAAGAACTTAGCATAGCTGAAAGTGAAATTGATAAAATTGAAGTAGAAGATGAAGTAAGTGATGAAATCTGTGAGAAGTGTGGCAGAAATATGGTTATAAAACACGGTAGGTTTGGAAAGTTTTTAGCATGTCCTGGTTATCCAGAATGTAAGAATACTAAACCTATTGTAGAAAAAATAAATGTTAAATGTCCCGAATGTGGTGGAGATATTGTCAGAAAAAGATCGAAAAAGGGCAGAGTCTTTTTTGGGTGTAATAACTATCCAACATGTGAGTTCGTTTCCTGGGATGAGCCAATTAGTGATAAGTGCCCACAATGTAATGGTCCAATGACAATAAAAAGACTTAAAAACAAAACAATTATAAAGTGTTCAGATAAAAGTTGCGGATTTAGCAGAAATATCTAAAAAATCTAAAAAAAGAACTGTACATTTTTACGCGTTTATAGTATCTTATATATAAATGGTGAATATTCAGAATTGTTTTAAGAATAAATAAGATACTAGGAGGAATGAGATGGATAGTTTATTAAAAAAGACCAGGCGTCTAAATAAAACTTTGCAAAGTTATGGTTCACAACCTGTTTCATTTACAGATTTAAGCAAGATTTTATCAGATATCCTGGAAGCAAATGTTTATATAGCTAGTAGAAAGGGAAGAGTACTTGGATATGCATTATCAGCTGGTTTTGATTGTGATATCATCAATACTGAAGTTGTAAATGAAAGAAGATTTCCTAAGAAATATAATGACGAATTACTGAAGGTACTTGAAACAAGTGAAAACATAAAAGAAGTAACGGATTGTGTTTTTGACCAGGTATCTGAGTGTAATTATCCTGATAAAATTTCAACAGTAGTACCTATAAATAGTGGTGGTTCCAGACTAGGTACCTTAGTAGTTGCTAGATTTGGCAAGGAATTCAATGTTGAAGATCTAATCCTATGTGAATATAGTGCAACAGTTGTTGGGATGGAAATTCTAAGAGCAACTAATGAAGAAATTGAAGAAGATGCTCGAAAGAAATCTATTGTAGCAATGGCTATTGGGACATTATCTTATTCCGAGAAGGAAGCTATGGAACATATTTTCCATGAACTAGATGGCATGGAAGGTTTACTTGTTGCAAGTAAAATTGCAGATAGAGTAGGAATAACAAGATCTGTTATTGTCAATGCACTTAGAAAGTTTGAAAGTGCTGGAGTAATCGAATCTAGATCTTTAGGAATGAAAGGGACACATATTAAAATTCTAAATGAGAAACTACTTGATGAACTAAAAAGAAAGTAAAACTCATCCCAGACAATTCTGGGATGTCTTTATGTAAATATAAAAATATTTGTTGTTTTAGTATTGTAGCTATGCTATAATACTATAGGTGATTACACACACCCACTGATACTCTAGGTGTTCTCAAAATGAGTCCTAAAGTAAGTGATGGGGGTGGAGGAAAAAAACATGGAGGTGAAAGTATGTCAGTAATTTCAATGAAAAATTTATTGGAAGCAGGTGTACACTTTGGACACCAAACTAGAAGATGGAATCCAAAGATGGCACAGTATATCTTTACAGAAAGAAATGGGATATACATTATTGACCTACAAAAGACTGTCAAGAAAGTTGACGAAGCTTACAACGTTATGAAGGAAGTAATCGAAAACGGTGGAGAAGCACTTTTTGTAGGAACTAAGAAACAAGCACAAGAGGCTATTGAGACAGAAGCTAGAAGATGTGGCATGCATTTTGTAAACCAAAGATGGTTAGGTGGAATGCTAACAAACTACAAGACTATCAGAAAGAGAATTGATAGACTTCATGAATTGGAGAAAATGGAAGAAGATGGAACTTTTGAAGTTCTTCCAAAGAAGGAAGTTATTAAATTAAGACATGAAGCTGAAAGACTTGAAAAATTCCTAGGTGGAATTAAAACTATGACAAGAACACCAGATGTTCTATTTGTAGTAGATCCAAGAAAAGAAAAAATAGCTGTTCAAGAAGCTCACATTTTAGGGATTCCTGTAATAGGTATTGCAGATACTAACTGTGATCCAGATGAGCTTGATTATGTAATTCCTGGAAATGATGATGCAATCCGTGCCGTGAAATTATTAACTGAGACAATGGCAAATGCAGTTATCGAAGCAAAGCAGGGAGAGCAAAACGAGACGTCAGCTGAGTAATGATTAGGTAAGAGAGTTGCGTGTTTTGCATTCTCTTACCATTTTAATAATTTAGGAGGGGAAACAATGGCAATAAGTGCTGCTTTAGTAAAAGAACTTAGAGACAAAACTGCTGCTGGTATGCTTGATTGTAAAAAAGCACTTGAGCACACCAATGGTGATATTGATAAAGCAATTGATTATTTAAGAGAAAAAGGACTAGCTTCTGCATCTAAGAAATCAGGAAGAATTGCTTCAGAAGGATTAGTTGAAGCCTATATCCATGGCGGAAGAATTGGTGTTTTAATAGAGGTTAACTCTGAAACAGATTTCGTAGCTAAAAATCAAGAATTCAAGGATTTTGTAAAAGATATGGCTATGCAAGTAGCTGCTGCTAATCCTAGAGTTGTTTCAAGAGAACAATTAACACAAGAAGAAATAGCTCATGAAAGAGAAATACAAACAAATAAAGTTATCAATGAAGGTAAACCAGCTCATGTGGCTGAAAAAATTGTTGAAGGTAGAATGGAAAAATTCTTTGAACAAGTTTGTCTTTTAGATCAAGCTTTCATTAAAGACCCAAGTGTAAAAGTAAAAGATTTGCTTGCTCAAAAAATCTCTAAAATTGGCGAGAATTTAGTAGTAAGAAGATTTTCTAGATTTGAGGTTGGAGAAGGTTTAGAGAAGAAGGAAGAAAACTTTGCTGAAGAAGTAGCTAAGCAAATGAACATGTAATTAATAAGGAGAACACTGGTTGTTCTCCTTTTGTTAAAAACTTTTTCAAGGAGAGAAACTATGAAACCCATATTTAAAAGAGTTATTTTAAAATTAAGCGGAGAAGCTTTAGCTGGTTCCAAGGGAACTGGTATTGATATTGAAACTATAAATAATGTAGCGTCTCAGATCAAGGATTTGCATGACCTTGAGGTAGAAGTTGCTATAGTTGTTGGAGGAGGAAACTTCTGGAGAGGAAGATCTACAGAAGATATGGATAGAGCAACATCAGATTATATGGGTATGTTGGGAACTATGATGAATGCATTGGCATTACAGGATGCATTAGAAAATATGGAAGTAGTTACTAGGGTACAATCTGCTATAGAGATGAGACAAGTTGCAGAACCCTATATAAGGAGAAGAGCAATTCGTCACCTTGAAAAAGGTAGAGTAGTAATTTTTGGAGCAGGAACAGGAAATCCTTTTTTCTCAACAGATACAACTGCAGCATTAAGAGCAGCTGAGATTGAGGCAGAAGTAATTTTGCTGGCAAAAAAAGGCGTTGATGGGGTTTATGACTCTGATCCTAAATTAAATGGAGATGCAAAAAAGTTTGACACTTTAAAATATATTGATATACTTAAGTTAGGGCTTGGCATTATGGATTCAACAGCCACATCCCTATGTATGGATAATAGAATTCCACTTATTGTATTCGGAATTGATGAACCAGATAATATTATAAATGTTGTCTTGGGCAAAAAAATTGGAACACATGTAAAGGAGGAGTAACTATGACATCAGATATACACAAGGAATCTGAATCTAAAATGGAAAAAACCATATCAGTTTACAAGGAAGAACTTGCTACAATAAGAGCTGGTAGAGCTAATCCTGCTCTATTAGACCGTATTACAGTGGATTACTATGGTCAAATGACACCCTTAAAACAAGTTGGTAGTGTATCAGCACCAGAACCAAGATTGTTAGTTATTCAACCATGGGATTCTAAACTAATTCCAATAATTGAAAAAGAAATCTTGAAATCAGATCTTGGACTAAATCCTTCAAATGATGGGAAAATAATAAGACTATTAATACCTCAACTAACTGAGGAAAGAAGGAAAGATTTGATTAAAGTTGTTAGGAAAAATGCTGAAAACGCTAAAGTAGCCATTAGAAACACTAGAAGAGATGCAATAGATAAGATTAAGAAACAAGAGAAAAATAAAGAGATAACAGAAGATGATAGAAAACAAGCTGAAGAAGAAATGCAAAAGGTCACTGACAAGTACATTGCAGAAATTGATGAAATAACTAAGGTTAAAGAAGAAGAATTAATGGAAATATAAATCAATACCCCTTCTTATAAGAAGGGGTTTTTATTGATGGAAGAGGGATTATTTTGTCTAATAAAATAGAACTAAACAATAATGCCATGCCACTTCATATAGGGATAATCATGGATGGTAATGGTAGGTGGGCTAAGAAAAGAGGACTACCTAGACACTTTGGTCACCAAGAAGGAATGAAAAGAGTAGTTGATATAGTCCAAGCTGCAAAGGAACTAAACATCAAATACTTGACTTTATATGCTTTTTCAACGGAAAATTGGAAAAGACCTAAACTAGAAGTGGATGCTCTGATGAATTTATTAGTTGTTTTTATAAAAAATGAGTTGGATAGATTAAACAAGAATAATGTTAAACTGAACATTTTAGGAGATATTAGTCCACTTCCAGAGCTGCCAAGAAACCAAGTGCTAAAGGCTATTGAAAAAACTAAGCATAATGACTCAATGACTTTAAATATCGCATTAAATTATGGCGGACGACAAGAACTTGTAAAAAGTTTTAAAGATATTTTAAGTGAAGTACAAAAGGGTAATATTAGTATAGAAGATCTGGATGAGAAAACCATATCTAACTTTCTCTACACTAAGGATCAACCAGATCCTGATCTAATAATAAGACCAAGTGGAGAACTTAGATTAAGCAACTTCATGATTTATCAAGGAGCTTACTCTGAATTATGGTTCTCAGATGTTCTATGGCCTGACTTCAACAAAACCTGGTTAGAGATGGCAATATCAGATTATCAAAAAAGAAACAGAAGGTTTGGGGGTATTTAAGTGTCCGATTTAAGCATACGTGTTATATCTGGAGTTATAGGGATAATAGCTTTGATTGCAATTATGATTACAGGAGGTTTGATATTAAAGTTAGCCTTAATGATCTTAAGCATAGTTGCACTTTTTGAATTCTACAAAGCGATCAGCAAAATAGATCTTAAACCAATTATGATTGTAGGATATTTATCCAGTATCTTATTTTTGGCATCTTTATTTTTTGAAAAAATAACTGTAGATTTAATATTCACAGTTCTTATGATATTATCACTTAGCATTACTGTATTTGGAAACAAGTTCAGTATTAAGGATGTTGCTGCGACTTTTATTGGGATACTTTACATACCATTTCTACTTTATCATCTGATCTATCTAGATGGTACCAAATTCATATGGTTGGTATTTATTATAGCTTTTGGAACGGATACATTTGCCTACTTGGTGGGTACAAAGTTTGGAAAACATAAGTTATGTCCCCAAATAAGCCCTAAGAAATCTGTTGAAGGTGCTATTGGGGGTATAGTAGGTAGTATTGTATTATCAGTAATTTATGGTATATTTTTTGAGATTGAACCCTTGTGGAGCTTAGGAATAATGGCTTTAGTTGGGTCAATTGTTTCACAAATAGGAGACTTAACTGCATCAAGAATAAAACGATTAGTAGGGATTAAAGATTTTGGGAAACTAATGCCAGGACATGGCGGAGCCTTAGATAGATTTGATTCAATCATCTTTGCTGCACCATTTGTATATTACTATGCATATTTGTTTCTTAAGTAAGGATGAGGTGATTTAAATGATAACTGCATTAGCAGCTATATTCGTATTTTTATTAGTGGTATTGTTACATGAATTAGGCCATTTTACCATAGCTAAATTAGTTGGTATAAAGGTTAATGAATTTGCAATTGGAATGGGTCCTAAGATATTTCAAAGTACTAAGGGTGAAACTCAGTACACCTTAAGAGCACTTCCAATTGGTGGATTTGTTAGAATGGAAGGAGAAGATGAATCCTCCACTGACCCTAGGAGCTTTCAGAATGCTTCTGTTTGGTCAAGAATGGCAGTTATTGCTGCTGGTTCAATAATGAACTTCATATTGGCAATTGTAGTTCTCTCCATAGTTGCATTTAATGTTGGCGTACCATCTACAACTATTGAAGATATAGTTCCTGATAGTCCAGCAGAAACATACGGGGTTCTACCTGGGGATACCTTTAGAAAAATAAACGATGTTGAGATAAGATCATGGGATGACATTGTAAATACTATAAATAAGTCAACCCCTGGTGAAGCTATTACCATAGAGATTGAAAGAAATGACTCTCTAATTGTATTAGATGTGGTTCCCATGCAAGATGGAGATAGAATGGTAATAGGTATATATCCTGCAGGAGAAAGAAATTTACTGTACTCCATTAAAGCTGGATTTGAAGACACATTTTATTTTATCAGATTGATGTTTCAGTTTGTAGGGATGTTATTTGCAGGCCAAGTTAGTACTAACGACTTAGCTGGTCCTATTGGAGTTATAAATGAAGTAGGCCAAGCAGCAAAAATGGGATTTAATAACTTGTTATTAATACTAGGTTTTATAAGTATTAATCTAGGTTTCTTTAACTTAATGCCCATTCCAGCACTTGATGGTAGTAAAATTGTATTTCTACTGATTGAATTAGTAAGAGGAAAACCTATTGATCCAGATAAAGAGGGTTTTATACATTTAATAGGATTTGTATTTTTAATCTCATTAATGCTATTGGTAACATACAAAGATTTAATAAAAATAAATATATTCTAGGTGATAAAATTGGAAAGAAAACTTACTAGAAAAATAAAAGTTGGGGATATTTTTATTGGTGGCGACTCCCCTATTAGTGTTCAGTCAATGACTAATACAAAAACCAAAGATATATCTGCAACTATAAACCAAATGATGCAATTACAAGATGCAGGTTGTGATATTATTAGATCTGCAGTAAGCTCGGTGGAAGATGCCAAAGCCATCAAGGAAATTAAAAAAGAGATTAGGATGCCCATAATTGCAGACATACAATTTGATTATAAGCTAGCCTTGGAATCCATAAAATATGGGGTCGATGGACTAAGAATAAATCCTGGGAATATTGGATCTAGAGATAGAGTTAAAGAGGTTGTAAATGCTTGCAAGGATGCAGGTATTTCCATTAGGATTGGAGTTAATTCTGGATCAATTAAGAGAGAGCACATAGATCTTTATGGTGGGGTTAACGAAGAGTCCATGGTTCAAAGTGCCTTGGAACAAATAAGATTATTGGAGTCTATGAACTTTAACGATATTAAAATATCATTAAAAGCTAGTAATGTACCTCTAACTATAAAAGCATATAAGAGAATGTCTGAATTAGTTGATTATCCTCTGCATTTAGGTGTTACTGAGGCTGGAACACCTTGGAGAGGTACAATAAAATCTAGTGTTGGCATGGGTGCTTTACTGGCTATGGGTATAGGAGATACAATAAGAGTATCATTAACTGGAGACCCTGTTGAAGAGGTTAAGGTAGGTCGAGAAATGTTAAAATCTCTAGGATTATTACAAGATGGTTTGGAATTAATTTCTTGCCCAACCTGCAGCAGAACCAATATTGACCTTATTAAGATAGCTGAAGAAGCTGAAAAAAGACTTGAGCATATTAAAAAACCAATTAAAGTAGCAATAATGGGTTGTGCTGTAAATGGCCCTGGGGAAGCTAGAGAAGCAGATATTGGAATAGCTGGCGGTATGGGAGAAGGTTTAATATTTAAAAAAGGTAAGATTGTTAAAAAGGTGAAGGAAGAAGATCTTTTAGAGGAATTGTTAATAGAAATAGAAAAGCTTTAAGAAGGAGAGTAGTTTATGACAGAAATAAAAACAAGCATAAAGAAACTCTTTCAAGGTGAAGACAGTATTGACTTATTATCTGATGATATAGATGTATTAAAAGTTGAATTAAATAAAGATAGTAAAGTTTTGAGTGTATCTTTAAAAGATTCTTACCATATAACAGATAATGATAAGATAGTTATAAATGAGTTATTTAAGAATAAGTTTCCCAACTTATTTATTTCATGTAGTTTTTTGATTCTTGATGATATTTTATCAGATGAGGAATTACAGGAAGTGGTATTACAATTAATTAAAAATCATATACCCTCCAGCTCTTCTTGGTTGGAGGATGTTGTTTTTGATGAAGCTAGGGACTCATATAAATTAGTATTACCTCATAATATAGCATATCAATCAGTAACAAGAAATGGACTAGTTGATAAACTTCAGGGCTTGATACAAAAGGAAAGAAACAAGGCATTAGTTATTGATTATAGTGATTATAATATCTCTGAGGAGTTTCTATATGAGAAGGAGATAGAAGAGAGAAAGATATTAAAGGATATCTTATCAAGCTCTCCAAGGCAAAATAAGGATAGCAAAACTAAGTCAAAGGTATCTAACAAAGTGTATTCATATGGCAAAACTATTAAGAATTCCTTAATAAACATAAATGACATTAGCATTCAAACAGGTAGCGCAGCCATTCAAGGAACAATTTTCCAAGTAGAAACAAAGAGTATTAACAATAAAAAAACCTTATGTATATTTTACTTATCTGATGGAACTGATTCTATTTCTGCTAAGGTATTTCTAGATTCAGAATTAACTGAGGAATTTATTGATAACATAAAAGTAAATACCCATGTTCAGTTAGAAGGGGATGTGGTATTTGATAATTACGCCAAAGAACTAACCATTATGATTAAATCACTAATAGTAAAAGAAAAGCCAATTAGGAAGGACAACGCTCAAGATAAGAGGGTTGAATTGCATCTTCACACACACATGAGTTCAATGGATGGGATTACTTCAACAGAAGAACTTATTAAAAGAGCCGTCAAGTGGGGTCATAAAGCTATAGCAATCACTGATCATGGAGTTGTTCAGGCTTTTCCTGAGGCTATGAGATTTAACAAAGATATAAAAATCATATATGGTGTTGAAGCTTATATGATAAATGATAAGAAAGATGTTGTTACTGGATACATTGAAGGTAGAGACTTGGATGATTTTGTTGTTTTTGACCTTGAGACAACTGGTCTATCTGCCAAAAATGATAAGATCACTGAAATTGGTGCAGTAAAGATAGTAAAGGGTGAAGTAGTTGATAGATTCAGTCAGTTGGTTGATCCCCAAGTATCAATTCCCGCATTAATTACTAAATTGACAGGAATAAACGATGAAATGGTTAAAGGCCAACCTGTAATTGATCAGGTCATTAATTCCTTTAATAATTTCATTGGGGATAGCATTCTTGTTGCCCATAATGCTTCTTTTGATATGGGCTTCATAAGAGAGAATATGAAAAAAATTGGTATACACATATCTAATCCTGTTCTTGATACTCTTGAATTATCAAGAGCAGTTTTCCCAGAATTGAAAAGTCATAAATTAAACCTGGTGGCTAAACATTTAAAGGTAGAACTTCTAAATCATCATAGAGCTGTTGATGATTCCGAAGCTACTGCAATGATACTTTTGAAGACCCTTGATATTTTAAGGGATAAAGGCGTAAACACTCTAGCTGGATTAAACACCTTAGGCTCAGGTGACATATCAAAAGGCGATATGCACCATACAATTATTCTAGCTAAAAACCAGCACGGCTTGAAAGATTTGTATAAATTAATAAGTGAATCCCACTTAAAATACTTTCATAGAAAACCAAGATTGCCTAAGTCCTTGATTGAGGAATATCGGGAAAACTTATTAATTGGAAGTGCTTGCGAGGCTGGAGAACTCTATAGAGCTATTCTAGCCAATAAGACAAACAATGAAATCAACGACATAGTTTCCTTTTACGATTATCTAGAAATTCAACCCCTTGGTAACAACTTGCATCTAGTTAGAGATGGAATTGTAAAAGATGAAAATGAATTACAGGAAATAAACAAAAAGATCTTCTCATTAGGCCGACAACACAATAAACTTGTTGTTGGTACTGGTGATGTTCATTTCTTGGATGAGGAGGACGAAATATACAGGAGAATATTAATGTCTGGTCAAAATTATTCTGATGCTGACTTTCAGCCACCCTTATATCTAAGAACCACAGATGAAATGCTAAAGGAGTTTTCATATTTTGATTTTGAAACCGCAAAGGAAATAGTTATATACAATCCGGGAAAAATAAGTGATCTAATTGATAATTGCATACCTATACCAAATGGAACCTTCCCGCCTGAAATTGAGGGTGCTGATGATGAGTTAAGAAGCATAACATATAGAAAGGCTTATGAAAAATATGGCAACCCTTTACCAGAGATTGTAAAGTCAAGGCTGGATAGGGAGTTGGACTCAATTATAAAAAATGGTTATGCAGTAATGTATATAATAGCCCAAAAGCTTGTATGGAAGTCAGTAGAGGATGGTTATCTAGTTGGATCCAGAGGATCTGTTGGATCATCATTTGCAGCAACTATGAGTGGAATAACAGAAGTTAATCCCTTACCACCACACTACTCATGCCCAAAGTGCGCAAAGTCAGAATTTTTCACAGACGGTTCCGTTGCATCAGGATTTGATTTGCCTGATAAGGTTTGTCCTGATTGCAATGAAAAATATATTAAGGATGGTCAAGATATTCCTTTTGAGGTTTTCCTTGGTTTTGAAGGTGATAAAGAACCAGATATAGACCTTAACTTTGCAGGAGAGTACCAATCAAGAGCTCACAAATATACTGAGGAGTTATTTGGTGAGGGCAAGGTCTTTAGAGCTGGAACTATTGGAACCATAGCAGATAAAACTGCTTATGGTTTCGTAAAAAAGTACTTTGAAAGCAAGGAAATTAATGTAAGCAGTGCAGAAATCAATAGATTATTAAAGGGGTGTACTGGAATTAAAAGAACTTCTGGTCAACATCCTGGTGGCGTTATGATAGTGCCAGAATATAAAGATATACTGGACTTTACGCCTATTCAATATCCAGCTGATGACAAGGGTTCTGGAGTAATAACAACTCACTTTGACTATCATTCAATTAGTGGTAGAATTTTGAAGCTTGATATACTGGGTCATGATGTGCCAAGTATTATTAGAATGCTTGAGGATATTACTGGCGTTGACCCACTAAGTATTCCTTTAGATGATAAACCTACTATGGATATATTCACAACTACTGAATCTCTAAAAATAAAACCAGAAGATATAAATAGTCCTGTAGGTACCATGGGTATACCAGAGTTTGGAACAAAATTTGTTAGACAAATGCTTATTGAGACAAAGCCAAAGACATTTTCTGAGTTAGTAAGAATTAGTGGTTTGTCCCATGGTACAGATGTATGGATAAATAATGCCCAACTACTGGTTAAGAATGAAATAGCTCCATTATCAAAAGTGATATCCACCAGAGAAGACATAATGTTATCTCTAATAAACGCTGGTATGGAGAAAAAAAGATCCTTTTTTATCATGGAAAATGTTAGAAAAGGTAAAGGACTATCACCTGACGATGAGCAAGCCATGAGAGATCTTGATTTACCTGAATGGTATATAGAATCATGTAATAAGATCAAGTATATGTTTCCAAAGGCCCATGCTGCTGCCTATGTTACTATGAGTTTTAGAATTGCGTATTTTAAAGTTCACCATCCAGAAGCCTTCTATGCAACTTACTTTACCACCAAGGCTACTGATTTTGATGCGGATTTAATATTAAAAGGAAGTGCTTCAATTAAAGACAGAATTGGGGAAGTAGATGCAAAAGGCAATAGTGCATCTGCAAAAGAAAAGAATATGGTAACAGTACTAGAAGTTGCTTTAGAGATGTTAGCAAGAGGATATAAGTTTAAGAAAGTTGATTTATCCAAATCAGATTCAGATAGATTCATTATAACAGATCAAGGAATTCTGCCACCCTTAAAAGCTCTAGAGGGTGTAGGAGAGAATGCTGCTAGAAAGATTGTAGAAGAACGTGAAGTATCCGAATTTATTTCAATTGAAGACTTGATTAAAAGAGGTAAAGCAACTAGGCCAGTTATAGATGCTCTAGAGAATCATGGTTGTTTGGATAAATTGCCTCAAAGCAATCAAATAAGCTTATTTAACATTTGATTTTGCTCATTTTCTATGTTATAATAAATAAGACAAATATAGTGATTTTCTTCAAGAGTGGGTTTTCCCACTCTTCATTTGTGTCAAGGAGTACTGAGATGGAGGTGTATTATGAGTAAGAAAGATATGATGAAAAGGGTTGAAGCCCTGTGTTTAGAGGTAACGGATAGTCTGAAATTTGAACTAGTTGATGTTGAGTATTTAAAAGAGCATGGTGATTACTTCCTAAGAGTATATATACACAAAGACGGTGGTGTTAATCTGGATGATTGTCAGGCAGCTAGTGAATTACTTAGCGCTAAATTAGATGAATTTGACATTATTGATAAGGCATATTATCTAGAAGTCTCATCTCCTGGACTAGATAGACCTATTAAAACTGATAAGGACTTAAAAAGAAACATAGGTAAAGAGGTGGAAGTGAATCTTTATCAAAACTTAAGAGACTCAAAGAGACATGAAGGAATTTTGAAATCATTTGATGATAAAAATGTATTGTTAGAAATGGCAAATGGAACTCTGGAAATTCCCAGGGATACAATATCTCTTATGAGATTAACGATTAAATTTTAAGGAGGAGTATTAAGATGAATGTTGATTTCATCAACGCCCTGGAAGAAATTGAAAAGGAAAAAGGTATATCAAAAGATGTAATTTTCGACGCTTTAGAGTCTGCCTTAATATCAAGTTATAAAAAGAATTTCGGTTCTTCCCAAAATGTTTTAGTAGAAATGAATAGAGATACTGGAGCAGTTAGGGTATTCGCAGTTAAAGATGTAGTGGAAGAAGAACTAGTTGAAGATGATTTACTTCAAATTACTCTAAGTGATGCGAAGGGAAAAGATCCAAATTACCAACTAGGAGATGTGGTTAAGGTTGAAATTACTCCAAGAGACTTTGGAAGAATTGCAGCACAGACTGCAAAACAAGTTGTTATTCAAAGAATAAAAGATGCTGAAAGAGATGTAATATTTGATGAGTTCATAACTCGTGAAAATGAGATTATAACTGGTCAAATTCAAAGAATTGCAAAGAATAATGTATATATTGACCTAGGAAAAACTGAAGGAATTCTTCCACCAGCTGAACAAATAGTTGGAGAAGAGTATAATCAAGGAGATAGGTTAAAACTTCTAATACTGGAAGTTAAGAAAACAACAAAAGGACCACAAATAGTTCTTTCTAGAGCTCATACTGGACTGGTAAAGAGATTGTTTGAACTAGAAGTTCCTGAGATTAACGAAGGCATAGTAGAGATTTATTCTGTTTCTAGAGAAGCTGGTTCAAGGACTAAACTGGCTGTTTTCTCCAGGAATGAAGAAGTTGATCCATTAGGTGCTTGTGTCGGTTTTAAAGGTGCAAGAGTAAAAGCAATTGTTGATGAACTTAATGGAGAGAAAATTGATATAGTAATTTGGAGTAAGAATGTGGAAGAATTTATTGCAAATAGTTTAAGCCCTTCTAAGGTTGTTAAGGTTATAGCAAATGAAAAAGAAAAATCTGCTTTAGTTGTTGTTCCTGACTATCAATTATCTCTTGCCATAGGAAAAGAAGGACAAAATGCTAGATTAGCAGCTAAATTGACCAACTGGAAGATTGATATCAAATCTGAAAGTCAATATAAAATTCTTCAAGGAGGAGTAGTAAATGAAACAGAAGAAGATCCCTCTTAGAAGATGTATCGCATGTAATGAAATGAAACCCAAAAAAGAATTAATTCGTGTTGTTAAAAACAAGGAAGATGAAGTCTTTGTTGACTTAAGCGGAAAAGCAAATGGTAGAGGAGCCTATATATGCCCAAATCTTAAATGCTTTGAAGATGCTTATAAAGGCAAGAAATTTGCTAGAAACTTAGAAACTGAAATTACTCAGGAAGTTTACGAAAAGTTGAAAGAAGTCATAAAGGAGTAAGGATCACCTTAAACAAATGGGAGGTGTCGTGTATGACAAAAGTTAGAGTATATGAATTGGCAAAAGAATTAAATATGACCAGCAAGGAGTTTATGGAAGCCATTGATGGCTTAGATTTAAAAATTGCCAGTCACATGAGTTCAATCGAAGAAGAAGAAGCTAAATTAATTAAAGAGATCCTGATTGGTGAAACTAAAAAAAATGAAGAAGTCGAAATTGATGAGATTGATTTAGAAGTAGAAGAAGAAAAAATAAGGAAAAAATCTAAAAAAGACAAAAATAAGAAAAATTCATTAGAAGTAGAAAAACCAAAAGAAGAAGAGGTAACTGATATTATTAGACAAACTATTGAAATAGAAAATGAAATTATAGTTAAAGAACTAAGTGAATTAATGGGAGTTAACGCATCCCAAATAATAACAAAGTTAATAGGTTTAGGAGTTATGGTCAATCAAAACCAAGCAATAGACAGTGAAATTGCGGCAATAGTTGCAGATGATTTTGGGTTTGATGTCATAACTAAGGAAGTAGAAGTTGAACCTGAAGAAGACGATCTCTTAGACTTTGAAGATGATCCAAAAGATCTAGTAGCAAGACCTCCAGTTGTAACTGTTATGGGTCATGTTGACCATGGTAAAACATCCCTACTGGATGCAATAAGACATACTAATGTTATTGATAAAGAAGCTGGAGGTATTACACAGCATATAGGTGCTTATGCAGTTAATATTAATAATAAAAAGATAGTATTCCTTGATACACCTGGTCATGAGGCCTTTACTTCCATGAGAGCAAGGGGAGCTAAGGTTACAGACATTGCAATATTGGTTGTAGCTGCAGATGATGGTGTTATGCCTCAGACTATTGAAGCAATATCCCATGCTAAAGCTGCTGGTGTTCCAATTATAGTTGCAGTAAATAAAATAGATAAACCTGATTCAAATATTGACAGAGTTAAACAAGAGTTAGCTGATAATGGACTTTTAGCTGAAGACTGGGGTGGAGATACCATAATTGCTCCTGTATCTGCTAAGGCAAGAACAGGAATTGAAGAGCTTTTAGAAATGATTTTACTTGTTGCTGAAATGCAAGAATTAAAAGCAAATCCTAATAGAAATGCCATAGGAGTAATCATTGAAGCTCAATTAGACAAAGGTAAAGGACCATTAGCCACTGTTTTAGTACAAAAAGGTACTTTAAATGTTGGAGATATGGTAGTATCAGGTGTTGCTAGCGGTAGAATAAGAGCTATGCTTGATGACAAGGGCAGAAAAGTAAAGAAAGCAGGCCCTTCAATCCCAGTAGTGATTCTAGGACTATCAGAAGTTCCAAATGCTGGAGCTTTACTATATGCTGTTGAAAATGAAAAAGCTGCTAGAAATATTGCAGATGAAAAGAGAAACCAAATAAGAGAAGAACAGATGAAGCAATCTTCAAAAGTTTCTCTTGATGATTTGTTTGAAAAGATAAAACTAGGTGAAATCAAAGATCTGAATTTAATAGTCAAAGGTGATGTTAGAGGATCTATTGAGGCATTAAGTCAATCCTTAAGAAAACTAGATACAGAGGAAGTTAAGGTTAATCTTATACATGGCGGTGTAGGTGGAATAACTGAAACTGATATAATGCTAGCTTCAGCTTCTAATGCAATTGTAATTGGCTTTAATGTAAGACCTAATTTAAATGCTATTGAAGTTGCTAAAAAGGAAGAAGTAGATGTAAGAACTTACAGAGTAATCTATGAAGCTATAGAAGATATTCAAGCTGCAGTTAAGGGTATGCATGCTCCTAAGATTGTTGAAGAAGTATTAGGTAGAGCCCAAGTAAGAGCAACTTTCAGATTGCCTAGTGGTAATTCCATCGCGGGAATTTATGTTGTGAGTGGTAAGATAACTCGTAATGCATCCATTAGACTATTAAGAGACGACGTAGTAATATTTGATGGTAAAGTATCTTCACTTAAGAGATTTAAGGATGATGCTAGAGAAGTATTAACAGGTTTTGAAGCTGGTTTAGGATTAGAAAACTTCAATGATATTAAAGAGGGAGACAATCTTGAAGCTTATCTGTTAAAAGAAGTTAAAAATGATTAGAGGTGTAACATATGAACGAAAAAAGAATTAATCGCATCTCTGAAGAAGTAAGAAAGGTAGTATCTGATTTACTTTTCAGTGAAATTAAAGATCCTAGAATAAGTGGTCTGCCTAGTGTAAATAGAGTAAATGTAACTAAGGATTTAAGATTTGCAAAGATCTATATCTCTGTTTTAGGCAATGAGGAAGATAAGGAAAACACTATTAAAGGATTGGAAAATGCAAAAGGCTTTATCAGGAAAGAAATTGGCAGAAGAATTCAATTAAGGCATGTACCTGAGCCTATATTCTATCTAGATGAGAGTATTGAACAGGCTATTCACATGTCCAACTTGATCAAAGAAGTTAATAAGGATATTCCTAAGGATGAAGATGAGAATGACCAAGAATAATTTGGTAGAATTAAGAAAAATTATTGACGAAAGTTTAACTATAGGGGTAGTTTCCCATATAAATCCAGATGGAGATAATCTAGGTTCATTACTTGGACTTGGGTTATCTCTTATGTCAATGGGCAAAAATGTTACCATGATAAAAGCAGACTTCATCCCCAGTGATTATGAGTTTTTAAATGGTGTTGATCAGTTAAAGTCAATTGATGATAGCCTAGAATCTCTTGATCTACTATTTGTTGTAGATTGTAGTGATGCAGACAGATTAGGGTTAAATAGATTTATATTGGATAAGTCCAATATAGTTGTTAATATAGATCATCACGTGAGTAATTCTCATTTTGGAGATATTAACCTTGTAGATAGTGGGGCTTCTTCCACAGGTGAATTAGTTTATAGGCTAATTAAAGATCTTAACTTGCCTTTAGATAGAGAAATAGCACAGAACTTATATGTAGCTATATCAACAGATACTGGTAGATTCACATATGAAAATGTCAGTAATACGACTCATAGTATAATTGCAGATCTATACAATTATGATATAGAGGCTTACAAGCTAAATAAGTTGCTCTATCAAACTAGAAGTATAAATAGAACTAAACTCTTTATCGAATCTATCTCTAAGGTTAGTTTTTTTAATAACTGGAGTATTGCTATAGCAAAAGTTACACAAGAGATGTTAGAAAAAACTAACACTAAGATGGAAGATACAGAAGGAATAGTTGAATTTTTAAGGGATACTAATTCTGTTGAGGTAGCAATACTTCTTAAGGAAGTATCTGAAGCTAAAATCAAAGTGAGTTTGCGTACCAAATCAACTATTGATGCGAACATTATATGCAACACCTTTGGTGGAGGTGGTCATGTTAGAGCATCTGGTTGTACAATAGAAGAAGTGATAGAAGAAGCTGAGAGATTAATATTGGCAGAAGTTAAAAAATATATGGACTAGGTAGTGATATTGTGGATGGTATTATTAATTTTTTTAAACCTGAGGGTATGACTTCTCATGATGCTGTCTATTTTTTCAGAAGGTTGTTAAAAACAAAAAAAGTAGGACATACTGGCACTTTAGATCCTATGGCAACGGGTGTACTACCAATATGTGTTGGCAAGGGCACCAAGGTATCTGATTACCTATCCAGTGTTGATAAGGAATATATTGCAGAACTAACCCTAGGAATTAGTACCGATACCCAGGATAGTAGTGGAAAGATTATCGAGACGAGTTCTATAGATGTTTCTGATGAGGAAATAATAACCTGTATAGATAAATATGTGGGAAAAATAGAGCAGTTGCCACCTATGTTTTCAGCTAAAAAGATAAATGGTAAAAAGTTATATGATTTAGCTAGAAAAGGAATTGAAGTTGAGAGAAAGAAAAACAAGATACACATAAAAAGCATTGATATCTTAAAAATAACTAACAATCGAAAAATATTAATCAAGGTTCTTTGTTCAAAGGGGACCTATATTAGAACCCTATGTAATGATATTGGTAATGATTTAGGCACCTATGGGCACATGTCCTATCTTATAAGAACTAGAGTTGCTGATTATAGTGTCTCAAATGCTTATGGGATGGATACTCTTAAGTCCATGGAAGCTGAAGATCTAGCAAAAATAATTCAACCTTTAGATTCTGCTTTATCTCATCTACCAAATATAGAATTAGATGAGTCATACCTTAAACCATTATCAAATGGTGTGAAAATAAAACTTATAATAACTAAAGATCTAGTCTATAATACTAGTATTTGTGTTTATGTGGGTGGTGTATTTTTAGGTATAGGTAAAATTATAAAAGTTGATGAAGATGCAATACTTAAAATGGAAAAGGTATTTAATGGGTGAAATTAATGGAAATAATTCATATAGAAGATCAAGAAGTTCAATTTAATAGTGCAATTGCCCTGGGAAACTTTGATGGTGTTCATATTGGACATCAAGAATTAATTGAAATAGTTAGAAGTAAAGCAAAAGACAATAATCTCAAAGCTTCAATGTTGGTATTTGAGAACCATACAAAATCATTAATATTTGGAAACGGGCCTAGATTAATAACTAACAATCAGCAAAAAATTGATATATTAACTAGTCTAGGAATAGAAATACTATATACAATGAAATTTGATGAAAGAGTAATGACACTTAGTCCCATGGATTTCTTCTATGAGATCTTAATAAATAAACTTAATTCAAAAGTGATTGTTGTAGGTCCGGATTATAGATTTGGCCATAAGGCATCTGGGAATGTTGACCTATTAAAAAAGCTTTGCTCTCAACATAATATAGAACTAGTTGTGGCTGACTCCGTATATTACAAAGGAGAAGTTGTAAGTAGTACAACAATAAGGAATCTACTATCCTCTGGAGAAATAGAAGCAGCTAATATGCTTCTTGGAAGAGACTATTCAATAATTGGAGAAGTGGTCAATGGCAAAGGATTGGGCAAGAAACTGGGAGTTCCTACAGCAAACATTAAACCCCAGGGTGAATATGTACTACCTCAAAGAGGAATCTATAGAACTTATACTAAAGTAGGGGATAAATACTTTGACAGTGCTACGAATATTGGTTATAATCCAACATTTGATGAAGTAGATCTTAAAATTGAAAATCACATCATTGATTACAATAAAAGTATATATGGTGAAAATATAGAAGTATTCTTCAAGGAGTTTATAAGACCAGAAATTAAATTTAATAATATTGATGATCTTATTAAGCGAATGAGGGAAGATATTTCCTATGTTAGGGAAAAATCTGATTTACAAAGCAAATAATATATGGTAAAATTTAAATGTTAAAGATACCTTGACTTTGCTTATCGTTCCTCAGCGAATGCTAAGTCAATGGTGAATATAAAAAATGGAGGTGCAGTAATGTTAAGTAAAGTAGAAAAAGATCAAATTATTGAGCAATACAAAATGCATATTGGAGATACTGGTTCACCAGAAGTTCAGGTTGCATTGTTGACTCACAGAATTAATTCTGTAAATGAACACTTACAAACTCACAAAAAAGATCATCATTCAAGAAGAGGACTTCTTAAAATGGTTGGTCAAAGAAGAAATTTGTTAAGATACTTGCAGAATAAAGATATTGAAAGATATCGTTCTTTAATTGAAAAACTAGGCATTAGAGGTTAATTAGAGCGGGATTTCCCGCTCTATTAGTTTATATTTAGCTAATTCTTATTTAATATAGATAAAATATAGAATATAATAATAGTTAGAGTAGAAATAGAAGGAGGTATTTTATGGAAAAGAAATTCCATTATAATTTGGCAGGTAGAGATTTAACAGTTACAGTTGGTAAATTTGCAGAACAAGCAAGCGGTGCTTGCATGCTTCAATACGGAGATACTGTTACTATGGTAACAGCAACTCAATCAAAAAAACCTAGAGAAGGGATAGATTTCTTCCCACTAAGTTGTGATTATGAAGAAAAGCTTTATGCTGTAGGTAAGATCCCAGGGGGATTTATTAAAAGAGAAGGTAGACCAAGTGAAAAAGCTATCTTAACTTCACGTTTAATTGATAGACCAATAAGACCACTATTCCCAGATGGTTTTAGAAATGATGTACAAGTAGTTGCAACAGTTATGAGTGTTGATCAGGACAATAGCCCTGAAATAACAGCTATGATCGGATCATCTGTTGCATTGTCTATTTCAGATATCCCATTTATGGGACCAACTGCTTCAGTACAAGTAGGGTTGATAGAAGGGAAATTTATAATAAATCCTAATAGTCAGGAAAGAGAAGTTTCTGATCTTAACCTTGTTGTTTCAGGAACAAAAGATGCTGTAATGATGGTTGAGGCTGGAGCAAACTTTGTATCAGAAGAAGTAATGCTTAATGCAATATTGACAGCTCATGATGAAATAAAGAAAATTTGTTCATTTATAGAAGAGATAGTACAAGATTGTGGTAAGGAAAAAGTAGAGTATTTATTATTTATGCCAAATAAAGAAGTAGAGGATAGAGTAAGAGCTATAGCTACTGAAAAATTAGCACATGCACTAAATACTGCTGATAAGGCAGAAAGAGACCAAAAGGTAGAGCTAGTAAAGGAAGAAACTACGAAGGAACTACTAGAAGAGTATGCTGATTTTGCTAAAGATATTAAAGAAGTATTAGACACGATAATGAAAGAACAAGTAAGAAGACTTATAACTGTGGAGGGCATAAGACCTGATAACAGAAAATTAGACGAGATTAGACAAATCAGCTCTGAAGTTGGATTACTACCAAGAGTACATGGTTCTGGATTATTCAATAGAGGACAAACCCAAGTATTGACAATTGCAACTCTTGGAGCAGCTGGAGATGTTCAGATAATTGATGGTATAGGAGAAGAAGAGTCCAAGAGATACATGCATCATTACAACTTCCCAGCCTACTCAGTTGGTGAAACAAGACCAATGAGAGGACCAGGTAGAAGAGAAATTGGTCATGGGGTATTGGCTGAGAGAGCCCTTGAACCAGTAATTCCATCAGAAAAAGATTTCCCATATACTTTAAGATTAGTATCAGAAGTACTAAGTTCAAATGGGTCTACATCTCAAGCCAGTGTTTGTGGTAGTACGCTTGCATTGTTAGATGCAGGAGTGCCAATTAAGGCTCCTGTTGCTGGTATAGCAATGGGATTAATTAAAGAAGATGATAAAGTAGCTATACTTTCTGATATTCAAGGATTAGAAGATCATCTTGGAGATATGGACTTTAAAGTGGCAGGTACTAGAGATGGTATAACTGCAATTCAGATGGATATTAAGATTTCTGGAATAGATGAACCAATTTTAAAGGAAGCGCTTGAAAGAGCTAGAATAGGTAGACTTCATATTCTAAGTAAAATGGAAGAGACTATTTCAGTGCATAGAGATGACTTATCACCATATGCACCAAGAATTCATACTTTACAAATTAATCCTGATAAAATAAGGGATATAATTGGGCCAGGTGGAAAGATTATAAATAGAATAATTGATGAAACTGGCGTAAAAATTGACATTGAAGATGATGGTAGAGTTGCTATTGTTTCCAGTGATGGTGAAGGTAGTAAAAGAGCCATAGAGATGATAATGAATATTGTAAAAGAAGTTGAAGCTGGAGAAATATATCTTGGAAAAGTAACAAAAATAATGAATTTTGGTGCTTTTGTAGAAGTTCTAAATGGTAAAGAAGGTCTTGTACACATATCTCAACTTGCTAAAGAAAGAGTTAATAAGGTTGAAGATGTTGTAAAAGTTGGGGATGAAATCCTTGTTAAGGTAATGGAAATTGATCCTCAGGGAAGAATAAACCTATCAAGAAAGGTACTTCTAAAAGACGAGCCAAAAGAAGAGAGACCAACAGAAGAATAATAGTATTCCTAACATGGACCTACTAGGTTCATGTTTATTTTTTTGTTTAAATCTTCCAATAATATTGGTAGAATAGTAAGTGAAGATTTTAATTGGAGGATAAAATGATAATAGAAAAACAACTTAAGAATGGTATCAAATTGATAATGCATCCAATAGATTATCTAAAATCAGCAACAGTAGGAATAATAATTAAAACAGGATCATACTATGAAAATACTGAAAATAATGGTATATCACATTTTCTAGAACACATGCTTTTTAAAGGCACAAAGAATCTTAGTTCAAAGGAAATAGCAGAAAAAATAGATGATATTGGTGGCCAATTGAATGCTTTCACCAGCAAGGAACACACGTGTTTTTATGCTAAGGTACTGGGAGAGCACATAGATATTGGGATAGACGTATTAAATGACATGTTGACGAATTCCATATTTGACCCTATAGAAATAGAGAAGGAGAAGGGTGTCATTTCTGAAGAAATAAGTATGTATCAGGATTTCCCAGAAGATTTAGTATTTGAGATATTAAATACTAACATGTTAAAAAACACTTCATTATCCATGCCTATATTGGGAGTTGAAGATACTATTAAGACCTTTAATAGGGATATTTTACTGAATTACTTTAGAGAACATTACAATTCTAAAAATATGGTTATATCAGTTGTTGGCAATTTCAATCCACAAGATATGCTTGATAAACTAAACAATACATTTGGTTTATTAAATGAAAGTAACGGAGTTAAGAATAATATCGTTGATTTTGATTTAAGCAAAAATAATACAATTGAAGGTATAAATAAAGATATTGAACAGTTAAATCTGTGTCTAGGTTTTTATGGACCAGAAACTTATTCAAAAGATATGTTTCCAGTTTTAATTGTTAACAATATACTAGGTGGAACTATGAGTTCAAGGTTGTTTCAAAAGATAAGAGAAGAAAAGGGTTTGGTTTATACAATTGAATCTTCTTTGACATCTTATAATGATTGTGGGATGATATCCATATATGCAGGTTTAAATATTGACAATCTGCCAATTGTTCTGCAGTTAGTCAAAGAAGAAATCAATAATCTTAAGGATTACAGCTTAAGTGATATTGAACTTAAAAAAGCTAAGGAAAATTTAAAGGGTAGTTATATATTGAGTTTAGAAAGCTCCTTTAATAAAATGTTTGATATGGGCAAGAATTTAATTAATGATAAACCCCAGGAAACTCCAGAGGAAATTATTGACATCATAAATAAAATCACAAAAGATGATATTAAAAACGTGATTGATAAATATCTTGATTGGAGTCATCTCAATATAACCTATGTAGGTAAAGTAAAAGATCAGAAAAAATTCGAGAAAAAAATTATTGATATTATAAGTTAATGGAGGGTGATTATGAAAGTAAGAATAGTTAATAAGAGTTCTTTATCATTACCTGAATATAAGACTAATGGCTCATCAGGTGTTGACTTGATGGCAAATATTGACAAGCCGATAACTTTAGAACCAATGGAAAGATTTTTAGTGCCTACGGGGATATTTGTTGAGATTCCTGAAGGATATGAGGCACAAATCAGAGGCAGAAGTGGCTTAGCCATTAAAAATGGTATTTCTTTGGCAAATGGTATAGGTACTATTGATAGTGATTATAGAGGAGAAATTAAGGTCATTCTTGTCAATCTAGGAAAGGAACCTTTCGTTATCAATCGAGGAGACAGAATTGCCCAAATGGTAATGATAAAATATGAAAAGATGGACTTCCAAGTGGTTAATGCTCTTGAAGAAACGGAAAGAGGCCATGGAGGATTTGGTCATACTGGACTGAGTTAAAACATAATCTTATTGATTATGTTTTAATTTTGTAAGAATCAGTAGTATGTTATAATATTTGTATATACATATTAGGAGGATAATGAATTGAATTATATTGAAGCAATTATTTTAGGTATATTTCAAGGAGTAGCAGAATTTCTACCCATAAGTAGTTCTGGACACCTGTCAATTTTACAACATTTATTTGGAATAAAAGAGGGTAACCTATTCTTCACAGAAATGCTTCATTTTGGAACCCTAATCTCCATTGTGATAGTATATTTTAAGGATATTAAATTGATAATTATAGACTTTATAAAGCTCATAATTGATCTATTTAAAGGGAAAAAAATTAAGGAATTGACAAAATTTCAAAAATTAGGATTGCTCATCATTGTAGGTTCAGTACCTACAGCATTTATAGGACTAACTTTTGAAGACTTCTTCGAGACCTTATACACATCCTTAATTCCCATTGGCTTTGCCTTGATATTTACGGGTTTCCTTTTGTGGTTGTCTGAAAGGAAAGGGAAAGAAACAAAGGATGTTAAGGAAATGACTTTTCTTGACTCAATTTTAATTGGAGTCTTACAAGGTTTTGCTATAATACCTGGTATATCTAGATCTGGATCAACAATTGTAGCTGGTTTGTTTAGGGGATTAAAAAAACCATTAGCAACTGAATTTTCGTTTTTACTTGCACTACCTGCAACTTTTGGTGCCTTTTTACTAGGAATGATAAAAATATCAAAAGAACCAAGCCAAATGTTGATAAATGGGCCTTTATTTCTTGGCGTTATCTTATCAGCAGTTGTTGGGGTTATATCCATAAAAATACTAATAAAGGTTCTTAATAAGAATAAGTTGCATTATTTTTCATATTATCTATGGTTAGTTGGAGCGATTACAATAATTTCTCAACTTATCTAAAAGAGGTGAACTAAGTGAAGAAGAAAAAGGATACAAAAAAAACAACAATTAGACAGAATAAAAAACAGAACAAGATAAGCAACCTGAATACCGATATACTAGGTATTGTTGTTCTTGGAATTGGCTTTATTACATTGATTAGTTTGTTTAGTGCTAGAATGGGTTTAGTTGGTAGAATTTTAAATAGTACAACTTTTACTACCATAGGATTTGGGGCTTATATTTTACCATTATTTATAATTGGTTCTGGTATTGTTCTGCTATTGGAAAGATTTGAAAAAATACAGTTAAGAATCATTTTAGCTTTAACAGCAATATTCATCAGTTTTCTGATTGTACTTGATGGAATTAATACTGCTGATGCTGGCTTATTTGAAAGAATAAGGCAGTCTATAGAATTTTCTTCATCAAATAGAGGAGGAGGAGTCATTGGAGCATTCTTTGGATTTTTCTTCTATAGATTATTTGGTTCAATAGGGACTTACTTAGTTCTAGGTATAATAATCACAGTAAGTTTGCTTATAATTACAAACCTCACTGTTAAAGAAGTATTTAATAAGGCTATGGCAGCAACACCAAAATTAAAGAAGGAAAGTGAAATTTTAGAACCTTTAAGAAAAGAAAGACCAACCCTTGAATCAGGTGAGGTAATAAAGATTTCTGACTATAGTAGATCTTCTAACTCAAAAGAAGAAGAAAAACAAATCAAGCCTCATGAAAAGGAATCTACCCAAGATGAAGCACCTAAAAAAGTAGAAAAAATACCTAAAGCTCAAGTTGAAAAAGAAACTGTAAAAATAGAGTCTGAAATAAAAGAAAAGCAAGTTTTAAATAAGAAAATAATTTATAAAATTCCACCTTTAAGTTTTCTAGCTTCACCTTTAGGAAGAACTGATACTAATAATAGAAAAGAAATATTGAATAATGCTAGAATAATCGAAGAGACCATGAAGAATTTTGGAATTGATGCCACCGTATCCCACATCAACGTTGGTCCAACTATAACTTGTTATGAGCTCTCCCCAGCACCAGGTATTAAACTTAGTAGAATTGTTTCTTTATCTGATAATATTTCCTTGAGTTTAGCTTCATCAGATATTAGGATTGAAGCACCTATACCAGGTAAGGCAGCTGTGGGAATTGAAGTGCCAAATAAAACAAAAGATACTGTATTTTTTAAAGATTTAATAACATCCAAGGAGTTTGGTGATTCTGATTCAGATATTCCTTTGGTCCTGGGTAAGGATATTACAGGTAAAGTCATCGTTTCTTCCATAGATAAAATGCCCCATCTACTTATTGCAGGGGCTACTGGTTCTGGTAAGAGTGTCTGCATCAATACAATTATTATGTCCTTACTATATAAAAGTTCTCCCGAGGATGTAAAGTTACTTTTAATAGACCCTAAGGTCGTGGAACTAAGTGTATACAATGGAATACCCCATTTATTAATACCAGTAGTAACTGATCCAAAGAAAGCAGCTTTTGCTCTAAACTGGGCAGTGGGGGAGATGGAAAGAAGATATAAATTATTTGCACAAAATAATGTTAGAGATATTAAATCATTTAATGAGAAACACACTAATGATGAAGAAAAACTACCTAAGGTTGTAATAATAATAGATGAGTTGGCAGACTTAATGATGGTAGCTGCTCAAGAAATTGAAGATTATATAGCAAGATTGGCACAAATGGCAAGAGCAGCAGGTATGTATTTAATTGTAGCAACTCAAAGACCATCAGTTGATGTTATTACTGGAACTATTAAGGCAAACATTCCATCCAGAATAAGTTTTGCTGTTTCATCCCAAGTTGACTCAAGAACTATACTAGATATGTCTGGGGCAGAAAAATTACTTGGACAGGGGGATATGCTATTTTACCCTTCAAGTTATTCCAAGCCAGTGAGATTACAAGGTGCTTTCATTTCTAATAAGGAAGTGGAAAAAGTTGTTGAATTCTTACAAAATCAAAATGTAACTCAGTATGATGAGGAAATAATCGATGTAGTTCAAAATGCAAAACAGGCAGACTTTGATGATTCTGATGAGCTCTTACAAGACGCTATAAGAATCGTTCTTAATGAAGGTGTTGCCTCCATATCATTATTACAAAGAAAACTCAAGGTAGGCTATTCTAGAGCTGCTAGAATGATAGATGAAATGGAAGTTAGAGGTATCGTTGGTGGATTTGAAGGAAGTAAGCCAAGAAAAGTGTTAATATCAGAAGAAGACTTAGAAGATTAGGAGAAGGTTAATGAATAAGAAAAATGTTAGCATAATAACTTTAGGTTGCTCAAAGAATGAAGTAGACTCTGAAATAATGCAAAGTGTAATGGATAGAGATTTTTTTACCTATACCAGTGAATTAGAAGAAGCTGATGTAATTATAGTTAATACCTGTGGATTCATAGAAGCAGCCAAAGAGGAATCTATAGATACAATCATTGAAATGGCTCAGTATAAGGTAGAAGGGAATTGCAAACATTTAATACTTGCTGGTTGTTTAGCCCAGAGATATTCAAATGAGTTGATTGAAGAGATACCTGAAGTTGATGCAATTATGGGTACTGGAAATATAAAAGATTTAAATGATATTCTCAACAATTTAGACAAGAAGAATAAGATCATAGAAATAAACAATATTGATAATGAATATCTAGAAGGAGTAAAAAGGGAAGTAAATTCTCCATTAGCCTATTTAAGAATATCTGAAGGATGCGATAATCTTTGTACTTACTGTATTATACCTCAACTTAGAGGTAAACATAGAAGTAGGAAAATGGAAGACATTTTAACAGAAGCAAATAATCTAGTAGAAGATGGTGTAAAGGAAATCATTATCATCGCTCAAAATACATCTGACTATGGGATTGACTTATATGGAGAGTTTTCCTTGTATAAACTATTAGATGAAATGTCTAAGATCGAAGGTCTTTATTTAATTAGACTCTTGTATCTATATCCTGATAATATAGATGATAAGTTAATCGATACTATCAAAAACAACAACAAGATTGCTAAATACGTTGATATGCCATTGCAACATGCATCTGATAATGTTCTGAAACTAATGAATAGAAGAACTTCCAAGGAGGCAATTAAGGGTATAATTACCAAGTTGAGAGATAAGATCCCAGAGATGGTAATAAGAACAACATTTATAGTTGGTTTCCCAGGTGAAACTGAATCAGATTACAATGAGCTTTATGATTTTATTAAAGAGGTTAAATTTGATAAACTTGGCGTTTTTACTTATTCAAGAGAAGAAAACACACCAGCATATAGTTTGCCAAATCAAGTGGATGAAGAAGTGAAAGACAAAAGAAGAGATGCAATAATGGAATTACAGTTAAAAATTTCTGAAAATCTAATGAGCAACAAACTTGGAAATGTATATCATGTTATGATTGAAGAATTTGCTGAGGAAAACCTATATGTAGGTAGAAGTTTTATGGACGCACCTGAAATTGATGGAGTGGTCTATGTTAATAGTAGTGAAGATTTAGAGATTGGAGATATAGTTAAGGTAAAGATCACTGAGTACTTAGAATATGACTTGTTAGGAGAGTTAACAAATGAACCTACCCAATAAAATTACTCTATTAAGAGTATTACTAGTTCCAGTTTTTATTGTAGTTTTCAATTTAGATATTCCATATAGTACCTACTTTGCAGCAGTTATTTTTATTTTTGCTGCCATAACAGATAGTGTTGATGGATATATCGCTAGAAGCCAAAAACTTGTTACTAATTTCGGTAAATTTGCTGATCCACTAGCAGATAAGGTACTTACATCAGCTGCCTTAATACTTTTAGTAGGTGTAGGTAAAATACCATCCTGGATAGTAATTGTCATTATTGCTAGGGAATTTACCATAACAGGTTTTCGGGTAATAGCTGCATCTGAAGGGGTCACAATAGCGGCTAGTTCTTGGGGTAAAATTAAAACCATTACCCAATTAGTTTCAATAATTTTATTGCTATTAAACAACTTCCCCTTTAGTTATATCAACATACCAATGGATATGATAACTTTATACTTGGCTCTGATTTTCACAATCATTTCCGGAGTGGATTATATTTACAAGAATTTAGATACTTTAAAATTAGAAGATATTTAAGGAGAATAAAATGAGGGCAGAAATAGTAACTATCGGTACTGAAATAATATTAGGGAGTATAGTAAACTCAAATACTCAATATATATCAAAGAGATTAGCAGAAATAGGAGTTGAAACTCTTTATCATACTTCAGTTGATGATGATTTCAACAGGCTAAAAGAAGTAATCGAGAATGCTACTAGTAGAGTAGATATAGTTATAACAACAGGTGGACTTGGTCCAACTGATGATGATCTGTCAAAAGAAGCAATAGCAAGCGCACTAGGTTTGTCCATGGAATCTGATCATAAGATGGAAGATAATCTAAAGTATTTCTTTAGCTACTCTCAAAGAGAAATGACTTCCAATAACCTAAAACAAGCTATGAAACCTGTTGGTTCCCATTTCATTACTAATCCCAAGGGTACAGCTCCAGGAATATACATTGAGAATGATGGCAAAAAAATTATTATGATGCCTGGACCACCAAGGGAAATGATTCCTATGTTTGACAATTATGTTGTTGATCTAATAAAGGACGACTATAATATTTATGTAAAGTCCATTAATACCATTGGGATCGGAGAGTCACAGCTAGAAACTGACCTTAAAGAATTAAATATAGACATTGATGGATTCAGTGTTTCCACATATGCTTCTAGAGGTTGTGTTGAGATCAAAGTAATTGGTAAAAGTCTAGATAAGGATTACTTAGATGATAGAAGTAAAATTATTATAGAAAAGATAGAATCAAAAGTTGGCAATTACATATATGGATTTGACAATGTAAGTGTAGAAGATGTAGTTATTAATCAGTTAATTAAAAATGAACTTAAAATCTCAGTTGCAGAGTCATGTACAGGAGGTAACTTGTCTGCTAGATTGACAAATGTGCCAGGTGCATCAAATACATTTGATAGAGGCCTTATAACCTATTCAAACAATTCTAAAATAGATGAATTAGGCGTTGACAAAGACACTCTAGAAACTCATGGTGCTGTTAGTGAAGAAATAGCAATAGAAATGGCCAAGGGACTATTAAGAATTTCCTCTTCTGATATAGTTGTTTCTACTACAGGTAATGCAGGACCAACTAGTATGGGAGATACCCCCGTTGGATTAATTTATGTCTGCGTAGCTAATAAAGAAAAGCACATGGTATATAAGAGAATATTCTCAGGAGATAGGGAAATAATCCAGGAAAGAGCTACAAACTTTGCTCTTGGAAACCTTTATAATTTTTTGAATTATAAGTTGACTTAGGTTTAGTATTAGTGTAACATATAATTAGTGAACTAATGTTCGAACAAGAAAGGGGTGAATCCAGGTTACCTGGATAGACATGGCTGATATTAACGAGAGAAAAAAAGCATTAGACATTGCATTGAATCAAATTGAAAAACAGTTTGGAAAAGGCTCAATTATGAGACTTGGAGAGAATTCTAAAATTGATCTAGACTTTATACCCACTGGTTCTATTGATTTGGATATCGCTTTGGGAATCGGAGGAGTACCTAGAGGTAGAATAGTTGAAATATATGGACCTGAATCCTCAGGAAAAACAACCATAGCTTTACATGTTATAGCAGAAGCTCAAAAAAATGGTGGAATAGCAGCATTTATAGATGCTGAACATGCTCTTGATCCTGGATATGCAAGAAAACTAGGCGTAGATATAGAAAATTTAATTATTTCGCAACCTGATACTGGAGAACAAGCTCTAGAAATAACTGAGGCTTTAGTTAGAAGTGGAGCTGTTGATGTAATAGTAATAGATTCAGTTGCTGCTCTTGTACCAAGAGCAGAGATAGAAGGGGATATGGGGGATAGTCATGTTGGTTTACAAGCAAGACTAATGTCTCAGGCTTTAAGAAAATTAGCAGGAGCAATAAGCAAATCTCATACAACTTGTATATTTATAAATCAGTTAAGAGAAAAAGTAGGGATAATGTTTGGAAATCCAGAAACTACAAGTGGTGGTAGAGCTCTTAAATTCTATGCAAGTGTTAGACTTGATGTTCGAAGAATTGATTCCATTAAACAAGGTGATGAGATAGTAGGAAATAGAACAAGAGTAAAAGTAGTGAAAAATAAAGTAGCTCCACCTTTTAAACAAGCAGAATTTGATATAATGTATGGTGGTGGTATTTCTAGAGAAGGTAGTGTATTAGATTCAGGAGTTACTGCAGGTATTGTAAATAAAGCTGGATCATGGTTTAGTTACAATGACCAAAAACTTGGTCAAGGAAGAGAAAACTCTAAGGAATTCTTAAAAACTAATCCAGAAATCTATGCAGAAATTGAAAATCTTGTAAGAAGACATTATGGATTAATAAAAGACGAAAAAAATACTAACTCTGAAGAATAAGATATAAAACCTCCTATATAGGAGGTTTTATGCTAGGAGAGATTATATTGAAAATACTATTTTTTACTGATACACATATAAGAGGAACAAATCCAAAGAATCGAAAGGACGACTTTTTAGTTTCATTAGAAAATAAGTTCAAAGAAATAAATGATCTAATTACTTCTCTAAATGTAGATTATGTAATTCATGGTGGCGATCTCTTTGATAGACCTGATATATCAATATCGGTTGTTAGTCGATTTACTAACATTTTAAAGAAGATAAAGGTACCGATTTATATCGTTAGTGGTAATCATGATATCTTTGGTCATAATCCACAAACATTGGATAGAACAATGCTTGGGCTACTAAATAGCCTGGATTTTTTAGAAGTTATCCCTGAATCAACCCCTATAATTCTAACTAAGGACGGAATCAAGGTTCAACTAACTGGAATTCCTTATAGCTACGATGTTGATGAAACACCTGATAAGTATATTCTAAAAGAGACTAATAGCAGTGTTGATTTTTCAATTCATATTGTACATGGTATGCTTCTTGATAGACCATTCATTAAAGGAATACCCTATACTTTAGTTGATGATATAATTAATACGAATGCAGATATTACATTAACTGGACACTACCATGCAGGTTTTAAAACTATTGAAAAAGATGGTAAGTACTTTATTAATCCTGGTAGTCTTGTTAGGGTTACAAATAGTTTGAAAGAAATAGAAAGAATACCTCAAGTATGTTTAATAGAATTAAATGATAAAATTAATATTTCCATGATAGAACTTATTTCAGCACTACCAGGAGATGAAATATTAGATAGAACAGAAATTGAAAAGAGTACTTTTAAAAGTGAAAGAATCCTTGAATTTAAACAAACAATAGATTCTGCTTTAAACTTTGAAAAAATGGATATCAATGACTTATTGATAGAAGTAGCATTATCTGAAAATGTTGATTCAAAAGTAAAGGAAGAAGCCTTGAGAAGAATTGCACAAATTCAAATGAAAGAATAATTTGGTGATACTATGAAATATATAAAAAGGTTAATATTGGAAAACTTTCAATCTCATAAATATAGCGAAGTTGATTTTGTAGCTGGGTTAAATGTTATTGTAGGTCCTTCAGATACAGGCAAATCAGCTGTTATTAGGGCATTGAAATGGGTTCTATACAATGAGCCATCAGGAGATTTTTTTATTAGAGAAGGTGAAACCAATTGCAGTGTGACTATTCATATTAGTGATGGTACTATTCTGCAAAGATATAGGACAAGAAGTAAAAATGGTTATCTCTTAATAAAAAATGATGGAGAAGAAATGAGATTTGAAGGATTCGGTAAAGATGTTCCTGAAGAAATAACTGACATAACAAATATTAAGAAGATTTTGCTTGATAGGGATGAATCATCAGCTATAAATCTTGGTGAACAATTAGAAGGTCCCTTCCTATTATCTGAGAAGACATCAGTAAGAGCTAATGCCATTGGTAGACTTGTTGGTGTAAATGTAATTGATGATGCCCTAGCCGATGTACTAAAGGACATGAAGAATCTTAATTCTAACAGAAAGAATACTGAAAAAAGGGTAGAAAATCTGAAAAACGAGATTAAAGATTATGATTATCTAGAAGAGTTAAAGATTAAGCTTATAAGACTAAATGAGATTAAATTAATTATAAAGGAAAAGAACGATATCTTAATCTCCTTATCAACTAATAAAAATAAGTACCTGGATATTAAAGAACAAATGAATATTACACATAATTTAATAACTAAACTTAAGGGTATAGAGTTATTGGAGTCAAAGATAAAGGATTTAGAAATTAATACCTTAAAGTTTAAGAATCTAGAAACATTAAATTTAGCATTTACTAAATATAAAACAGAAAACAACTACTATAGTATTTTAAATGATAAATTACAACATGTAGAGAAAATAGATAAATTATTTTATAGGTTAAATCAACTAATTGTTAAACATTATAGTTTAGAAAAGTCCTCAAATAAATATAGTAGTTTTAAAAAGGAACAATATAATATATCAACTAGTTTAGATAAGATCAATACAATACTCTCGTATGAAGACAAGATAAGTTCTGGTAAAGAAAATACTATATTGTTAAGTAAATTATCCAGTTTTAATAGTAGCATAATGGATATAAGAAGTAGAATTAAAAATGGAACTGATTATACAAATAAGATAGATCAATTTGTAAAAATTGATGAGGATTTAAATAAATGCCTAAATAATTTAAATAAATTACAAATTCTTAATAACATTAATAATAATTATAAGTATTTACAAGTAGAATTAAAAAAATCAAACAATGAACTAAAAACTAATAAAGAAAATATCTATAATTTAATGGAAAAGTATAAGCAAATTTTAATTAAAAATGAAAAATGTCCATTTTGTTTTAGTGATATAACAACGGAATCTATTGATAATATTATAAAAAATCATCTAGGAGGCTAATTTTATGGATTACGAAAAAGAATTATCTCAGTTAAAAGAACTTTTAGATCAAGCAAAAGGTATGAAGTACAAAGCTGAAGCTAGACTTGAACAATTAAAAAACTCAGAAGAAGAAATCATTAAAGAGTTAGATGGACTTGGAATTAAGCCTGAAAACTTGGATGAGGAAATTGATAAGTTGAAAAAAGAAATCGAGGAACTTATCAATGAAGCTAACGGTCTTTTGCCAAAAGATATATTAGGAAAGTAGGGATATTATGTCTTATGAGTACCAAGATCTGGAAACTAATATATTCAAATTAAGAGATTATATAAATATTCAACAAGGCAAAAAAAATCAGCTAACTGATCAGCTAAAATTATCAGAAGATGAACTGGTTACAATGAGTGATTATTATAATACATTAGAACAAGTAATGGTACTGTTTCAACTGACATCTGAATTTGCTCGTAAACAAGCAAAAGATCAGATAGAAAGTTTGGTGACCAAGTGTTTACAGTATATTTTTGAGTCTAATATTGAGTTTTTAATTGAATTGGAAGAGTTAAGAAATAAATCAAATGCAGAATTCTATGTTATTAACGATACTCCTGATTTTTATTTAAAAACTAAGCCTGAACAATCAAGAGGTGGGGGAGTGGTTGATATAGTGTCATTAGCCCTAAGAATTTCTTTCTTACAAACTCATAAGCCACCAATACAAGGACCTCTTATACTTGATGAGCCAGCAAAACATGTAAGTGAAGACTATATATATAATGTAGGAGACTTCCTAAAACAAACTTCCGAGATGTTTAACAGGCAAATAATTATGGTAACTCATAATGCTCATTTAGCAGCATTGTCAAACAACGCATATAGGGTTGATATTTCTGGAACAACAAGCAAGGTAAGTCCTGTAAATAGTTGATAACAACTTGACAGGAAACAACAAAAGTAATAAAATTAAGTTGTATGTACCCATAGAATAATATACAAACATATTCTAGTCCAAAAGGGATATTTATTCATTATAATACGCAATTATTTATGTGTATATTTTCGAATGAATGATAATACAATTAGTATTATCCATGTTAATTAAAGTATAATGATGATATGGAACTTGAAAATTTAATACGATGGAGGTGTTTCCTATTGAAATTTTAATTTACGCAATTCCAGGCTTAATTATTGGAGTAATCGCTGGGTATTTTATTAGAAGATATATAGGCGAAGGAAAAATAAAAAACGCTGAAGAGTTAGCGAAAAAAATCACTGAAGAAGCTGTAAAAGATGGTGAAGCTCGTAAAAAGGAGCTTTTATTAGAAGCCAAAGAAGAAATTCATAAATCACGTGGTGATTTAGAGCGCGAAGTTCGTGAAAGAAGAAATGAAATTCAAAAAATGGAACGAAGATTAGTAAACAAAGAGGAATCTATTGATAGAAGAAGTGAATCTATCGAAAAGAAAGAAGAACAAATTTCGAGAAAACAAAAAACTCTAGAAGAGAAAGAAGAAGCTATTGATCAACTGTATCATAAGCAGACTTTAGAGCTTGAAAAACTTTCAGGCCTATCTTCAGATGAAGCAAAAGAGTTGCTTTTAAATGAAACAAGAAAAGAAATCATGTATGAATCAGCAATGATGATTAAAGAAATGGAAGCAAAAGCTAAAGAAGAAGCTGATAAAAAAGCTAGGGAAATCATCTCAACTACTATACAAAGGGTAGCTGCTGATCACGTGGCAGAAACTACAGTAACTGTAGTTGCACTGCCAAATGATGAAATGAAGGGTAGAATAATCGGAAGAGAAGGAAGAAATATCAGAACTTTAGAAACATTAACTGGTATTGACTTGATTATCGATGATACACCAGAAGCTGTGGTATTATCTGGATTTGATCCTATAAGAAGAGAAGTAGCAAGAATTGCTCTTGAAAAATTAATAGTAGATGGAAGAATACATCCTGCTAGAATCGAAGAAATGGTTGAAAAAGCTAAAAAAGAGGTTGAGAATACAATTAGAGAAGCTGGAGAACAGGCTGCATTTGATGCAGGAGTTCATGGATTACATCCAGAGATAATTAGACTATTAGGTAGATTGAAGTATAGAACTAGTTATGGTCAGAATGTTCTTAAGCATGCTGTTGAAGTATCTCATCTTGCAGGAGTAATGGCAACTGAACTAGGTGCTGACATTAAAGTATCCAGAAGAGCTGGATTACTTCATGATCTAGGAAAAGCAGTCGATCACGAAATTGAAGGCCCACATGTTGACATTGGTGTTGATATAGCTAGAAGATATAAAGAGACAAAAGAAGTTCTTCATGCTATGGAAGCCCATCATGGTGATGTTGAACCTGAAACTGTAGAGGCTGTATTAATTCAGGCAGCAGATGCGATTTCAGCTGCAAGACCAGGAGCTAGAAGAGAAACATTAGAAAATTATATTAAGAGATTAGAAAAACTAGAAGAGATAGCAAACTCTTTTGAAGGAGTTGAAAGATCCTTTGCTATTCAAGCTGGTAGAGAAATTAGAATTATGGTTAAACCAGAAGATATAAGTGAAGCTCAAATAATTCATACAGCTAGAGATATTGTTAAGAAGATTGAATCAGAGCTTGATTATCCTGGTCAGATTAAAGTAAATGTAATTAGAGAAACAAGAGCAATAGAATACGCAAAATAGCAATAAAGACCTGCCTAAAGTGGCGGGTCTTTTTATATAAGGGAGGTGATATTATTTTAAAGTATGACCTACACACACATACTCTTAGCTCAGATGGTTTATTAAGTCCTGATGAACTTATAAATCTTGCTGTTTCAAAGAAATTATCAGGTATAGCAATTACCGATCATGATTCAATTGATTCTTTAGATGATGCTATTAATACATCAAAAGCAATTATGAATTTCAATATAATTGCTGGAATTGAATTAGGATGTTTTTATGACCAGGAAGAAGTTCATATATTGGGTTATTTTATTGACTACAATAACACAGAACTTTTAAATGAGCTTGATAAGTTAAAAACATCAAGGTGGAAAAGAGGTATAGAAATTATTAAAAAGTTAAATGATCTAGGGATAAAACTAAACATGGACAGTATACTCTCAGAAGCTGAGGCATCTGGATTTATTGGAAGAGCCTTAATTGCTAGAAAATTAGTATCAGAAGGTTATGTCAAATCAATAAAAGAAGCTTTTGATAAGTATTTGGATGTTGGAAAACCTGCATATGTTAAAAGGCACCAATTATCTATAAAGGATACAATCGATCTTATCCATAGTGTAGATGGTATATCAGTTCTAGCTCATCCGGGACTTTTAAGTAATAAGGATATAATGACATTTTGTGTTAAACAGGGTATAATGGGGATAGAGTGTTATCATACAAAACATACAAAAGAGGATGAAAAATACTTTATTAAGTTCGCAATAGAAAATAATCTAATAATTACTGGTGGATCAGATTTTCATGGTGATGAAGATATATTAGGTAGTAGGTTTATAAATTTAGAAGAATGTGCTATATTTAAGGAGTTGATTCAAAATGTTGAAAGGTGAACGACAAAGACAATTTCCAACAACTATAAGTACAACTTCATTTGTTAAACTATATATACTTCATTTATTAAATGAAAAAAACTACTATGGTAACAGACTTAAACACGAAATAACAAGACGATTAAATGGAAAATGGAGCCCTAGTCCAGGAATGATATATCCTCTGCTTAATCAACTAGAGGAGGAAGGATACATTACAGGAGAGTGGGAAGAACCTACCAAAAGAACAATCAGGATTTATAAAATTACTGATAAAGGTAAGGACCATTATAAAACAATTAAGAATATGAATAAATCAGCCTTTGATGATTCACTTTATATTGTTAAGAATGTTTTAAAAGATATATATGGGATAAATAGTTAACATACTAACATTAAAAGGGGGATAAAAATGGAATTTGTATTATCAAAAAAGGGTTTGTCTATTGAACCTTCAGTAACATTAGAAATAACAGCTAAAGCTAATGCTTTAAAAGCAGCGGGAGAAAGTGTAATAAGTTTTAGTGTAGGTGAGCCAGATTTTAATACACCTGAAAACATTCAAAAGGCTGGTATTGATGCCATAGTTAACGGAGTTACTAAATATACAGCGGCTTCAGGAACTCCAGAATTAAAGAAGGCAATATGTAAAAAATTCAAAGATGAAAATGGATTGGATTATAAACCTTCTGAAATCATAGTATCAAATGGAGGAAAGCATTCTCTTTACAATGCACTAATGGCGATACTAAACCCTGGTGATGAAGTTATTTTCAGCATACCTTATTGGGTAAGTTATCCAGAATTAGTTATGATAGCTGGTGGTATTCCAGTATTATTAGAAACTAAAGAAGAAAATGAATTTAAATTTTCATCAAAGGATCTAGAATCAGTTAAAACTGATAAAACAAAAGCAATTATATTAAATAGCCCAAGTAATCCAACAGGAGCAGTTTATTCCAAGGCTGAACTTGAAGATATAGCAGACTGGGCAGTTAAGAATAACATATTTGTAATATCTGATGAATTATATGAAAAATTAATTTACGATGGTGAAGAACACATTAGCATTGCACAGCTAAATGATGATATTAAGAAATTGACAATATTAGTTAATGGTATGTCAAAAGCATATGCAATGACAGGTTGGAGAATTGGATATACGGCAGCAGATGAAAGAATAATTAAAGTTATGAGCAATATTCAAAGTCATACAACATCAAATCCATCTTCACTTGCTCAGTACGCTAGCGTTGAAGGATTATCAGGACCACAAGATAGTATAGATATGATGAAAAAAGAATTCGATAAAAGAAGAATTGTTATGGCTGATATGATAAATTCTACTAAAGATATTAGTTGCCTTGTTCCAAAGGGTGCATTCTATATTATGTTAAATTCTTCACAATTATATGGAAGAGAAATTGAGGGAGTCATGATTAATTCTTCAGTTGACTTTGCTAATCTCTTATTAGATAAATGTAAAGTTGCAGTTGTCCCCGGATTAGCTTTTGGTGATGATAAATATGTAAGGTTATCATATGCAACATCTATGGAAAATATTGTTGAAGGTTTAAATCGAATTAAACAACTTTTAGGATCAAAATAGCTAGTTATCAAAATGGTATACATAATATAATTATGTATACCATTTTCTTCATTTATATTTAAATAAACTCTATAACACTAACTCTGCAAATAATCTAAAAATATCCAAAAAAAACGAGGCCTCAGAATCGATTCTAAGACACGTTTTTTACTTAAGGCATAGGATAGCATGTCCTATATTTAGGGTATATATAGAAATATGAGCATATAGGCTGATTTGATAAAGCTTGACTTAAAATTAGAAAATGAATCTGTAATATAATTTAAAGGATCCAATAATTTAGAGTTTAAAGGTGCTGGTAGTTAAATCGAAAAATTAAAGATATAAAAAATCAAGAACAGAAAAAGATTATTTTACAATCAACTAAATCTAAAAAAATAACAGCAACAAAAATAAAAATCGCTAAGAGAGAAGTTAAAAAAATATTGCAAATTAGCGGTATTTATTATATAATATTATTAGTCACAAAATAGTTATTTTGTGACTAATAATATTAAAAAAGGAGGCATTTTTGATGAAAATACCATTATTCTTGGAAGATTATCTAAATTATATGGAAACTATAAAAGGAACCTCCTCTAACACTGTTAAAGAATATTATTTTGATTTAAGAACTTTCCTTAGATTTTTAAAAATTAGATATAAAATTGTTCCCAAAGAAATAATTTTTGATGAAATTGAAATTGATGACATAGAAATTGATTTAATTAAGAAAGTCAATATTCAAGATCTTCATGCTTATATTTCATATATTGACAGAACTCGTGGGAATTCAAATACTACTCGTTCTAGAAAAGTTGCTTCAGTTAGATCATTTTTTAAGTACCTACATTCTAAGGTTAACTTGATTGATAATAATCCTGCATTAAATTTAGAATTCCCAAAACAAGATGCTAGACACCCCATATACTTAAGTCTTGAACAAGCTGAGAAATTTCTAAATACTGTTCTACTCAATCCCAATGATCTATTTCGTTCAAGGGATTATGCTATTATAATGTTGTTCCTAAATTGTGGATTGCGTCTTAGTGAGTTATCAAGCATCAATCTGGATAAGATAAATGGTGATGATAATTTAACTGTTATTGGTAAAGGTAATAAAGAACGTACCATCTTCCTTAATGAAGCATGCGTACAAGCTATTAACCAATACCTTAAATTTAGACCTATAGTTCCAGGAGAAAAAGCCCTTTTCTTAAGTAAAAGGCGCCAAAGAATGAGTAATAGAGCCATTCAACATATGATTGATAGATATTTGGAAAAGACTGGACTTGATCCTATGGTCTACTCTGTTCATAAATTAAGACATACTGCAGCCACCTTAATGTATAAGTATGGGAATGTTGATATAAGGGCATTACAAGAGATATTAGGTCATGAATCCGTCTCTACGACTCAAATTTATACTCATCTTGATGATGATAGGCTTAGAAAAGCCGTTAAAAGTAATCCCCTTTCCAAAAGAAAACTTAAAGATTAAAAATATAAACCTAAGAGAAATCTTAGGTTTAGTTATTATCTGCTATGATTGGAATCATGATTTTATCACCGGAATAAATCATACTAGTCTCCATTTCATTTATTTCCTTTATTTCATAAATCATTTTTCTTATATCATATCCATCTGGTGAATACTCCTGTGCTATACTCCATAGTGTTTCACCTTGCTTAACCCAATAGTCCTCAGTTTCAATTGTATATGCTGTTGAGTATGCTCCTTGTAAGTTCATGATAGTAAATACAATAAGTGCTAATAATGTTATAACAAGTGTAATAAAGGTAAAAAATCTTCTGCTATTTACAATCACATATCTCTTTGTTTTCATGGGACACCTCTCTATCATATTTGTACATCTGTTCGATTAATTACATTGTACATCAAACATGCGTTCTATGTCAACAGTTTTTAATCAAAAAAACGAACCTTTGTTTGATTTTGTTCTATAGATATGATAAAATAATCATAGAAGTTAATTTATAAGTGAGGTGATAATATGTACGAAGAATTAACTAAAAAACAAACTGAAGTTTTGAATTACATTAAAAGAGAACTAATCGGGAGTTTGACACTTACATAGTAAAATAATCGCTGAAGCCGTTGAAAAGGCTT
>CAZNTE010000001.1:0-177150 GCA_964575895.1 uncultured Tissierellaceae bacterium | reverse complement strand
CCATATTTCAGAAAGAATTCCACAATGGCTACTTCCACTATCTCCCTTTGGGAAATATACTTCTCCTTGCTAAAGGCTGTGATCATGTGGTCAAGGACTGAATTCATCCTCACTGCTTTGGTGCCATAGCTACCGTTTACAATGTATCTGGGTATCTCTGATGCCTCTTCACCAATTTCCTTCTTTCCTTTCCCCTTCTTCTTTCCGCCTTTTAAGTCATTTATCCCCTGAAGTATTTCTCTTAGAATTTCTTCCATTGCTTCTGACCCAACATTAATCTGGCTTGTATTTGATTCACCGTCTTCATCTTCTGTATTTGCCTTCACGTAGTTTGCCTTTTTTGTATTCCACTCATAGCCTTTTCTTTTCATATAGACTGCCATGTCATTGTGGCTTACAAATCCAGTTTGTTCTGCAATATCCCTAGGATCTGCTCCATCTTCTGTAAAGAGTGAAATTACAAGTGCAGCTTTGGATATTCCCTTTAGTTTGAGTATATTGTTCCTACCCTGGGCTGAATACTTTTCAGAAGCTGGTACATATTTTTTCTGTCTGGACTCCCATGCAAAGTTTCTTCTTCTCATGTAATTGTCAAGGGATATGGGATTGGTATACCCTAAGTCCTCTGCTATGGTCTCCTTGTCTTTTCCTTCTTCTAATAGTTCCAGAACCTTGTTTACCTTTCTATCAAATACAGGTTCCTTGCATTCTATAAGCGCCATGTCCTTCCTCCCTTCTTAGTTTAGTGTATTTACCGCTTCTGATAGGGCATCCATGCTGGTGTGGGTATAAATGGATGTCACAGTCAGGTTAGAATGTCCTAAGAGCTTTTGAATCTCCACAAGGCCTACTTTCTTTTTCACAAGGGCAGAAGCAAAGGAGTGCCTTAATATATGGCAAGTCACCTGTTTCTTTATTCCAGCCTTCTGTGCTGCTTCCCTTAAGGTAAGGCTTATGTGAGGATAGGAAATGCTCCCTGTACCCGATTGGCTTGTTGCAAAGAAGTAGTTGGACTCTGGTGCATCTCTGTGATTTTCAATATAGTCAACCAAGAGTCCATAAAGGTTGTTGTTTATTGGAACTACCCTATCCTTCTTGTTCTTTCCTTCTATTACATAAATGATCCTCTTCTCCAAATCTACATCTTCAATTTGAAGGCCTCTGCATTCTGAAATCCTTAACCCTGTGTTAAAAAGAAATAACACGATGAGCTTAATTAGGTAGATATCAATTGCATCTGCCACCTGCATCACTTCCTCTTCTGTCAGGTAAACTCTTTCCTTCTGTGGCATCTTTATGGTGTCCAGTTTTGCAGCAATATCCTTCTCTACGATATCCTTCTTGGTCGCAAACTTATAAAAGCTTCTTAAGGTGTAAAAGTACCTGCTCCTACTGCTTGGAGCAAACTGCCTTACATCTTTTAGGTATCTCATAAAGTCTTCCAGATCCTTTTCTGTGATTTCATCCACAAACACTGGTCCATTGGCTTTTGCCTCCAAATACTTTCTAATAAAGACCATGTCTCTCATATACCTCTCGATAGTCATTGGACTTCTGTCTATGCTTTCTAAATAATCATTAAACCTTTCGCAGGCTTCACCCAGTAGCATCCTATGCACTCCTTTCTAAAGATTTTCTATTATTATAGGTAGAAACTTTCTTCCTATTAGTGTCACATATTACCTCTAAACCCGCATAATATCAAGCTTTATCAAGGGTTTTGATATGGTTTTAATAGCACCTAAAAGAGAGAAGAAGCTGCAAATAAAAACAGCTTCCAAACTTCTCCTATTCCTCTTCAATCACTACATTTACCTTAACCATTGCCTGGAAGTCATCCCTTGATTTCAAAGTCCCTTGGTCCTTACACCTTCTTGTCTCTGCCCTTATAAGACTCTCCACTGCCTCCTGACCGTAATAATCAAGCCTTAGAAAGGAATAGACAATTTCAGTATAATCATCCTCCACAAGCCAAGTGCCAAGCTGGTCTATGCCTTCATCAGTAAGGATTGGAGAAGTGGTGTCGTTGGAATAGCCAAGGATGTAGTCCATTCTCCTTTCAAATATTCTAGTCATTTCATCCAGAGTCTCAAAGCCAGGCATTCTCTTTCCTGTTTCCCACATACCTACAGTCCCTTTAGATACTCCCAGCATATCTGCCAGTTCCACCTGGGTTAACCCCTTTTCCGCTCTTAATACTTTTAACCTTTCAGCAAACATCATCTCACCTCATTTAGTATTGTTGTCTTTCTTGAGTTAATAATATCACCATCAGTGAGTATTGTCAAACATATTGTGAGATTTATTTTAAGTTATTCTAATTTTATCTAACTTTGTGTGACTTTTAGCATTGACACCTCTCACCTAATGTTGTATTATTAAATTAGAAATCTCACTTTATGAGAGATTGTTGATGGGAATGATCCTTAAACTTCTCTTCTCTTATCTTTCTCTACTGTGAGTTCCCTGCCTGGACTAGAAGCTTTCCTATAAGGCTGGGAAGACCAACACCATAATTTATTGAAAGGAGTGGACAAATTGAAAGAGAACAAACCCACAATGCTTACTGTAAGGGAAGTAGCCAAGAAAGGCATCCTGCCTGAACATGCCATAAGGCTTCTTCTAAAGGATGGTAAGCTCCCTGTTATCTATGTAGGGAAAAAAGCATTTATCAACTACGAGAAACTATTGGAGCTGCTTAGCCAGTTGGATGGCTCTGAAAGACCTAGAGGAGGTGAGCAGGATGCAGATTCAAATGGAATGTAAAAACTGTGGCAAGCTTTGTGTAACAGATCTAGGTAACTTCATATCCACTTTGATTGCCACAGCAGAAATGGATTCGGTCTACTCAGGATATTTCTGCAGCGAATGTGCTGAAGACTTATTTGAAGATGAGGACTAAAGATGTATTTCATTACTCCTCTAGACAGAAACCCATACCCTATAGCAGTTAAAAATAGAAACCTAGCCCCAGGAAGGAGGTGAATCCCCTATGAAATATGACAATCTGCCTAAGGACTTAAAAGAGAATGGAAAGTACTGTCTTTGGAAGTACGAGGAAAGAAATGGTCAGGACAAACCTACAAAGGTTCCCTATCAAATAAACGGAAGACGTGCTCAACCTAATAATATAAAGACCTTTAGTGATCTTGCTTCAGTTCTAAAACTAATAAACCAGTACGATGGCATGGGCATTGGAGTCTTTGATGATTTCTCTGCCATTGATGTGGACCACTGTATCAATGAAGATGGTTCCCTTACCTCTATGGCTAAGACCATTGTGGAATTATTCCATGGCTCCTATATGGAGATCAGTCCTTCAGGAACGGGTCTGCGTATTCTCTTTAAGGTTCCAGGTTTTAAATACAATACCGGCAAGTACTACATTAATAACAAGGCCCTTGGCTTGGAGGTCTATGTCAGTGGTGCAACAAATAAGTTTGTAACCATAACTGGTAATGTATTTCAGGATGGAGACATTCTTGATGCAAAGGATAAGCTGCAGATACTTCTTGACCGCTTTATGATAAGGCCTAAGAAAAAGAAAAATAAAAACCATAAGCCTCCCTTCTCCTACCTCTCTGATGAGGAGGTGCTTAAAAAGGCAAGAGGGGCTAAAAACCATGATGAATTTGATAAGCTCTGGGCTGGTGAAATTCCTGAAGGTAAATCCCATAGTGAAGCAGACCTTGGCCTTTGTACCCATCTGGCCTTTTGGTGTGGTAGGGACTTAATCCAAATGGACAGACTATTTCGCCTAAGTGGTCTTTACAGGGAAAAATGGGATAGGGTACAAAGCGGGTCTACCTATGGTCAGATTACCCTGGAAAAAGCCGCTGAGAGCGTATCAGAAGTCTACAGTCCCCTGGGAAGGCTTTCTACCATAGAATCAGACTTTGACGTTCCAGGCTGCAAGCCCCTGGTAGAATTATCCCCCCACAGCAATCCACGCTATGGATGGAATGATATCGGTAACAGCAATCTATTTGCAGACCATTACAGCGGTATAGCCAGGTATGTCACTGAGAGAAAGAAATGGTTTGTCTATGATGGGAGAGCCTGGCGAGCAGATACTGGAAACCTAAAGGTCATGAACCTTTGTAAGAAACTGGCCAATAAGCTTATGATATATGCCCTCTCCATTGAGGAAGAGCAGCTTAGAAAGCAATACATCGAGTTTGTATCCAGGTGGCAATCCAGAAGGCTAAGAGAAACCATTCTAAAGGATGCCCAGGATGTTCATCCCCTCTCCATCAGCGCTTTTGATAAGGACATCTATCTTCTCAACTGCCAAAATGGGACTCTCCATCTTAAGACAGGTGAGTTTTATGACCACAGGGCCGAAGACTACATTACCAAAATAGCAGGTGCCCATTATGATCCATCCGCCAAGTGTCCCAGATGGGAGAAGTTCATAGATGAAGTCATGAGTGGAGATAAGGAAAAGGCGGACTTCTTTCAAAAGAGCTTAGGCTATTCCCTTACTGGTGATACAAGGTATGAAGCCATGTTCATCCTCTTTGGTGCCACCACCCGTAATGGCAAGGGCACCTCCATGGAGACCTTCCTTCGTATCTGTGGTGATTATGGCAGGACCTCAAGACCTGAGACCATAGGTATAAAGTCAAATGGAAACGGCTCTGCACCCTCTGAGGATGTAGCAAGACTTGCTGGTGCAAGATTTGTAAACATCAGTGAGCCTGATAAGAAACTGACCTTAAGTGCAGCTCTTCTTAAGACTCTGACAGGCAGTGATACCATCAATGCCAGATTCCTACACGAGAACAGCTTTGACTTCAAACCACAATTCAAAATCTTCACCAACACTAATCACCTGCCAACTGTGACAGACCTTACCCTTCTCACCAGTGGACGTGTTAAGATCATCCCCTTTGAAAGACACTTTGAACCTCATGAAAGGGACCATGGTCTAAAGCATGAGTTCTTCCGTCAGGAGAACCTCAGCGGTATTCTGAACTGGGTTCTGGAAGGCTACCAGAAGCTTTGTAAGGCTGGTCTTGATATGCCAAAGTCTGTACAGGATGCTACCCTAGCCTATCACAAGGAAAACGATAAGGTTGGCCTTTTCATAGAAGAGCGCCTGATTGAAGATGGCAGCTGTGAGGAGCGAACCTCTGACATATACTTTGCCTACCAGAGCTGGTGCAGGGAAAATGGCTACTACGCAGAAAATGCCAGGAACTTCAAAGCAGCCCTTTCCAATGTGGGAGAGATCGTAAGGAAAAGACCAAGAAGCGGTGGCGAGAAAACCACAGTCTTTGTGGGCTATAAACTCCTAAGAGGAATTGAATTCCTTGACTAAATCCACAATGGGGCAGCTTGTGGCAGCAATTTCAGTAGGTTTAAAATTTCTTTAGTCACGCGAGAAACTTACCTAAAAACCTGCCACATACTGCCCCAAAAATAAAAATCATCATTACCACCGGCAATTGTGTTTATAAGAGTGGTCTCTCTACCCTATTACATCAATCCAAGAAGGTATGAAGCCTATCCCCCACTCTATCCTGAATTGATTACAAGATACCGAAAGGAGGAAAAACAGAATGATTAGATTTCTACTATTATCTGGTTAAGATAATGAGCTTAATCCAGTCAAAACTACAGCAAGGAAAGATTACCAGGGTGCTCAAAAATGAGCTGCCCTCAAATTAAAAGGAGGATTTTATAATGAAAACTACAGCAACTTACAACTATGCATTTTGGAACACAATGAGGGGAAAACACGACAGACCATCTGATATGAGTGAAGGTGGAAATTCTTCAGGATATGTTGTTCCCAGCGAATTCAATGAGAAGTATCTAAAGACTCTTGAGAAGGAAAATGTATTTAGAAGATTAGCCACTACCATTGACTCCTCTACCAGTGAAGGAACGATTAATGTCATTACTTCCATAGGTAGTGCCCAGTGGCTAAAGGAAATGACAACCATACCGGAAAGTTCAGATGGATTTAAGCAAATAACAGCAAATTCCTATAAACTGGCTGCCATTTCAAAGATCAAGAATAGCTTTGTAGGTGATAACAACTTCAACATTGAAGGTTATCTTGAGAACGAGTTTTCCAGAAGATTTGGCAGAGCTGAAGAGGATGCCTTTATTAATGGCACAGGCATTGATGCTCCTACTGGAATGCTACATGCCACAGGTGGTGGTGAAGTTGGTGTAACTATTGAGGAAGGTGTCGACCTAAGCTATGATGATGTAATCAAGCTATACTTCTCTCTAAAGCCTGAACACAGAAGAAATGCTGTATGGCTTATGAATGATGAAACAGCCTTTTACCTTAGAACCTTAAAGGATGCCAATGGGAACTATCTTTACAACAGCGTGGATGATACCATTCTAGGTAAGCCTATTTATTACTCAAACTATATGCCTAGTATCGAGACTGGCAAATCACCCATTGCCTTCGGGGACTTTAGCTTCTACTGGATCATACAGCGTCAGCCCCTTACAATTGCCAGGTTAACAGAGCTGTATGCTGTCAACTATGAAACTGGATTTCTGGGATTTGAAAGACTTGATGGAAAGTTAATAGTACCAGAGGCAGTAAAACTAATTAGAATGGGGTAGGGGTGTGTGTATCTCTGGTCCTTTTCAATACGGACAGCGGGCTGGGGTCTTGTGTAAAAAAATGCAGTTTCAAAGGGTGTAATAGGCTATTGGGGAAGAAGTGATTTAGTTCACAACTTCCCCTTTTTTTATTCCTTTTTACCTTTTTTAAAGGCAGCATTCCCTGTTAAGTTCCTCATCATAAATTTCCTAAATCCCTTGTACTCCTCTCCAATAAATCCAAGGCTTAGAAGAAAGCATCTAAAGTCATATTTTTCATTCTCGCTTATCTTGGCTGTGGAGGTTACCCTAGTTCTTTCAATTGCCATTTTGCATAGGCTTTCATTAAACTGTAGGTAATATTTGACTTCCTCTGCATCCTCCGTCTTTGGATACCAAGGAAAGCTTACCTCCTCATCCCTTTCAATAATCCTTAAGTCCACATTTCCTATAGCTTTGCCAATAAGTTCTCCTTTGGCATTTACAATCTTTCTTAAGTTGTCCAGTGCCTTGTCTGTGAACATATCCCTGGGCATTGCTACCTCATAGCCATCAAAGGCATTTTCTCTGTAGTTTGTGGATATAAAACCTTTCTCTTCAAGCTTTCTAACTAAACTGTCTACCTCTACTGGGGTCATGGTGTCACCTAGGATAATAGAACCTCCTCTGTCTAAAATCAAGTCTCCAATTTCATATGCACAACTTGGTACACCTTTATATACTGAAGTAGCATTTACTGCCTCACCGATTGCCTTGGCTAACTCCTTCCTTGATACTCCCTTCAATTCATAAGTAATTTTATGGTCCATATTCTAGTCTCCTTCTAATGTTTTTGGTGTATACCATATATCACTCAAGAGGTACATGAAGTCAAGTTAATTACACATTTATCCGAGAAAATTATATTTGTAAGTATATACTATTTGGCAAAATAAAAACCACTATCAAATGTAGTGGTTGTAATGGTTTAAGATGTCTTATTTTATATTTTCTACTATCCCCCCTGCTTAATTATGCGAAAATTCACACGGTTGGGGGCGGCGGTCTTGGCGGCTTAAGTCCTGGAGATTAGATACCCCCTACCCCACAGGATTGTGCTCCAATACAACTATTTTGAAAATGTAGTGTTTTTGATGTAAAAGTTTAGTATTACTGTTACAACTATTACGCAAAAGTATCATATCAATACTCTTAACAATTATCAGTGGCTATTTTTATTATAGCATCTATTATATAAATCTTGCCTGTAAGTCTTATACTAGAGTATCTTCTTATAACCATCATGTAGAATAATAGATAAAGTCCGTATAATGGTGTAAATATCAAAAACAAATAAAATGAGCCAAAATGCTCGTCCTCGGTTAAAATAAAAGTAACCACACAAATACCTAACTGAGGAGATGAACAAAATGGCTCAATTAAATATTACACTGGATACCGAACTTTTGCACGGACTTTTTACAAAAGATAACCGTGATGATGCATTTTCTAAATTACTTGAAGTAATCCTCAACCAGGTTTTAATAGCTCAATCTACTGAACAGCTTGGTGCAGACCCATATGAACGCTCAGAAGACCGTACAGCCTACCGCAATGGCTTTAGGGACAGAGAACTTACCACAAGGGTTGGAACTCTTACACTGCGTGTTCCAAGACACAGATATGGAAACTTTAGTACTTCCATGTTTGAACGATATCAACGAAGTGAACAAGCTCTGGTTCTTGCCATGATAGAAATGGTAATAAATGGCGTATCAACCAGAAAGATCGAAAACATAACTGAAGAGCTATGTGGTAAATCATTCTCAAAATCCATGGTGTCAGATCTATGCAAAAAACTTGATCCTATCGTTGATGCATTTAAATCAAGACCTCTGATATATGAATATCCATTTCTCATGGTAGATGCAATCTACATCAAAGCAAGAGAAAACAACAGAGTACGAAGCAAAAGTCTTTTAATAGCAATAGGCATCAATGAGGAAGGTAATCGTGAAATCATAGGGTTTCATCTGTCAGAAAGCGAATCAGAAACAAGCTGGGAAGAATTCTTTATCTCCTTGAAGCAAAGAGGACTTAAATCACCAAGATTGATAACATCCGATAACCATAAAGGACTCGTAAAAGCAATTCAAAAACAATTTCAAGGCTCAAGCTGGCAAAGATGCCAAACACATTTTTCAAGAAACATACTTGATAAAACACCAAAGTCACTACAGCCCTCATTAAAGGAAGATATTCGCAAAGTGTATGAAGCAATTGACATAGACAGTGCAAGAGCAGCTAAGAATGAGCTTCTCAACAAATATGCTGCAAGCGCCCCAAAAGCAATGGAACTACTCGATGAAGGCTTTGATGATGTAACAGCCGTACTAAGTCTACCCTTAAGATACAGGAAAAGGCTTAGAACAACCAATGGTATCGAAAGACTCAACCAAGAAATCAGAAGAAGAGAAAGAGTCATTCGAATATTTCCAAATGAAGCATCCGCAATCAGGCTCATAGGAGCTTTGTTGATAGAACATGATGAAAAGTGGTCTACTGGTCGGAAATACTTTGAGATGGATGTCTACTATAGTTCTATTATCCAGAAAGACGAAGCAAAGACCAGAGTAGCATAGTTCGCAATTTATTCCACGTTCTTCTTGACAGCGAGCCTCTGACGGCATGGACCAAGCCATCGCAGGCATCCGGTCCGAAAGAGAATGGCATTTGGCACTGATGCCTAGCTAAAAGCCTACCATGCCGCCTCCTCACTATCAAGAAGCTTTCGCGGCATAAACAGCTCCATTGGCTGAACATTGGCCATGAAAACAATACCGAGGAATTTACACACTAATATGGACTTGACTAGAATAATATTGTGTATTACTTAATCCTATATCTATAATCACATCAATTAGTAATCAGTGGAACTCGCTCCTACGAGGTAAAAATAGACCCTAAACCTAGGTACTTATCTAATTGTTCCTTTAAGTCTACTCTCCTCAAATCTAATATTCTTAAAAGATAAATTCTGCACAGCCTCCTTAATGTTCTTCTTTTTGTAATCTGCCATAGATGGGTTGTAGGTAATTGTGAGGTTGTTAAAGAAATTATCATTCAGAGATACATATAAGCACTTAGCATCTGTAATCAGATTAGCATCATCAACAATAAAATACCTCAATTCTTCTTCGTAACTCTACACCTCTCTCTTTTGGCAAGCCATATAATAAACATTGGTAGATCTTAGGAAATCATTACCTTCTGAAGGACTTTTGGCAGCTAGTTCATCACTGTATTCTACTTGTCCATTTAAGATTCCACCTAATGATTTAATATCAACTGATATTTTGTGTCCATCTTCATTAAAAAAATATAAGTTTTCTCCAAAGATTTCTGTGTTTGGAAATCCAATTCTAACACCATTTTCCTTATTCACATAGATATGCCATAATGGAATAGATTCTTCTTTTGAATATGTTAAGCAACTGGCAAAAAATTTTACATATTCATTCCGAGTGCATTCTGAAATATCATTAAAATTATCTACACTATTAAATTTTAGAACTTTGTTTATGAGAATGAACAATAGACTTTCAACCGTTGTGTAATGATATAGATACTCATATTTCTTAAATTGTTTTTTATAGTTATTATCCAAATAATATGGCCTCCCTTTTAATAGCTCAATGATTTATGTTGTTTAAAGTTCCAATACATAATTTATTAATAAAAATCATCCCATATTTTTACTTTCGAAGTTGATAGGTCTAGTCCCATTTCTTCTTCGTGTAAATCCTTAAATAGCTTAGGTTTCATCAGATTACCATTGTCATCACTGGATATAACTAATCTATTTGCTAATTTATTATAAATATCATTTGGATCATTCACTATTAATGTAAATTGCTCACTGATTTCTTTGAAAATTTGTTTACCACTATCATTAATAATTTGTATATTTGATGGATCCTCAATAATTCTTATGAATACATCATTATCTCCAACACGTTTAAATTCTTTCATTTCAGCATCTAGAATTATATTGTGGCCCTCATCTGGATTATTGAATATTTCCAAATCTGCAAACCTATAAAATAATGTCAATGGACTTTTATTAAACCTTTCAAGAGATATTCCTTTTGGCAGAACAAAAAAGTCATATCTAACACTTCGGTTTAATTGAGGTATGTCTAGATATTCACATCTACTGAGATCTTTTTTTGTAATACCAATTCCTTCTGTATTCAGGTTACTTGGAATGTATAGGCTACAGACTGGAAAAGCAAAGGGTTCAAAATCATTAATGCTTCCCAAGTGACCTACCCTATCAATCTTCTCTCCATGACTTTTAATATGTACTACAGGCGAGTATAATTGGCGATCATCAATAATTTCATAGTACCCATGCCAACTAATTGAATTGATTTTGAAATCAGGCAACTTATAATGCTTAAAATAATTACCCAGTACCACATGATCAAAATACATTCCTTTCCCAGCATCAAGCATAATATCAGAATCTCCTAATTTACTCTTCTTTGATGTTTTAATATATAATTGAAATATCTTTTTGTTATCCTTGAGTAAAACAATTTTATTTTTCATACGACCACTCCACTCCTGTATAGTGCTTATATTCTTTGATTTACTCTCATAATTGGCTCATTTATAATTACTTCATTTGATGGCATCCCTTAACATCTCAACCTCTGCTTCATGGCCTTTATATTTTCCATATACCCTTCTTTTAACATTACTATTTCTCATTGAGGTATGCTCAAGGGCCACACATTTACAAACATGCCCATTGAAACTAATATTAGTTTTATATCCATTATCAGGACTACTCAAGGCTTTACCTTTCTCCCAGCAATCTAGTCCTGGTCTTGATAGCTTTGCAACCATATCTGAAGCTGGCCTACCAAGGGCAATTATTATTTCCGGTTTTATAGTTTCTATCTGAAATAGAAGAAAAGTAAGGTTTCTATTAACAAAATCTTTATCCCTTGCTCCTGGAAACTTACCCGTCATCTTTTCTGTGTCTCTTAGCCCCATAAATACATTACTAAAGAAACACTTTTTTAAATCAACATCTGACTCATCAAATAGTTTTATTAAATTCTTCCAAGTAGGTGAATCTAAATCAGCTTTATTCCCTGCTACCATAGCTTCAAATGCTTTAACAGTTGAAAAGTCTTGTCCCAGTATTAGAATACTTGGAAATTCTGTGGAATCTTGTTCTAGCCACAATCCTCTTCCTCCAGGAAAGAATGCTGTTATATCAAGCATCTTTTCAACCAGTTTTACCTTATCAGGGTATTCACCTAATTCTTGTAATTTCTTAATAAACACTCCTGGTAATTTCTGTATCCTCAATTTTGTATACCCCCATTTATCTAATTTTCCTAAACATTAAACCAACAGCCACTAACTCATTCCCATCTATTACCTATATTAGCTCTCTAACTCCTGCTTCTTATATGTACACGGATTTTACGATCATAATATTTCAGATTTACGAAAAATATGTTATTATTTAATGAATTATGTATAATTGGAGGGATTTATTTGTACTTACTTATAGCCGCTTTACTTTATTTTAAAGGCTGGATCAGTTTTATTTTTAAAAAGCTTAATCTTCTTTTAATTTCATCTGCTGATAAGGATTTAATAATTATCGGCTTAAGAAGTGAGTTAGCCTTATATGAAGAACAAGTAATATCAGGAAAGATTCGAAAGCCAAAACCTACACCTATTTACAGACAAACTTGGGTTTATATATCTAGACACTTACCAGATTGGGACAAATGGGTAAATATAGTTAAACCTGAAACCCTTGTTAAATGGCATAGATTAAAATTCACTGATTTTTGGGTTAAGAAATCTAAAAGAATAGGTAGACCAACTCTAGAAAGAGAAGTTATTGATCTAATAAGAAAAATCTATTCAGAAAATTATAAGCTATCCCCAGAGAAGATATTTGAACAATTAGTAAACTTAGGCTTAAAAAATCCACCTGCTCCAAATACTATTGCCAAGTATATTAAAGACATGAAAAAGCCTCCTACTAAAAAGCAGTTGGATAATTGGTATACATTCATGAGAAATCACATGGATGTTACTTGGGCTACTGACTTCTTTACAATTCCAACTATTAAGTTTGAAATACTATACATACTTATAATTATTGAACATGGATCTAGGAAAATTATCCACTTTGCTGTTACTAAAAATCCTAATATGTTTTGGCTTACCCAGCAATTTAGAAATGCTACGCCCTACGGACAACATCCAAAATATCTAATACATGATAATGACCCAGTTTTTAAATCCAAAGTTTTTCAGGATTTTCTAAAATCATCTAATATTAAATCAAAAACTACTGCCTATAAATCTCCATGGCAAAATCCTTATGCAGAGAGGGTAATAGGTACTATTAGGGCTGAACTTTTAAATCATATTATTCCATTTAGTGAAAAACATCTTTATAAGTTATTAGATGGATATATAAATGATTATTATAATACCCATCGTACTCATCAAGGGTTAGATGGAAATACCCCTATACCTACCCCTAAAAATGAAGTTGTTGAAATTGATGCATTTAAAATAAAAACTACTCCGGTATTAAATGGTCTGTACCATAAATACGACAGAGTAGCTTAATGCAAACTATACCAAATACTACTTTTTACCCTTCCTGAAGGGTTATTTGTTATGCCTTTCTATTTTTATGTCTATTTTACTTACCTATTTTCTAAATTCATTCTTGATAAACTAGTAATTTTTTTATCTATTTCCTAAAATTCTACTTGGTTATTTGTCCGGACGGACTTTTTGAAGTGGACAGCCTGGCACTGTTTACACTGGTTCTAATTCAACTAGTAAATTTCAGCTTATACTAATTTGCTCATGAGATGATTTCTCTGTCCCTTGTTCTTAACAACTTAAGTGATATGTTTTCACCTCAAACATCTAAGGTTGTGGTACCGCTACAGGGGCTACAACTCCATCGGTTACTGTATACGGAGTTGTTTTATCTCTTGGGTCAACTAATGGTCCAGCTAAATAATCAGGTATTAAAGCATCAATATCCGCTGGCAATTTGTTATTATCAGCTTGATATAAGGAAATTGCACTTTCAATTGTTCTTACATTTGCGTTATGAGCGGTTATTTCAGCGCCATCTCTTGACTTAGCTAATCTTGGTATTGCTATCGCCGCCAAAATCCCCAATATAGCAATTACTACAACTAATTCAATAAGGGTGAACCCTTTTTTGTTTCTTTTTTTGTTAATCCATTTAATCATTTTTTATTCCTCCTTGTTTTTTAATATTATTCCTTCTTACGCTTTAAAATGTATATAAAGTTATATTAAAGCCATATGTTAAATTGTTTGCATCATGTCAAACATCGGTAGATACATAGCTATTACAATAAATCCGATTACAACTGCCATTCCTACTAACATTATTGGTTCAATAAGCGTTGTCAATTTTTGTAGCGCTGCTTCTACTTCATCATCATAAAAATCCGCTGTCTTTAGTAGTATATCATCTAAAGAACCAGATTCCTCACCGATTTTAACCATTGAATCTACCATTGGAGGGAATACTCCAACGTCACTTATAGCTCTAGATAAGGGAACTCCTTTTCTTATCTGCTCTATGCTTTGATTAATCTTTTCCTCAATTGGTAGATTATTTACTACTTTTGATACAACTTCCATAGATCTAATCAAAGGAATACCTGAGTCCATTAATGTGGATAGTGTCCTAGTAAACCGTGAAGTAATTATCTTTCTAGAAGTATCCTTTATGATTGGTAGCCGTAGCTTCAGTTTATCAAAGAATCTTCTTCCATCTAAAGTTCTCTTATAGGAACTTATACCTAAATAGACTAATCCTATAATCCCGGCATAGATAAACCAATTATTTTTTATTGAGTCACTTAATCCAAGCAAGAATCTCGTTGGCCATGGTAATGGTACTCCGCTACCTGTGAACATTCCAGTAAATGTGGGTAATATAAACACAATCATAAACACAACTACAACTACACTTACGACTACCAACGCTGCAGGATATATCATTGAACCTTTAATCTTCTTATCAAGCTTATTTTCCTTTTCAAAATGATTGGCCATTCTTTCAAGAATTGCATCTAAATTACCAGAAACTTCACCAGCCTCTACCATATTTGTTAAAATACTAGGAAAAACTGTATCATGTTTTTTCATGGCTTCTGAAAGAGTCAATCCTTTTTGCACATCTTCTGTTACATCAGATATACAACTTTTTAGAGTTCTATGTTCAGTTTGTAAAGAAAGAATATCTAAACACTTAATTATCCCAAGACCAGAATTAATCATTGTGTAAAACTGTCTACAGAAAACAGCCAAATCTTTTTTCTTTACCTTTGGTGCAAACATACTTAGTTTAACATCTCGATCAATATCTCTTTCAACTTTTAGAGGTAAGTAATTATTACCTTTAATCATTGCAACAACATCAGCTTCGCTTGTAGCATCAAATATTCCTTCAATAGTCTTTCCATTTTTAGCTATTGCCCTATATTTATACTTCATAGCACCACCTACACAATGTATTTTTTGATATCTTCTTGGCTAATTGCTTGTGATATTGCAACATCCTTCTTAATCAAACCTCTTTTATATAGTTCAACTAATGAAGCATCCATAGTTTGCATCCTATATTTAGAGCCAGTTTGTAATGTAGAGTCAATTTGATGAACTTTGTCCTCACGGATTAAATTCCTAATTGCAGGTGTAGCTATCATGACCTCATGTGCTGCAACTCTACCTTTACCGTCAGCTTTTGGTAATAATTGTTGGGATATAACAGCTTGAATTACCGAAGACAGCTGAACCCTTACTTGTTGTTGTTGATGCGGCGGGAATACATCTATAACTCTATCTATAGTTTTTGCAGCTCCCAAAGTGTGTAACGTAGATAAAACGAGATGTCCAGTTTCAGCAGCTGTTATAGCAATTGAGATAGTATCTAAATCTCTCATTTCACCAACTAATATAACGTCAGGATCTTGCCTTAATGCTCCTCTTAATGCTGCTGCGAACGACTTGGAGTCATTCCCAATTTCTCTTTGATTTACTATAGATTTGCCATGCTTGTGTAAATACTCAATGGGATCTTCTAAAGTTAAAATATGGCACTTCTTTTCCTTGTTAATCTGATCTATCATGGTTGCGAGAGTTGTTGATTTTCCACTTCCTGTAGGCCCAGTAACTAGTATCAGTCCTCTAGGCAGTCTAGCAAGATCGCTTATTACTGTTGGCAAGCCTAATTGTTGCATGGAAGGAATTTCATAAGGAATAATCCTTAATGCCATACCAAAACTCCCTCTTTGCAAGTAAGCATTGACTCTATACCTAGCTTGTCCGGGATTTGAGTAGGATAAATCCAACTCCCCTCTTTCTAGTAAAGTGCTAAATTGTTGATCGCTTAAAGTTTGCCTTACTAAATCCTCTGATTCTTCAACAGTTAGATTATGATCTCCGTAATGAATTAACTCACCGTTAATACGAAAAGTTGGTGGAACTCCTACAGTTAAGTGAATATCTGATGCAACTCTTTTGAGTCCTTCTTCGACTATCTTAGTAATATTCATGGGCATCCCTCCTATCCTAGAGTAAACCCTACTCTCATGACCTCTTCAAAACTAGTTTTACCTTGTTCTGCAAGTGCTAATGCTGAATCGAAAAGCGAAGTCATTCCTTGTTCTACAGCTTTTTCACGAATCTTATCAGTAGTTGCACCTGAATCTATAAGTTTACGAATTTCTTCGTTAACTGGCATAATCTCATGCACTGCGGCTCTGCCTGAATAACCTGCATTACAAGCATTGCAACCAACAGGCTTGTGGAGAATTAAAGATTCATTTTCACTCTTTTCAAGCATCTTTAATTCATCATATGAAGCCTCATATGGCTGCTTGCATATATCACATAATCTTTTTACAAGTCTCTGAGAAACTATCCCAACAACTGCAGATGATACAATATAAGGTTCAATTCCCATATCAATAAGCCTTGCTATTGTGGAAGGACAATCATTGGTGTGTAGTGTTGATAATACAAGATGACCAGTAATTGCTGCTCTAACAGCAATCTGGGCAGTTTCACTATCACGAATCTCTCCAACCATAATTATATCAGGATCCTGTCTCAAAATTGATCTAAGGCCAGAAGCAAATGTAAGACCAGTCTTAACATTTACCTGAACCTGATTGATTCCTGAAAGTTTATATTCAACAGGATCTTCAACGGTTATTATATTCTTTTCTATCTTATTTAATTCTCTAAGTACTGTATACAATGTAGTTGTTTTACCACTACCTGTAGGTCCTGTAACTAATAACATACCAAAAGGTGACTTAAGTATGTCATTAAAGAAATTCATATTCCTCTTACTTAAACCCAATCCTTCTTTGGTAAAGTTAAAGCTTGTTTTATCTAATAATCTGATTACAGTTTTCTCTCCATAAACTGTAGGAAGTGTAGATATTCTCATATCTATTTCCCTGTCATTAATTCTCGTTTCAACTCTACCATCTTGTGGTATTCTTTTTTCTGCTATATTCATTTTTCCAATTATCTTAATACGCGTAATCATAGCAGAAAGATTACTTCTAGGCAAACTCATTACCTCTCGGAGATCCCCATCAATACGAAATCTGACTCTAATTTCATCAGAATATGGTTCAATATGAATGTCTGACGCTTTGCTTTTAGTGGCTTGTTCAAATAGTGAGTTTATAAGTCTTACTATTGGTGCGGATGCAACTTCTGCTTGCTCTTCTTGTTCAATCTCACTATCCTTAAACGAACCCTCGCCTTCTGAAAATTCTTCAAGAACTTTTTTTGTAGTTGAACCTGTATAATATTTCTCTATTAGCTTAGTAATGTCATCTGGAGTGGACAAAACAGATTCAAGTTCCATTTTAGTATAAAGTCTAATATCATCCACTGCGAAGAAGTTAAGTGGATCTACCATTGCTACTATCAACTTATCATTTTTCTTATCTATTGGTAAAACTTTGTATTTTCTTACAATTGACTCTGGTAAAATACTGACTACTGATTGATTTACATCGTATTTATTTAAATCTACCCTGGGAAATCCAAGTTGAAACTCTAAAACTTCAACAATATCCTGTTGGGTTACATAACCTAGATCCACTAATGTTTCACCCAGTTTTCTATTGCTATCACCCTGAGCTTCAAGACCTTTATTAAGCTGTTCAGAACTAATTTTACCTGCATAAAGTAAAAGTTCACCAATTTTCAGGGTTGATTTTTGCATATATTTTCACCATCTTCTCTTTATAGTAAATTAATGGATATGATTAAATATTTAAAAGATTTAAAAAGATACTACTTTTATTCTATTCTACAATGTAAAGCGTAAAATTTCAACATTTTATTTCAGTTTTACCCCAGTTATATTCCATTTTATGAAATTATTAGTTGTAATTGTCATGGTTTTGCAATGCTGTTACTGATTTCAGAAAGTATTATGTCATTTATGATAATGTCATTTTAAATATGTGTAATGGATTTATATCCATTTCAACCATAATAAAAACACTATTTAAATGTCTAATTTATGGATATCCAATAGTGTTTTAAAATACCACTTAATTATTAACTTTTCGTCATATTATTATTAAATAATTTATAGTTTCATTGTTTTATTAACTAATATTTAAAATTCTTAACTCAATCCTATCTCTTTTTACTCAATATATCATTGATCTTTGCAACAATTATATCAATGGCGACCTTGTTATATCCCCCTTCAGGGATTACAATATCAGCGTATCTCTTTGTAGGTTCAACAAACTGAAGATGGGCAGGCCTTACGGTGGACATATACTGAAGTATTACAGAATCCAGGGTTCTTCCTCTATCCTTGATGTCCCTTAAGATTCTTCTTATAACCCTTACATCCGCATCAGTATCAACAAAGATCTTAATATCCATAAGATCTCTTAAATCCTCATCATAAAGAATAAGGATTCCTTCAAGGATAATTATATCCCTGGGCTCAACTAGAATTGTTTCCTTCTTCCTATTGTGATTTTCAAAATCATAAATAGGTTTTTCAATGGGTTCACCATTAGCCAGCATTTTTAAGTGTTGGATCAGTAGAGTATTATCAAAGGCAAAGGGATGATCATAATTTGTCTTTACCCTTTCATTGAAACTTAAGTTTGATTGATCCTTGTAATAGGAGTCTTGTTCAATAACAGCAACATTCTTATCAGTAATAGTATTAAAGATCTCTCTTGTGACAGTAGATTTTCCAGAACCAGTACCACCAGCTATACCAATAATAATTGGGTTATTCATCTTAGTCCTCCCTTCCTTTTCTTACAAGGTCATATCTTTCCACAGGGTAATCCATCTTTATCTTCAAGATTTGTTGGGCATGGGGAGCAACTTCAATTTCATTGTCATTCTTATCCCACATCTTCTCTATCTTTTGAGTGAAGTAATCCTTACCAGGACCAAATACTTCAACTTCCTCACCAACAAAGATTCGGTTTCTCTGTTCAATTGTTGCTATTTTAGTCTCTTCATCATAATCAAGAACCATTCCTACAAAGTCATAGCCTCTGATGTAGGATGAACTAGTGTAAACCTGGGCATCATCCTTGGGTCTTCCAAAGTAGAAGCCAGTAGTGAAGTCCCTGTGACTTACCTTCTTGATTTCCTTTAACCAGTCCTCATTGTACTTGTAGTTTTCAGGATCCTTCATATATTCATCAATGGCCATCCTATAGGATCTGATAACAGTTGCCACATAGTAGGCACTCTTAACTCTACCTTCAATCTTCAAGCTCATAATTCCTGAATTGACAACTTCAGGTAAGTGTTCTATCATACAAAGATCCTTGGAGTTAAAGAGGAAGGTTCCTTCATCGTGTTCCTCAATTGGGAAGTACTCTCCAGGTCTTTTTTCTTCCACCACATAGTATTTATATCTGCAAGGTTGAGCACAATCCCCCATATTTGCATCTCGTCCAGTCATGTAATTTGATATTAAGCATCGTCCAGAGTAGCTCATGCACATGGCCCCATGTACAAAGGCCTCAATATCCAAATCCTCAGGTAACTTTGAAGTAATCTTACTTATTTCTTCAAAGGATAATTCCCTTGCCAGAACAATTCTTCTAGCCCCTAGGTTATACCAGAACATAATGGTTTGATAATTTGTAACACTAGCTTGAGTGCTTATGTGAATTTCCATATTGGGAACTGTGTTTCTAATGACAGTATACATTCCAGGATCAGATACAATTACAGCATCAACTCCAACTCTCTCTAGATCCAGTACATATTCCTCAAGACCATCCATATCCTTGTCGTGGGGAACTATATTTAAAGTCACATAGACTTTTTTTCCTCTTTCATGGGCAAAGTTAACCCCTTCTTGTATTTCATCAATGCCAAAGTTCTTTGAAGCCTTCCTTAGTCCAAATGCTTCTCCACCTAGGTATACAGCATCAGCACCGTAGATAATAGCCATTTTTAATTTTTCCAAGTCACCAGCAGGTGCCAATAGTTCAATTTTTTTCATAAAGCCCTCCTAAATTTGCAAATCTGTTTCCTTATATGTTATAGCCACACCATCACCAAGGGGGATTACAGCAGATGTAAACCCATCTATGGAGTTAATGTGATTTAAGTATTCTCTAAGTCTATTTACTATGGTTCTTTGTCTTCTAACAACTAAGTCATCAGTAGCTACCATTCCCCTGTACAAAACATTGTCAGAAAGAATGATTCCTCCTGGATTTAATAGTTCTGCGGCGTAAGAGAAGAACTCAAGATAATGACCCTTGGCAGCATCAATAAAGATAAAGTCATATTTTGAACTTAGGTGGGGAAAGGTTTCCCTGGCATCTCCTTCAATTACCTTTATCCTATCTTCATAGCCTGCTCTTTTAATATTTTCAAGGGCAAGATCTATCATCTTAGGACTTCTCTCCAGGGTTGTAATGTGCCAGTCTCCCCTTAAGGATTCCCCCATGAGGATTGCAGAATAACCTATGGCAGTTCCAACCTCAAGAATATTCCTAGGTTTGTTCATGGTTACAAGAGTTCTGATAAGTTGAGCAACTTCAGGCTCAACTATGGGGACATTTTCTTTTCTTGCATACTCTTCTAAGGATGTTAGTAATTCACTTCTCCTAGGGGTAAGTTCCCTTATATAGTCTGTTATATAGTCTTCATTTATACTTGCCATTTAAATCCCTCTTACCACTCTCTATATTTTGATGCCTTTTCGTAAACATAAAGTATTATACTACCAAAGATTACTACCGATACTGCTTCTCCAGCGGAAATACCAAGAACAGTGTAAACATATGGGATTTTTGTAAAGTATGAAACCCAGATGGAAACAATAAGTCCATTAAGTACTATAGGTGGAATCATGGCCATATACTTATTCTTAGCCTTTGATGTAAGATAAGCAGCTGCCAGGGTAACCAGGGATCCCCCAATGATATCAACTAGTCCAAATCCAGAGTAGGGAGCAAGTAGAAAGTTAGCCAATAACACTCCAATAAATAGTCCAGGAACTGCGGCAGGCTCCACAAAAGGAAGCAAGGTAAGTCCTTCAGCAAGTCTTAGTTGAATTGGTCCAAAGGTTAAATTTGCCACTGGAAAGGGCAGTGCCTGTATAAGTATTAAAACCAAATAAATTGCTGCAATTAAGCTAGCCTTGGTTAAATATCTAATATTCATGTGATCATCCTCTCTTTCTATAGATTTAGTATCAAGGGTACCAATACTGGCACGGAAAATGTACAAATTACACCAGTAATAAATGCCACTATTGCAGTTTCAGAATCTGTTGCCCTGGAAATAATGGGAAGTCCAGTATCCATTGCAGTAGCTCCGGCAGGAGCAATGGCTTCAAAGAATCCCATCTTCTTTGCTACTAGGGGAATTATTATAAAGGCCAGTATTTCCCTTACCACATTGGCTAAGAAGCCTAGGGCTGATAATTCATTTGAATAGTTGCTCATGAGAATAGATGAAAGTGTATACCATCCCAGTCCAGCTCCCACAGCACCGGCTTCATTCATGGGCATTTTCAAGAAGAATCCTGCCATTAATGAACCAATTATTGATCCAAAAATAACTCCAAAGGGAATAAGCAGAATCTTAAAGCCCATTGCCTTAATTTTGGTGAATACACTTCTATTCATTCCAATTTCAATACCAACAAAGAATAATAATAGCATTAGACCAATATCAATTAATAGATCAGTATAGTTTAGTACTTCCAGTGGAAGAATAAATAGTCCAAGTATTACTCCAAAAATAACAGATAACAAGATTTTTAGTGTCATTGGCTCTTCCTCCCCTTAACATATGGCTTAAGAATAATAACAGATAGTATACTCATACCAATGGTGAATATACTAATTATTAAGGCCTTATAGCCAATACTTAGGAAAGAGGAAATAACTCCTTCATCCATACCTATCTTTATACCCATTATCGTAAGTAACAAAAGAAGACAGGCAGTTTGTATGCTGCCCAGTCTCTTTGTGAGTTTTTCACTTAATTTACCTTTTGCTCCAATAATTGCACCCAGGATAATTATTCCCAGGTACATTAAAAGTCTAGTTGTCATTTATATATCTCCCTTACACTTCCATAATAATTGGAAGGATCATTGGATTTCTCTTTATTGTGCTGTATAGGAAGGATCTTAGATCATCCCTTACATTTGATTTTATTGTTGACCAATCAGTTATCTTCTTTTCTTCACATTTGTTTAAGGTATCCTTAACAACCTTTCTAGCTTCAACCATTAAATCTTCTGATTCTCTAACATATACAAAACCTCTTGATACTATGTCAGGACCAGCAGCCACTAGACCAGTTGCCTTATTCATGGTAACAACCACAACGATTAGTCCATCTTCTGAAAGATGCTTTCTATCTCTTAGAACTATATTACCAACATCGCCGACACCTAAACCATCCACAAGTATTTGTCCTGATGGAACCATCATTCCCAGTGATGCATCATCCTTAGTGAATTCAAGGGTCTGTCCATTTTCAAGGATAAAGATATTCTCCTGAGGAGTTCCCATCTCCCTACTTAACTCAGCGTGCATCTTAAGGTGTTTAATCTCTCCATGAACTGGTACAAAGTACTTGGGTTTTACAAGACTATGCATTAGTTTTAGTTCTTCCTGATTAGCATGGCCTGAAACATGGATATCGGACCATGATTCATAAACCACATTGGTTCCTTTTTCAATCAACTTATTAATAATCTTAGAAACCGCCTTTTCATTTCCAGGAATTGGAGATGCAGATAGGATTACTAGATCATCATTGTATAATTCAATCTGTCTGTGTTCATTTGATGCAATTCTAGTTAGAGCACTCATGGGCTCACCTTGGGAACCAGTCATTGCTATAACTATTTCATCTTTTCTATACTTGTTCATATCCTTGATGTCAATTATGGTACCTTCCTTGAATCTTAAATATCCAAGTTCAGAGGCAACAGTTGTGGTATTAACCATGGATCTACCAGACAGAACAACTTTTCTATTGTTTAACTCTGCAGCTTCAATAATCTGCTGAACCCTGTAGACATTTGATGCAAATGTAGCCACCAGTATTCTACCTTCAGCCTTATGGAAGAGATCCTTAAAGGTCTCCCCTACCATTCTCTCGCTCATGGAATAGCCTGGTCTGACAACATTAGTTGAATCAGATAATAGGGCAAGTACTCCCTTATTACCCAGTTCAGATAATCTTCCTAAGTCCATTTTAGCACCCTCAATTGGCGTAAAATCAATCTTGAAGTCACCAGTCTGAATTACAGTTCCAATAGGACTGGTAATTGCAAGAGCCGCTGAATCAGGAATAGAATGGACCGTTGGTATGAACTCAACCTCAAAGTATCCTAACTTTACCTTATCTCCATAATTTACTACGTTCAAGTCCACATTTGTAAGGTTGTGTTCCTTTAGTTTATTTGATAATAATCCCAATGTCAGCTTGGTTCCATATATGGGCATATCTATCTTTTTCAACACATAGGGAATTGCCCCAATATGATCTTCATGACCATGGGTTAGTACTAGCCCCTTTATTTTGTCCTTATTCTTAATAAGGTAGGATATATCTGGTATTACTATGTCAATACCAAGCATTTCATCCTCTGGGAAAGTCATTCCACAGTCTACTATCAAAATGGAATCCTTGTACTCATGAACGGTAATATTCTTACCGATCTCTCCCAACCCTCCTAAAGGGATTATTTTCAGTTTATTCTTTTTTGCCACTTTATCACTCCTTAAGTTCTTTACTTTTCGTTTTCTTTACATTTTTTACATATTCCGTAGAACTTAACATTGTGATCCTGGATTGTGAACCCTTCTTCCTTTTCGATATTATCTTCAAGTAGTTCCAATAAATCCATTTTCACTTCAGTTACCGCTCCACATCTAGTGCATATTAAATGATGATGGTGGTGATTCTCCGTTCCAAGGTTTAGTTCATAACGCGATACTCCATCATCAAAATTAATCTTATATACAAAATTCAGCTTCTCAAATAATTGCAGGGTTCTATAAACTGTGGCTATGCCAACATCTTTATTTTCCTTGGATACAATATTGTGGACCTCTTCACATGACAGATGGTCATCCTTCTTGTCCATTATAATCCTTAAGATCTCTTCTCTTTGATTAGTGTATTTGTATCCTTCTCTTTGTAGTTTTTCCATATAATTCTTTATCATGGCTTCCACAGTTACACCACCCTTATTGTAATTGTTGTTTTACTAACTCTTCATATGCTTCCTTAGCTTCATCCAACTCATCATCATCGATTCCCACTAAGACTTCATCACCATTATCATCCAGTTCAATTCTTAAAATATATGTCATTGCGTCTATTTCATTTGCAGGCAATAAGGCTACATAATCTTCTTCATCTAGGCTAAACTTAGCTTTTACAACAAATTCAATCTCATTTCCTAGTTCATCAAAAAATACGTGTTTTTCAGTCATAAATATCCTCCTTTACTTTGTATCTAGATAAGTCTGTAGGATATAGGTTGCAGCTACCATATCGATAACTTTTTTTCTGTTTTCTCTTCTTACATCGCCCTCAATAAGGACTCTCTCTGCAGAGACAGTACTCAGTCTTTCATCAACATATATCAGCTCTATATTAAACTTATTCTTTATTTTCTCAGCAACTTTTTTAACCATTTCAGATGATGGACCCATTGTTCCATTCATGTTCTTTGGCATTCCAACTACTACCTTTTTTATATCATACTTAATAAGAAGGTCTTCAATCTCCTTCATATCCTTAACCTTACTTTCTCGGTGTATGGTCTTTACACCCTGAGCAGTAAAACCCAAGGGATCACTTACAGCAACACCAATTCTCTTTTCTCCAACATCAAGTCCTAATATTCTCTCCATATTCTCTCCATTATATAACTTTTATGCAAAATTCAGGACACACTGTGGCACAATATCCACATAGGATGCACTTATCGTTGGGGGTTGCATGTCCATCGATCAAAGTAATTCCCCCCTGCTGGCATCTTTCTACACAAGCTCCACAACCTTGACAGTAGTCATGGACTATTAATCTTCTGTTTATATTATTTAGATTTTTTTTTAATTCCTCTCTTATATACCCATTTTCCATCAGTGAAACATCAGCGTCAATTTCATCATAGGATTGCATACCAATGGCTATGGAATTAATATAGGGCAGATCCCTTACAAAATTAAAGGCATCCTCCACTGAACTTATAAGGTGTCCACCTCCAAGGGGTTTCATTCCATAAATTCCCTTGCCCATGTTATTAGCAAGTTTTAACTGATCTAGCATATCTTCTATGCTTCCATCATGGATTCCTATACCAGCCTTATTAACTATGGGGTGTATTATATCTAGTTCCTTGGTCTCAATAAAGCCCTTGACCCCTTCAATCCTGTGGGTTGAAATTCCCAAGGCTCTGATATAGCCCCTTTCCTTTGCCTTGAGTAAATACTCTATAGCAGGAAAATGTCCTCTTATGGTATGTATGCTTTCTTGTTCATGTAATAAGAATATATCTATATAGTCAGTATTAAGTTCTTTTAAAGCCTTTTTAAGGGATTCTTCGGCCATTTCTTCAGTGTAAGCATAAGTCTTTGTAGCTATATGATAATCATCTCTTCTTATGCCCCTTATGCCCTCTTTTATATAATCATAGTTGTCATAAATTTCAGCAGTATCAATGAAGTTTATACCCTTTTCATAAGCGTACTTAATTAGGTTTGCCCCTTCCTTAATTGATAGATTTGCTTGAAATGGTGTCATGGTAAGAGAGCCAAAACACAATCTTGATACCCTTATATCCGTATTACCTAAAAATACTCTTTCCAATTTAAGTCTACTCCTTATTTAAACATAAATTAAGATGGATAGCCCCTTAGCCACCCATCTCATTATGATTAATCTTTATTGCTCTTTAAGTATGCTCGAAGTAATTCCTCCAACAACTCGTCTCGCTCGATCTTTCTAATTAACGTCCTTGCATTGTTATGGCTTGTAATATAGGTTGGGTCACCTGATAGGATGTACCCTATAATTTGATTAATGGGATTGTAACCCTTTTCTTCTAATGAGTCAAAAACTGAAAATAATATTTCCTTTGGTTCAACTGGTGTTTCTTTTGTGGCTTCAAATTTCATGGTTTCATTCATTTTATCGTTCACAATACCACCCCTTAGTCTATTATACCATATGTTAAAGGCTTTGGTATTTATTTTTTATCATTTAAATTTATAAATGATAATGGCCTATTGTGGGAAGTTTATTCTCACAATAGACTAAGCTTAAATATCTTTCTTGTTCATAATTATATTCTACTGAATTTACAAGAATCAGTAAAAATAATTACCTTAGTTGGCCTTTAACAAACTCTAACACAGAATCCATAGCTTCCTTTACCTTGGATACATCCTTTCCACCAGCTTGGGCCATTTCTGGTCTTCCACCACCACTACCCCCGGTTAAGGATGCAACATTTTTAACTATATTACCAGCATGGACTCCCTTGCTGGTTACATCCTTAGTTGCCATGGCAACAAAGGACAACTTGTTATCAAGGGTTGATGCCAGTACTACTACACCAGAATGTAATCTTGCCTTAAGTTCATCTCCAAGGTTTCTAAGACCATTCATATCAAGATCACTTACAGTGTAGGTTATGAGCTTAAAGTCTTCAATTTCAAGAGCACTGGATAGGATTTCATCTGCAATATTAGCAGAGAGTTTATCCTTCAACTTAGAGATCTCTCTATCCTTTTCCTTTATTTCTTCCATCAAGCCTATTGCTTTATCCCTTAGATTCAACTTAGTGGATTTCATAATGTGGGCAATTTCTTCAACTTCATTTTCCATTTCGTTTATATAATTATATACATTTTTGCCAGTTAGTGCTTCAATTCTTCTTACACCAGAAGCAATGCTTGCCTCAGAAACTATTTTAAATAAGCCAATTTGTCCAGTATTTGAAACGTGGGTTCCACCACAAAGTTCCATGGAATAGTCACCCATGGTGACAACTCTTACCCTTTCACCATACTTTTCTTCGAACAAACCTATAACTCCTCTTTCCTGAGCTTCCTTAAGAGTGTTTTCTTCAGTGTCCACTGGTAATCCAGCCAGGATTTGAGTGTTAACAAGATCTTCTATTCTTAGAAGGTCCTCCTTGCTAATGCCTTCAAAGTGAGTAAAGTCAAACCTTAATCTTATTGGAGTAACAAGAGATCCAGCCTGATTTACATGGGAACCTAGTACTGTTTTTAAGGCCTTGTGTAGTAGATGAGTAGCTGAGTGATTTCTTCTGGTTCCATCTCTTAATTCATCTTCAACCCTTGCTCTTAAGGTCATGTCCTCTTTTAGAGTTCCTTCTTCTATCCTTATCAGATGAATTTGCGCGCCTTCTTTTGTTACCTTTGTATCTTCAACTACTGCCCTGCCACCTTCAAATATAAACTCACCCTTATCTCCAACCTGTCCACCAGATTCTCCATAAAAAGGGGTTTCATCCAGGATTACAGAACCAATCTCCCCTTCAGATAGGAGACTAACCCTCTCACCTTCTTTGAACAAGGCTATAGCCTTTGATGTTGATGATGTAGTAAGGTAGCCTAAGAATTTAGACTCAAGTCCCTTAGTAAGGTCTTCATCTTCCTTTCCACCCCATCCTCCATCGGTTTCAAGTCTGGCACTTCTAGCTCTATTTCTTTGCTCTTCCATATGTCTATTGAATTCTTCAGTATTTAATTTTATTCCCTTCTCATCCAGAATCTCCTTGGTTAACTCCAAGGGGAATCCAAAGGTATCGTAAAGTTTAAATGCTCTTTCACCAGAGAAGACATCACTATCATTATCCTTCATCTCTTCAATGTACTCATCAAGAATTGAAAGACCCTGATTTATAGTTTCTTGGAATTTATTTTCTTCAGTTCTAATTACCTTCTTAATCTGAGCTTCATTTTCTTTTAACTCCTTGTACTCCACTGACCAGGAGTCAATTACAACTCCAGCCATTTCATCAAGAAAGCCTTTTTCAATGCCCAGGAGTTTTCCATGTCTTGCAGCTCTTCTTATCAACCTTCTTAATACATATCCTCTTCCCTCGTTACTGGGAATAACCCCATCAGAAACCAGGAAGGTCATAGCCCTAGTGTGGTCAGTTATAAGTCTTACTGAAACATCCTTGTTGGGATCCGACTTGTATTGGTATCCGCTGATGGAACATACCCTATTTAATATGTCATTAATTGCACCAATATCAAATATGGTGTCAACATTTTCCATGATTGCTGCAATTCTTTCAAGTCCCATTCCCGTGTCAATATTTGGATTTGGTAGGGGATGATATACTCCCTTCTCATCCTTGTCAAACTGAGTAAATACTAGGTTCCATACTTCAAGAAATCTATCGCAGTCACATCCTGGTTTGCAATCCTCATGGCCACAACCATATGACAAACCCCTGTCAACATATATTTCAGAACAAGGACCTGAAGGACCAACCTCAAGTTCCCAGAAGTTATCTTCTTTACCAAGTCTTACAATCTTTTCCTCTGGAACTCCAACTACCTTATTCCATATTTCATAGGCTTCATCATCTTCGTGATAGACACTAACCCATAATTCTTCTGGTTTTAAACCCATTCTTTCAGTTAAGAATTCCCATGCCCAAAGAATAGCTTCCTTCTTGAAGTAATCTCCAAAAGAGAAGTTGCCAAGCATTTCAAAAAAGGTTGCATGCCTTGCAGTCCTTCCAACATTGTCTATGTCACCAGTTCTAATACATTTTTGACAAGTTGCCATTCTGGAATTAGGTGGTGTTGCATCTCCGGTAAAGTAAGGCTTTAGTGGAGCCATTCCAGCACCTATTAATAATAACGATTTGTCATTCTTTGGAACTAGAGAAAAACTTGGAGCCACTAGATGACCTTTTTCTCTGAAAAAATCCAAATATTCTTTTCTTATTTCATGAAGTCCAACTTTTTTCATATAACAACACCCCATCCTAAATTTAGAAAATCCTCCCCTTGGGGAGGTTGTATACTATCTATACTATTTTAAAGTAATAGCGAGCTTTTGTCAATTTTAACTAGGTATTTGAAGCTATTCTCTGGTTTATTTTCTCCTTGATATACTTATATAGAATTATTGAAACCGATACAAAAGGTACAGAAAGAATCATACCCATTACACCAAATATTGTTCCACCGATTATTATTGATAATAATACAGTTAGAGGATGAATTCCAGTTGACTGCCCTAGGATCTTAGGGGCAAGTATATTGTTTTCTACCCATTGAATCAATATAAAGAATACCCCAACCCACAAGGCTTTAATGGGACTTGCCATAAAGGCGAATATAACAGCAGGTAAGAATCCCAGGAAGGGTCCAATGTATGGTATTATGTCAGCTAATCCAGTTATAAAGCCAATTACTATGGCAAATTCCACTCCTACAATAAAAAGGAATATGGTGGTTGTAATTCCAACAGCCACAGCCATGAAAAGTCTTCCTCTAATAAAGGATGACAGGGCTTCATCAATTTCTTTAGCCAAACCTAGTAATTCTTTTTCCTTTGATTTTGGTATTAACTTTATAATCCTTCCAATAAAGTGGTCCTTATCAGCTAGAAAATAAAAGGTCAATATGGGGGTTAAGATCCAGCTTATTATCCTTGAGAATAGTCCAACCACACCAAAAATGAACTTTTCCATACCAGCTGCCAGATTTGATTGAAGCATTTCTATGTTCTGGGAGAATATCTTCTCCACAGATACCATTAATTCTGGCATCTCCCCCACGGTTTCAGTATATTTACCATAGAAATTTTGTGACCAGGTGGTAATACTTGTTATATATTCAGGAAAATTAACTGCCAGCCTTCTTAACTCCCTACCAGTTCTAGGTAATACAAGTACAAATAGTATTACAATTACTCCTAGGATTAGTAAATATACTAGTCCAGTGGAGAGGGTTCTCTTTATTCCCTTTTTCTCAAAATAATTGACGAGTGGATTTAAGAAATAGGCAATAATAATAGAAAATATAATGGTAAAGAAGGTATCTGATACCAGTTGATATCTATTGAATATTGCTCTTATGAAATAAAGGGCAAAGAGAGAAATAATTGTCCAAAGGATAATCTTAGTATTGTACTTTATTACTTTTCTGGCAGGAACAAACCTATTTCCAATATGTATCAAATAATATATGGAAAAGGCAAGTAGTATTGAAGTTAATATCCATACCAATTGAACAAATAATACTGGAGCTGCACTAATAGTCATAAGTCTCCACCTCATAATAATAAAAGACCATGGCTGGATGTATTAAGCCATCGAACCAAAGTCTTTAAAAGTCTTGATTAGTCTTCTTCAGGAAGGTCATGTAGATGTTCATCATCAAAGTCTACATCTTCTAATCCTTCAATTTTTACCCCAGATTTATGAGAATAATCAACAAGAGCTGATTTAATTGCTTGTTCAGCCAATACTGAACAGTGCATCTTTACTGGAGGTAGTCCATCTAAGGCATCAGCTACTGCCTTATTAGTTAAATTCATAGCCTCAGTTACTGTTTTACCCTTGATTAGCTCCGTTGCCATGCTGGATGATGCTATGGCAGACCCACAACCGAAGGTCTTGAATTTAACATCCGTTATAATATCTCCATCAATTTTTAAATACATTTTCATTATATCGCCACATTTTGCATTCCCTACTTCTCCGACTCCATCAGCATTTTCTATTTCACCTACATTTTTAGGCTGCATGAAGTGTTCCATTACTTTTTCTGAATACATTAATTTCCCCCCTGAATATTTTCATATAATGGTGACATCTTTCTCAATCTATCTACTATACCCACAAGAGATTCAGCCACATAATCAACTTCTTCCTCTGTGTTTGCCGTACCTAAGGATAATCTTAAAGATCCATGAGCAATTTCATGGGATAATCCTATTGCTAGTAATACATGGGATGGGTCAAGACTTCCTGATGTACAAGCAGATCCACTGGAACCTGCAATTCCCATCATATCAAGACTTAATAATAGGGCTTCTCCTTCGATAAACTGGAAACAGAAGTTTACATTTCCAGGTAATCTTTCAGTTGGATGACCATTTAGTCTTACATAATCTATTTTTTCATATATATTCTTAATCAATCTCTCCCTTAAGGAGATAAGCTTCTTGTTGTTGTCCTCTAAATTTTCATAGGCAAGTTCAATTGCCTTTCCTAGGCCAACAATTCCAGCTATGTTTTCAGTTCCGGCTCTTTTATTTCTCTCTTGAGCTCCACCAGTTATAAGAGAATCAATTTTCAATCCTTGCTTGATATATAAGGCACCAACACCTTTAGGTCCATAAAGTTTATGAGCTGAAAGTGATAATAAGTCTATGTTCATATCCTTTACATCAATTTCTATACTTCCCACAGCCTGAACAGCATCAGTGTGGAATAATACTCCATGTTTTTTAGCTAAGGCTCCAATTTCCTTTATAGGTTGAATAGTTCCAATTTCATTGTTGGCAAACATAATGGAAATAAGGATTGTCGTATCCTTAATGGACCTTTCAAGATCCTCCAAGCTCACCATACCATATTCATCCACATCAAGATATGTTACTTCAAAGCCCTTTGTTTCTAAGTATTCACATGTGTGTAAAACTGCATGGTGTTCAATCTTAGTTGTTATTATATGGTTGCCCTTGTCAAAGTTCTTAAAGGCTACACCTTTAATTGCCCAGTTGTCTGACTCAGATCCGCCACCTGTAAAGTAAATTTCTGTCTTTTTGGAACCAAGAGCCTTTGCAACCTGTTCCCTTGCCTTATCTATAGCAACCTTAGATTGATTACTAAGAGCATAAACGCTAGATGGATTCCCATAGAACTCGGAAAAATAAGGTAGCATTTCATCCAATACTTCCTTCTTAACCGGAGTAGTTGCGGAATGATCCATATAAATCATTTTTCCCATTTTATAGCCTCCTATATCTTATCAATATCAACGCTGTCATTTACCATATCAGCTAAAGTTATAGAATCAATGACTTGGTCGATACTATCTTTGATTTTCCCCAATACCCATCTTGTTGCACAGTTATCTTCCCTATTACAATCAAAACCTTGATCCACACATTCAGAAGGAGACATTTGTCCTTCCAAGGATCTTAGAACTTCTCCAACAGTTATTTCTTCTGGAGTTCTGGAAAGCATATAACCTCCATATGCCCCTCTAACACTGTTAAGCAGTCCATCTTTTTTTAGACTTGAGAATAATTGCTCCAGGTAATTCTCAGATAAGCCTTGTTTGTCTGCAACATATTTTAATGATATTGGTCCTTCACCATGGTCTTGAGCTAATTGATACATAGCCATAAGACCGTATCTGCCTTTAGTTGACAACCTCATTTTAATCACCTCATTAATCCCAACTAGATTAGTTGGTTTTCCTATATCAGTATATTATATCCGTGTAATATTGTCAACATTATAACCAGAAAAAAATGAAACTGCGATATGGCTATTTATCGCAGTTTCAAAGGCTTTTTATATAATTTTTCTTACTTAATATCCAACTTAGTTCTAAGTTTTTCAAGCATGTCCTGAGTCATTCTATCAAGATCATATTCTGGTTTCCATCCCCATTGTGCTCTAGCAGCACTATCATCCAAGGAGTTTGGCCATGAATTGGCAATTCCTTGTCTAACTGGATCAACCTGGTAGTTTAATACAAATCCTGGGATATATTTTCTTATGGATGCTGCAATTTCCTCAGGATCAAAACTCATGGCAGTGATATTGAATGCATTTCTATGGATCAACTTTTCTCCATCAGCCTCCATCAAAGTAACAATGGCCTTTAAAGCATCAGGCATATACATCATGTCCATTTTAGTTCCCTTATCTATAAAGGATGTGTATTCTTTTTTCTTAAGTGCATCATAATAGATATGAACAGCATAATCAGTGGTTCCTCCTCCAGGAAGTGTATCATAAGATATTAATCCTGGGAATCTTACTCCCCTTGTATCCACGCCATACTTTTGATTGTAGTAATCACAAAGAAGCTCTCCTGATACCTTGGTAACACCATACATGGTTGATGGTCTCATTATGGTATCTTGTGGAGTATTATCAGCTGGGGTTGATTCTCCAAATACAGCTATGGAGCTTGGTGTAAAAATTGACAAGTTCTTTTCTCTTCCAAGTTCAAGCACATTGTATAATCCATTCATATTTATGTTCCAGCAAAGAGCAGGATTCTTCTCTCCAACTGCTGAAAGAATAGCTGCAAGATTTACGATAGTATTTACATTATACTTATCCACAACCTCAGCCATTTTTTTTGTATCCAGAACATCTATAGTTTCAAATGGACCACTTTCGATTAGATCCTTGTGAGTATCTTTAGCTTGTAAATCACTCATTATTACATTATCGTTCCCGTAGATACCTCTCATTTTTACAGCTAACTCAGAACCAATTTGTCCAAGTGCGCCAGTAATTAAAATTTTCCTCATTTACTGCACCTCCGTAATTTTTAGGAAATCGTTTCGTTACTATTATAACACATGATGATTCAAAAGATATAAAAAAATGCCCTATACTTAAAAATGTATAAGGCATTACTAGGCTAAATTAATAAATACACAATCCTAGTGTTTTAGGTCCTAAATGAGATCCCACAACTGGACCTAAGTCTTCTATTGTTACCCTTGCATGGGGAAATTTTCCTTCAAGCTTAGCTTTCATTGTTTCGGCTTCCTGTATATTAAGAATATGACAAATAGCTATTCTCTTTACATTGGGATTAACCAATTCAGTAATTCTGTCTATAGCCTTGTTCTTACCTCTTACCTTTTCAATCAGCTTTAGCTCTCCATCAATAAGTCTAATTATAGGTTTGATGTTTAGAAGGTTGCCAATGCTTGATTGAACGGAAGATAACCTTCCACCTCTTGATAGATACTCCAAGGTATCAGTAGTTATTAAAACATCCAAGTGTTTTTTCTTTTCATTTAGAAAATCTGCAATTTCTGCTGCAGTCTTTCCCTCCTTACTCATAGCTACAGCATCTTCAACTAAGAATTTTAATGTTGAAGCAGCGTTCAAGCTATCTACAATAGTTACTTTTTTATCCTCTAACATATCCTTAGCCATTTGTGCACTGGCAAAAGTACCACTAATTTTAGAAGATAAAACAATAGCTATTATTTCATCATAGTCCCTTAAACCCTCCAGGAAAGCTTCATAAAAATCTCCAGCAGCTGGTTGAGAAGTCGTTGGAAAAAGTTTAGTTGATTCTAACTTGTGGAAGAAGTCATCAAACTCACCTTTAAATCCTTCATGATAGTCAACTCCATCAAAGATATAGGTAAGGGGAACAACAGTAATATTCTCACTTATAGCATATTCCTTGTCCAGATAACTAGTGCTGTCTGTAATTATTTTAACCGACATTATATCCCTCCTTTTAAAAATGGAAAATGATCCTGCTACACTATAGTAACAGAATCATTATCACATATTTTAACCTATTTTACAACAATATTGTATATCTTGGAAGGAACATAAATTTCTTTAACAACATTCTTACCCTCCAAGAATTTACTAATGGAATCACTGCTTAATATCTTCTCCTTAATACTCTCCTGAGCTTCTCCAAGGGATATAACAACAGTGCCCCTAACCTTACCATTAATCTGAACAGGTAGATCAAATACCTTGTCAATAGTCTTATCTTCATCATATTCTGGCCAAGTTACCTGGAATAGGTACCCATCCAATCCAACTTCCTCCCATAGTTCTTCAGTTATATGAGGAGCAACTGGATTTAGAAGAATCAAGAAGGTTCTAAAGTCAGCCTTATTTATCTCACCATGCTCATTAAACTCATTTAGCAGGCTCATAAGAGCAGCAATACCAGTATTGAACTTCAAGGTTTCATAATCCTCTGAAACCTTTTTAATTGTCTTGTGAATTGATGATTCCAATTCAGGTGTATACTCATCTCCAGGAACTATGATATCTTGTAATCTCCATACTCTATCAAGGAACCTTCTACACCCTTTAACTCCATTTTCAGACCAGGGAACACTCTTTTCAAAATCCCCTATAAACATCTCGTAAGTTCTTAAGGTATCCGCACCAAACTCATTGACAATATCATCAGGATTTACAACATTTCCTCTGGACTTGGACATCTTTTCATTATTGTCTCCAAGGATCATACCATGGGATGTTCTCTTGGCATAAGGCTCAGATGTGGGAACAACTCCTATATCATAAAGGAATTTATGCCAGAATCTTGAATAAAGTAAGTGAAGGGTTGTATGTTCCATTCCACCATTGTACCAGTTAATAGGTGACCAGTACTCAAGAGCTTCCTCACCTGCCAAGGCTTCATTATTGTGAGGATCCATATATCTTAGGAAGTACCATGAAGACCCAGCCCATTGTGGCATGGTATCTGTTTCTCTATGGGCATGTCCTCCACATTTTGGACAAGTAGTATGAACCCAGTCATGAATATTAGCCAATGGGGACTCCCCAGTTTCTGTTGGCTCATAATTGTCAACTTCTGGTAACATAAGTGGTAGTTCTTCTTCAGGAAGAGGAACCCATCCACAATCCTTACAATGAACCAAAGGAATTGGTTCTCCCCAATATCTCTGTCTTGAGAAAACCCAGTCTCTTAGTTTGTAATTTACCTTCTTATCACCTAAGTTCTTCTCAACCAACCAATTAATCATAAACTGGATTGCATCCTTAACTTCCATTCCATTTATGAAGTCAGAGTTAACAAGAGTGCCAGAGTTTGTATCAGTATAGGCTTCAACACTTAAGTCTCCTCCCTTTATAACTTCAACTATTGGAAGGTTGAACTTCCTTGCAAATTCCCAGTCTCTTTGGTCATGACCAGGTACTGCCATAATTGCCCCAGTTCCATAAGTCATAAGGACATAATCAGAAACCCAAAGGGGAATTTCCTTCCCTGTGGCTGGATTAATGGCACTTAAGCCTTTTAATGGAACCCCAGTTTTTTCTTTTACCAATTCAGTTCTTTCAAAATCAGATTTCTTAGCTACCTCATCTCTGTAAGTTTCAACTTCATCAAAGTTTTCAATTATACCCCTATACTTATCAATCAAGGGATGCTCAGCAGCTAGTACCATATATGTTGCCCCAAAAAGGGTGTCTGGTCTTGTAGTAAATACCTTCAGAGTATCATTTCCAGCAGCAACCTTAAAGTCAATCTCGGCACCAACACTCTTGCCAATCCAGTTGATCTGCTGGGTCTTAACCCTTTCTATATAATCAACGGTGTCCAGATCATTAATTAATCTTTCAGCATACTCAGTGATCTTTAACATCCATTGATTCTTTACTCTTCTAATAACTTCACTTCCACATCTTTCACATACTCCCCCAACAACTTCTTCGTTGGCTAGTCCTACCTTGCATGATGTACAGAAGTTTATGGGCATTTCCTGCTTGTAAGCAAGACCTTTTTCAAATAGTTTAAGGAATATCCACTGGGTCCACTTATAGTAATTAGGATCTGTTGTGTTCACTTCCCTGGACCAGTCAAAAGAAAATCCAATGCTCTTAAGTTGTCCCTTGAATCTCTCAACGTTCTTTTCTGTTACAATCCTAGGATGAATTTTATTCTTAATGGCAAAGTTTTCCGTTGGAAGACCAAAGGCATCCCATCCCATGGGAAATAGGACATTGTATCCCTGGTATCTTCTCTTTCTAGCAACAATATCCAAGGCTGTATAAGGTCTTGGATGTCCAACATGAAGTCCATTTGCTGATGGGTAAGGAAATTCTACCAATGCGTAAAACTTTTCCTTATCACTGGAGTTTGAAGCCTCGTATACCTTTTTTTCATCCCATATATCCTGCCATTTTTTTTCAATGACTTTTGGATTATACTCTCTCATTTTTTTACCCTCCTAAAATATCAAAAAATAAAACCCTTCGTCTTAGAGACGAAAGGTTATTCCGCGGTACCACTCTTATTGATTAATCCACTCATATCCTTTTAACGTAGGATAACCGTCTAACTTATACATTAGAAACTCAAGGACGAGTTCAGATTATTTGTTTACTGTCTTTCACCAACCAACAGCTCTCTTAAAAACTCCAAATCCTACTACTTCCCTTCAAAGTCATATTAATTTAGGTATGATTATAGCAAATTTAAACATTTAAAGCAAGCTATAATTAGAATTCACAGGACTTTACAGTTCTTGGGAAAGGAACCACATCTCTTATGTTAGTTATGCCAGTTATATACATAACAGCTCTTTCAAATCCAAGTCCAAATCCAGCATGCTTGGTTCCACCATACTTTCTAAGTTCCATATACCACCAGTAGTCTTCTGGAGCCATGTCATTATCCCTTATCTTCTGTTCTAAGACTTCATATCTTTCTTCCCTTTGGCTGCCTCCAATTATCTCACCAACTCCAGGAACAAGAAGGTCCATGGCAGCAACGGTTTTGTTGTCTTCATTTACTCTCATGTAGAAGGCCTTGATCTCCTTAGGATAATCAATTACAAATACTGGCTTCTTAAATATCTCTTCAGTTATATATCTCTCATGTTCTGTTTGAAGATCAATCCCCCACTGAACTGGGTATTGGAATTCTTTTTTGGACTCCTTCAATAGCTCTATTGCTTCTGTATATGTTACAACTCCGAAATCTGAGTTAACTATACTTTCAAGTCTTTCAATAACACCCTTGTTAATAAAGGAATCGAAGAACTCCATCTCTTCAGGTGCATTTTCAAGAACATACTTTATAATGTACTTGAACATGTCTTCAGCAAGTTCCATATTATCCTTAAGTTCTGCAAATGCTATCTCTGGTTCAATCATCCAAAACTCTGCAGCATGTCTTGCAGTATTTGAGTTCTCAGCTCTGAAAGTTGGTCCAAATGTGTATATATTCTTGTAGGCCAAGGCAAAAGCTTCCCCTTCCAATTGGCCACTAACTGTTAGATTGGTCTCTTTGCCAAAGAAGTCTTCGCTGAAGTCAATCTTTCCATCCTCATTTTTAGGCGGGTTGTACATATCAAGAGTACTTACTCTAAACATTTCTCCTGCTCCCTCAGCATCAGATGCAGTTATAATTGGAGTATGAACATAGATAAATCCTCTTTCTTGGAAAAACTTATGAATAGCAAAAGCTAGTACTGATCTTACTCTAAATACAGCACTTAAGGTATTGGTCCTAGGTCTTAAATGAGCAATTGTTCTTAAGTACTCAAGAGTATGTCTTTTCTTTTGAATGGGATAATCACTTGTTGATGATCCTTCAAGGATTATTTCTTCAGCTTTTATTTCAAATGCTTGCTTTGCTCCTGGAGTGGAAATTAACTTCCCCCTTACAGTTAAGGCTGAATAAATAGCAAATTTTTCAACTTCAGCAAAATTTGTTAAGGAATCGTCATAAACAATCTGTATATTCTTAAAAAATGACCCGTCGTTTAATTCAATAAATCCAAAAGCCTTTGAAGATCTTGATGTTCTGATCCATCCTTGCAGCACAACTTCCTTTTCTAGATAGTTTTCAGAATTTCTAAAAATATCCTTTATTGATAGTTTCATAATATACCTCCCCAATTTATTATAAATATAAAAAACCTCTCATCCTCAAATATATAAGGACGAAAGGTTAACTTCCGCGGTACCACCTAAATTGCATTTAGCCACTTATAGCTGATAACGATAGCCATTCGTTTGAGCCTACTAAGAATTCTTTTCGGTCAAAAGCTCCAGGGTGTTCTTCAATAAAAGCTTCGTACTGGTGTCCCACTATTACCAGCTCCCTACAACTACTTCTCTTATTTACTGTCCCTATCAAAGCAATATTCACTTTGTATCATTATAATCAGTTTATATTATTTTGTCAAACCTGTATTTTCCTTCAAAAATTCCAGACGTTCCCTTATCTTTTTCTCATAGCCAATTCCAGAAGGTTCATAGTATACCCTATCTTCCATTCCAGGAGGCAAATAATCTTGCTTAACATAATGGTTGGTGTAGTCATGGGGGTACTTGTAGTCCACTCCAATTCCCAATGCCTTAGCCCCTCCATAATGTCCATCTTGTAAGTGCTTTGGAACATTTCCAATTTCTTCATTTCTTATATCATCCAAAGCCTTGTCAATTCCAATTAAGGCACTGTTGGATTTAGGAGCAGTTGCTACATAGAGAGCAGCTTGTGATAGGATTATCCTACCTTCTGGCATTCCTATTAAGTTAACCGCCTGAAAGGCAGAGTTAGCCACCACAAGGGCTTGTGGATCTGCATTCCCAACATCCTCACTGGCACAAATAACTATTCTCCTGGCAATAAACTTGGGATCCTCACCTGCATTTATCATCTTTGCCAGATAATACAAGGTGGCATTGGGATCAGATCCTCTCATGCTCTTTATAAAGGCAGATATGGTATTGTAGTGTTCATCTCCACCCTTGTCATACTTAGCAGTCTTAACTTGTATGGATTCTTTAATACCATCAATTCCTATTCTCCTTATTCCCCCATCATCAGGATCAGTTGATAAGACTCCTATTTCTAGAGAATTAAGTAGTATCCTACCATCCCCTTGAGATATGGTGAAGAGGTACTCCTTTGCATCTTCATCTATTTCTACCTTGTAATTTCCAAGTCCTTTTTCCTTATCCTCCAATGCCCTCTTGTATAACTTTTCAAGGTCTTTCTTATTTAGAGGGTGAAGAACAATGACCATTGCCCTGGAAAGAAGGGCTTTGTTTACTTCGAAAAAAGGATTTTCCGTTGTGGCACCAATTAAAATTATTATTCCCCTTTCAACAAAGGGAAGCAAAGCATCCTGTTGAGATTTATTAAATCTATGAATCTCATCAACAAATAAAATGGTCCTTTTCTTTGTCATTTTAAGACTTTCTTCAGCTCTAGCAACCACTTCTCTGATATCTTTAACTCCTGCCGTTACAGCAGAAAGCTTTTCAAATCTCATCCTGGTTTGATTGGCAATAATCATGGCCAAGGTTGTCTTTCCTGTTCCAGGAGGTCCATAAAAAACCATGGAGTTAATCCTATCAGCTTTAATAGATCTATACAAGGACATACCCTCACCAAGAATATGACTTTGACCAACAAATTCCTCAAGAGAAACAGGTCTCATTCTATCAGCAAGGGGTGCAGTACTTTTTAAATTGTCCTCCATTGACAAGGTAAATAAATCCATTTCTATCATCCTCTTATACTTAATATTAGGATTATACCATATTTTCTTACTAATTTGAAAGGTGTACTCCACAGTAGTAAAGTACACCCATAAATTAAATTATAACTTTTTCAACATACTCTGAGGTCATTACCCTAAGCATTGATACATAGTGCATATTGAAGGATACAATGTCTCCAACCTTATAGTCTTTCTTGGAATCAGAACTATCAACAATCAGGTGATCAGAACTTCCACCAAGAACAATTAAGTCCTTATCCTTTGGAAACAAGGTATCAATGTCCACATCTTGCTTTCCAACTGCCAGTAACATTCTCCTTCTAATCCCTCTATCAGTAAAGGTAGGAACCTGTCCAAAGGCATCTCTTCCTATTTCTTCTGTTGGAACAGATGGTTTTTCCTTAATTTCAACGATTTCTGCCTCAAGAGTAAATGCATTTGGATTTGTTCCAGGTATTGTTTTTCCGTAGGCAGATTCAGTTCCCAGAATTATAGCTTCACCTAGTCTTAGATTATTTATTCTATCAGGAAGTCCATCATCAAGTAAATATATACTACTGGAATTACCCCCTGATATAATATCAAGATCTAGACCATGTGCATCCTCTATCTTCTTAGCTAGAATTGTTAATCTGTCTAAAATATCAGTTTTGGGAATTACACCTCCATAACAAGTCAGGTTAACTCCCAAGCCCTTGATCTTTACATTGGATAGTTTTTTTACTTCTTCAATTGCTTTAAATAGATCTTCCTCTTTGAAGTATCCTTCCCTTAAGTCTCCTAAATCTACCATTACTATTATATCATGAATCTTATCAATGGTCTTAGCAGCCTTATCTAAGGCTTTTATGGTTGAAACCTCTGAGTTTAATGAAATATCAGCATATTTAACTGTATCATCAGCTTCAGATATCATAGGAAGTCTTAGCATCATCTTAGGTATATTGATGTCCTTCAACTTCTTCAAGTTTTGCAATCTAGAATCAGCCAGATAATCCACTCCACCTCCAACATAAGCCATGGCAATTTCTGGGTATGCACAAAATCCCTTAGTAACTCCTGCAAGGCTTATGTTTTTATCTCTTGTCTTCTTTACAATACATTCAACATTTTCTTTTATTATCTTAGTGTCTACAACAACTCTTGGATAACCCATAGCTCCCTCCTAACTCCTTATTCCAAAGCTTTTCAATAATAAGTCCAGTGCAGCTTCAGGATATTTCTTACTCATTACTCCAAGGGATGCCACGATGTAATGGTTGTCAATTAGTATTTCAACATCCTTATTAGGCAGTAAATCTGTTCCATTGTTTGATTCAGGAATCATCTTGAGTATTTCCACTCGACCTGGCAGTCTGGTTAAGGCTCCACCTGTACCAATTAAATATTTGACTCCTGTTAAATCCTTACCTTCTGCAATGGTCTTTTTACCACTTGGACCATAAAGGTTCTTTAATCTTCCTCCATGTCTTTTTACAGCGGTAATAGTTGCATGTTGGGCTAAAATCTCCACAAATCTCTTTTCCAGTTCACTTTTAGGGATAGGTTTATGATGGGCAATGAGATTGGAAAAGGCTCCTTCATCAAGGTCAAGCTCCTCCATAAGGGTCTCCTCTCCAATCATTTCAACAATGTTTCTCATATTAACATATACTCCCAAATCCCCTTCTACAGTTCTCTTGGCCATGGGTTCAGGACTTAGTATAATTCTTGATATTTCCTCACTATCCTCAGTAACTGAATGTATATCAGTTGTGGCTCCACCAACATCAATAGTTAGTAAATCCCCTATTTCATTGTATAAGAGTTGACTGGCCTCCATTACAGCACCAGGGGTTGGCATGATGTTACCTGTTACCATTTCCCTGATTTTTTCCATGCCTGGGGCATGTACAATGTGCTTTTCAAATACAGATTGGATAACCTTTCTGGTAGGTTCAATATTTAGCTCATCTATCTTTGGATACACATTATCCACTAGGTAGAGCTCATTATTTGTACCTTCAAAAATATCCTTAACATCCTGATGATTTTCAATGTTTCCAGCATATATAACCGGTATTCCCAGGTTCATTTCAGCTATAAGTTCACTATTGTGAAGAGCAGTATCCCTTTCACCAAAGTCCACTCCTCCAGCTATTAGTATTATGTTTGGATTAACTTCTTTTATCCTTCTTAAATCTGACTTTCTAAGTTTACCTGCGGTTATGTGTTTTATATTGGCACCAGCGCCTAATGCTGCCTCTTTAGCAGCCCTTACTGTCATATCGTATACCAAGCCATGAACACTCATTCTAAGACCGCCAGCGGCGGAACTGGTGGCTATTAGGTCATCATAAGCTATGGAGTCTACCTTGAGGTTTTTACACAGATCATCAATAGCTTCCTTAAGTCCCATATTTACATCACCTTCAAGGACAGAGGTTGCACCCTGCCCTTGACCGATGAATTTTGGATCATTATCAATATCATTAAAAGCATTCACTACAGTTGTGGTGCTTCCAATTTCTGCAACTAGTAGATTAATCTTCATTTTCCATTTCACGTCTTTTCTTAACTAGGAAAGTAGCTACGTGAGAACCTTTGGTTCCACGGCCAAATCCTGCATCCATTCCATTTTGTACTGCTAATTCATTGGAAACCTGAGTTCCACCAGAAATCAATATTACCTTATCTCTGATTCCCTTTTCTATGGCATACTCATGAAGTTTTTTCATGTTCTTGTAGTGAATATCATCATGGGAAATGATGGTTGAGGTTAAAATTGCATCAGCATTTATCTCAATGGCAGCATCAACAAGTTTTTCAACTGATATAGAAGTACCAAGTATATGACATTCAATACCATATTTTTCAATTCCACCATGCTTAATATCAATAATTTCCCTAATTCCTACTGAGTGTTCGTCCTCTCCAACAGTTGCTGCTACAATCTTCATTGGCTTATTCTTAATATCTTCCCTTAATGCATCTTCGGAAAGCACTTCTGGCTTAGGCGGAATAACTAGTTTTGTAGTATCTATGGTTATATCTAATTTACCTTTTATTTCGATTCTTGTACCTTCAGCCTCCTGCATAACTTCCTTATGAATTACCTCAGGATCCTTAAGATTCATCTTTTTAGCTACTTCCAGTCCAGCAAATTCTGCTGTTCTTATATCAGTAGGTAAAAACATGGTTAAGTGGATTATTCCATCTCCCCTCCACTCCATCTCAGGTTTGATGTTTGTTGTTCCTACGAATTCCTTTGCCTCTTCAAGTCTTACATTAACATTATCTGTTTCATCAAGTTCGTCGATATATATGATCTTTGATGGATCTTCGAAAGTCGTTCCTCCTACAAGTTTAGCAGGATCTTCAACATATTCCTCTCCGTATTGTGCAAGGTTGTTGTATCCAAAATGAGCAGTAACTGGTGCCATATAGTCAGCATCTCTTTCGTATACTGTTCCCTCTCCAACTCCTGCATTGATTTTTCTAACGATTCCATCACCGTTTCTCTCTGGGTAGTAACCAGAGTCAACAAAGAAACCAGCCTGTACTGATTCAAAGTAGCCACCTATTTCAAGCATTTCTTCCATAAATAGAATTGCTCTTTCCTTAAGTTCTCTAACCTTGTCTCCTAGCTCAGTTCCTTCACGCTTTAACTCCAACATGCTCATTAGTCCATCCATACCATTGAATGCTTGTTTTGCAGTATCAACAGCTTCAATGTTATATATATGCCATGGAACATTTCTTCCCTCATCAGGAGTTATGGTTGATTGAATATCAGCTGATGTAAGTTGAGAAATCAGTAGGTTTAATACATGAGTAACCGTTGCTTCTCTAGTTGATGATTCCATGTATTTGGTATTCATTTGAGCTCTCATTCTGTATTCTCTAAATATATCCCTTAAGGCCACAGCATATGGAAGATCCAATCTCATACTTGGAGCTGGTGGTGCAGTTGGGGGTACAGTTGAAAGACAAATATTTCCCTTCTTCATACCAACCTTAACTGAAAACATTGAGTTGATACCATGTTGAACCATTAATTCAGGCATTACCTTCCAAGCTTCTCTGGCAGTAGCATTAGCATTATGAGCACCATCAATTTGAGCTATATCAGCCCAAGTCATTACTTTTTTTGCTTCAGCTGCATCCACGAAGGATCTTATCATATTGATATTTCTATACAGTACATTGTACTGGGGATCCTGGTGAGCACCATTTACTCCTTCTTCAGCAAACATTACAGCAATTTCAGGACCAGCAACGCCAGAAACATATGAATGGTAGTTTATTGGTCTTCCCACTTCTTCTTCTATTAAATCAAGAGCCTTTCTCTGTGCCCTAACTTGCTTTCTACTTATTGGTATTCCACCTACTCCTTGAGGGGTTCCTTCAATCAAACTCTCAAAGTGTGATTGACCTGCAGTTCTAATTACCATAATATGATCCGCACCATGCCATGCAGCCATTCTCATCCTTCTAATATCATCCTCGAATCTACCAGAAGCAATTTCTGTAGTAATTACTGGTTGTGGTTGGGGATCTATGTTTTCAAAGTACTTTGCAGCTGGTAGTGGTTGAGATTGTTTAAGATTTTCTGAAGTATCGTAGTAATCGAACTTGCCAATTTTTCTACTTTCTCCTACTCCATCTCTCCAATGCCATCCTCTTCTCTTAGGTCTATAATTCTCAAGATCCTTTAAAAGTTCCTTAATATCTAATCTTTCATTTGGTTTCAATTCCATTACTTGGCACCTCCCTTAAACATAGCCTTAACTTCATCCCAATGGCTATCTTCAACAAGCAGCAGTCCTGCTTCTCTAATGCTCATGTTCTTATCCTTTGCCAATCTATATACAATATGACCAGCACCTTTTCCTATAAGTCCTCTATCTATGGCATTATCAACTATTGCTTTAGCTTCAACACTTGAAAATCCCATTCTTAGTAATACACTTCTCTCAATTGATGGACTTGTATTCTTGTATCCTAGGTCAATAATAGGATCTACTAGTTTTTCTGCTAACTCCCAAAAACGAGTTTCCAGTTGTTCTTCAGTCATATCAGCTAAATGCTTTCTCCTAACTTGAAAATCATCTTCTCTTCTCATTATTTTTCCTCCAATTTTATATTTACACCAAGCTCACTTAGAGCTTCCTTAACGAATTCAACACTTGATTTTGTATCAGCAACAAGGAAATCCAAATCCTCCTTGTTAACTTCCTTAACTCCAGTGTTTGTTATGCAGTTTCTAATATATGATTTTTTTGTCTTTCCTAAATCTAATTCATCCACACAAAGCATGGAAGGATCTTCTGGAAGGATAATTGTCTCACCAGGAACCTCATCCCTTGGATTTCCCTTTAGAATTTTGATTCCATTGTCCTTGGCAAATGTCAATTGTGGTAGTATGTGTTTTCCTGCACCGGTATATTCAGTTTCCTGAACAACTATGATTTGGTCCTGATCCATTTCCTGGGAAAGGACAAAAGCAGCTGCTAGGGCAGTATTTCCTGCAGGTCCTCTTTCTAGTCCTTCAACTTGTGCAAGTAGTTCAGTCATATAGAATACTGACCCCTGGTTTACAGTTACATATCTATCAACATATCTAAGTGGTCTAGCAGCAGATCTTGGTACATCAGATCTATCTGGCCAGGTTGCAAATGGGATTCCAAATCCAGTGTGGCCAGTTGTAAAGGATTTCTTGTTGAACTGTACATCACTGGCCATATGAAGTCCTGCTAAGGAGACAGAAGCTCCAACTATCTGACTATTCAAGGCTCCAGCTTTAATTAGTCCCCTAGCTGTACCTGTTAGATTGCCACCACCAGCATTTGTAATAACCACAACATCAGGATCCTTGCCTTCCTTTTCTCTAAACTCCATGGAAAGTTCATATCCTAGCGTCTCAACTCCAGCAATTCCAAATGGTGTGTAAAGAGATGCATTGAAGTAACCAGTTTCTTCTAATAACAAAAGGAAAGAGTAGAATAACTCAGGTCCAACTGATAGCTGAACAACCTCAGCCCCATAGGCCTCACAAGCTCTTGCTTTCTCAATTATTTCAGGTTGTCCAACCCCTCTAGAATCATAGCACTCTTGTACTATTATGCATTTCAGGCCCCTCATAGCCGCCTGGGATGCAACGGCAGCCCCGTAGTTTCCACTTGTTGCAGCAATTACTCCCTTGTATCCTAACTTTTGAGCGTGGTATACAGCTGTTGCTGCCCTTCTTGCCTTAAAGCTTCCTGATGGATTACTGGCTTCATCTTTTATAAAAATTCTTGCACCCTTTCCTTCTGGTGCAAACTTTCTAGCTAATTTAGTTATATTTCTTAACTCATATAGAGGTGTATTCCCAACTGTTGTTTGTTTTTGAATCTCTTCAATTTCATGCAAACTATAACCTGTTTCTTTCATCATTCTTTCGTAGTCAAAGGAAATAGTACCTGATTCAAATTCGGCATAATCAATGCCTACAGATTTTTTCATTATCTCTGCTTTTCTTCCCATAACAGCATTAAAGCTTATATCTTTAGTCATTGATTTCACCTTCTTCCAATAATAATCTAGCTTGTCTACCAATATAAAGTAGTTCAGGCACAGCCTTTCCATAATCGTGGTCCCAATATGGATTTACTTCAATTAATGACCCTTCAATTTTTCTACCGATGTATGTTTCTATTTCAACCTTATCTCCAATTTTCGCCTCATCATTTAATAAAAATCCCTTGTCCCATAATTCCAATGGTACGTTTTGAGTATCTTCTGGAATATTTGGTGCTCTTTCGCCTACATTAAGTACTATTTTATGGATTCGTACCCAGTCACCGCGTTTTGCGTTCATCTTATTCATCCTCTCTGATTACATGAAGTATGAGTAGACTGTGTCTACCCATACTTTGTTTAATTATCTTAATATTTGTGTTAACTTAATTTAATAAATATCTTACTCTTCAATAAGCTCTCTCATATCACCCATTATTGCTCTAGGTACTGGTAAATCAAGCATGGTTCTTAGTCCTGGTTTAGCATTAATGATATGAGGAATCATATTTACACACATAGCTATTGTTCCTATTCCTCCTGGTACTTCTGGTGAGTTAACAAGATTAATATCTGGAGTACCCTTGATGATTACGTAATCACCAGTTTGAACTCCTACTTGCTCAGGCTCAATTTGTTGTGGGTGATCCATTTCTATCTTCAATTCACCATCAACATATCCATATCCCTTCATGGCACATCCAGCCACATGACCTGCTGGTGCAAATCCATATGGAGACTTTCTCTCCACATCTGTCATTATTGGGTCCATGGATTGTTCAACCTTATCAACCTTCCAACCAATAGCATCAGCAACCATTCTTATTGACTCAGGAAAACCTACATGACCAGCCAAATGTCCAGTTTCTACTCCATGTAAAAATTCTTCCTTGGTCATACCAATTCCCTGCTCTTCCATAACTGCTGGACCAAATGGAGAAAGTGAATTAACTCTTCTAGCAGTAATATGGTCTACTTCTTCGCAAGCTCCAGTCATAAGTACAACAAGTAAATCCATAATTAGTCCTGGATTTATACCAGTTCCTAGGATTGATACTCCATTATCTTTAGCGATTTTATCTAATTTTTTTGCTTCTTCTGGTGACTGTGCCAGTGGATATGACATCTCTTCAGCAGATGAAATAACATTAATCTTCTTTTCTAATATAAACTTTAATCTATCAAATGCAACTTTTGTGTAAGAATCTGTTGCTGAAAGAACAACATCAGCAGCACCAACCTTAATTACCTCTTCTGGTGTTCCAATTATAACATCTGGTCTGTCGCCTCTTTCAGTCTTTATATAATCATACATGCTTTTACCAACTTTTGCTCCTCTTCCAACAGCACCTACGATTTCAACGCCTTTTTTCTTTAAGAGCATATCAGCCATTCCACTACCCATAGCTCCTAGACCCCAAATAATTACTCTTACATTTTTTTCTCTCATAAGCCACCTCCAGATTATATTAACTACATACACCTTTATATATTGCAAATTTCATGCCAAAGATTTTCATCTGCAATATACATATAAATACCCAATTATTAGGTCTTTTATGTCGTAATTTTCTGTTAATGCAAAAATAAACTGCAATATTATTTGCATCTAGCGCAAATAATATTGCAGTTTATCTATCTTTCTTTAATTTATGCTGTAATGTTTGACGCTTAATCCCCAGGTGTTTAGCTGCATTAGAAATATTATTTCCATACCTATCCATGGCATCACTTATTATATTATCTTCCAACTCATTTAAAATATCAGGCAAACTTGCATTGCTTAATTTTTCAATAAGTATTCTATCAATATTTGACTTCTTTGGTATAAAGTTTGAAGTTATAAAGTTTTCTCTGTTTAAGAGTTTATCTTGACTGGAAACCATATTCATTGCACCTTCAATGAAGTTCTCTAATTCCCTTATATTGCCAGGCCAGGAGTACTTTAGAAAATCTTCTCTAACTTCCTTTGAAATATCCACAATATTCTTATTCAGTTGCTGATTGAACTTGTTTATGAAAAAACTAGTTAGTAGGTCCAAATCGTCCAACCTTTCCCTTAAAGGTGGAATATGAATGTTAATAACACTTAATCTATAGAACAAGTCTCTTCTTATAAGATTATTTTCCATACTTATTTTAGGATCTTCATTGGTGGTGGCGATTATTCTAACATCCACTGGAATGTCTTTGATTCCACCAATTCTTCTAATATACCCCTCCTGTAATACCCTCAAGAGCTTAGCTTGAAGGGGTAAACTCATGGAATTGATCTCATCTAAGAGAAGTGTTCCACCATTTGCTTGCTCAAATATCCCTTCCCTTTCAACAGCTCCAGTAAATCCACCCTTATCAGTCCCAAATAGGATGCCTTCCAAAAGAGTATCAGGAATAGCAGCACAGTTTTGAGCTATAAAAGTATTATTTCTTCTTACTCCGTTATTGTGAATACTTTGGGCAAACATCTCTTTACCAGTTCCAGTTTCTCCATAGATCAAGACACTAGAAGGTGTATCACTGGCTTTTTCACCTATTTGTTTGGCAATTATAAGTCCCTTGTTATTTCCAATAATACTATTGAAGTGATACTTCTTTATACCCTTTTTCGTCTCAACATTTTTTCTATTTACTTTTAGTTCCTGCTGTAGTTCCATAAGCTGATCAGATAATTTCCTTAAGTTTGTTACATCCTGGGCGATTTCCATTGCTCCTATAACTAACCCGTCCTTTTCCAAGGGGATAGTGGATGATATTGTAGTTATGGAGTGCCCTCTATAATTAAAATATGTTTGAGTACTATTGATTATGGGTTCACCAGTATTAATGACCTTAATCAGAGTAGATGTATATTCATTAAGACTAGGAAATATATGAAGTATATCCTTGTCCATAACCTGAAAGATCTCTAAGCCTTCCAATTCAGCCATAGCTTCATTGTATATGATTGTTTTTCTGTCCTTATCTATGACATGGACTCCAATATTTCCATACTGCAAAATATTTTGCATTAGTATATCCTTGAAATCATCTTTTCTCATAATCTACCTACTTACTTTCATCCAAAATCTTCTTTAACTCATCCATAAAGGAGTTTACATCCTTGAATTGCCTATAAACAGATGCAAATCTAACATAGGCCACTTCATCCACATCCTTAAGTCTATTCATTATTTCTTCCCCAATTTCAGAAGATGTTATCTCATTATCCAAGGAGTTAGAAATAACCTTTTCAATATCATCTACCATTTTCTCAATTGTAGTCATGGAGACTGGTCTCTTTTCACAAGCCTTTATTATGCCATTCATTAATTTATTCCTGTCATAGGTTTGCCTATTCCCGTCTTTTTTTACTATTATAGTTGGGATTTCTTCAATTTTCTCATAGGTTGTAAATCTCTTCCCACAACTCATGCATTCTCTTCTTCTTCTAATGGCTTGACCTTCATCTGTTGGTCTGGAATCCACAACTTTTGATTCTAGATATTCGCAATATGGACATTTCATTTTTCTCCACTCCTTCTTAAAAATAAAACGTATCCGAACAGATACGTTTTATCCTAAATTATCTTTTATCTCTTCTTCTAAGGAATATTGGGATGTCTAAATCTTCCATCTGTGGTTCCTTTTTCTTTGTTTCTTCAACTACTTCTTGTTCTTTTCTAGAACCAAATAGACCGCTTTTTTGTGTCATGGTAGTTCTATTTGTAATTAATTCTTCCTCAAAACCAGTTGCAATAACCGTTATCTTTATTTCATCATTCATTGACTCATCAATTCCTGCACCAAATATAATATTTGCTTCTGGATCAACAGATTGGCGAATTATATCAGCTGCTTCATTTACTTCAAAGATACCTAGATCCTTTCCACCGGTTATATTTAATAACACAGACTTGGCACCATCAATTGATGTTTCCAAAAGTGGTGAAGTTATAGCTTGTTTGGCAGCATCAGCAGCTCTATTATCCCCTGAGGCTATTCCTATACCCATGTGAGCTATACCCTTATCTAACATTATAGTCTTAACATCTGCAAAATCCAGATTAATTAAGTTAGGTACAGATATCAAATCAGATATACCTTGTATACCTTGCTTTAATACTTCATCAGCCATCATGAATGCATCCGCCATTGATGTTTTCTTGTCAGCAATTTGCAATAATCTATCGTTGGGAATGGTTACAAGGGTATCAACCCTACTCTTTAATTCTTCAATTCCTTTTTCTGCATGCTGCAATCTTCTTTTGCCTTCAAATGTAAATGGTTTAGTTACAACTCCTACAGTTAAAATTCCAAGTTCTTTGGCAATTTCAGCGATTATTGGAGCAGCACCAGTACCAGTTCCGCCACCCATTCCTGCAGTTATAAATACCATGTCAGCTCCTTTTAAGCTTTCAAGGATGTCATTTCTATTTTCTTCTGCTGCCTTTGTTCCAATTTCAGGATTTGCCCCTGCTCCCAATCCTTTGGTTATCTTTTCACCTAATTGAACTTTTTGTTCAGCCCTTGATGAATATAGAGCTTGTTTGTCGGTATTTAAAGCTATGAACTCAATACCTCTTACTCCACATTCAATCATTCGATTTACTGCATTATTTCCGCCACCACCTACTCCGAAAACCTTAATTTTAGCAAATTGATCCACGTCTACGTCAAAATCAAACATTCCCATTCCTCCTATCATCTTTGGGTATTACTTATTAGTCTTAACTGGTTTTTCTTTAGTTAGCCAAATCCTTCTAATTTTAGCGAAATTATCGAATAGTCTACTCCCGAATGTAAATATTGCTGCATAGTATAGGGGAACACCTAGTCTATCTCCAATGTAGGCTAAAAACGCTGCCAATAATGCATTTCCAAAAAATCCAGTCACAAAGATTTTTGTATTAAACTTGCCTTCTAGATTTGCCCTTATTCCTCCGAAAACAGAATCTAAGCTGGCAAGAATTGCTACAGATATATATAGGGTATATGCCGTATTATATGTGTAAGGCAATAAAAATCCAATAACGCCACCTATTAATATTCCTAGTAAAGCATATACCATTTAGCCACCTTCTCCCACAGGTCTGGCATAATCAAATCTTATTATGCCTTGATATCCTGATATTACAATATTATCACTGGTATATGGATTTATTCCAATTCCATATATAGTCTTTAAAGTGTCACCATAAGTTCCTGGTGCATTCACAGCTGCCATTAACATCTGAGGATCTCCTATGGCTTTAATCACAAAGGGTGTTCCAATGCTCACTCCATTTATTCTTATAATTGGTCCCCCACATTTGATCTCTGAGTTAGACATCACCCTCTGATCATTTATACTTATTGCTTCCGCACCGGAAACTCTTAAATCATTTATTATATTTAAAATATCCACATCATGTATTATATCATTAGAAAAGTTAAATGATAACTCCTCTAGGTCAATATTATCAAACATTACAATTTCTATTCCAGGACCTTTCAAAGCTGCATATCCTGCCTGAAGCATATTGTTTGTAACATCTTTCTTTAAAATGTCAACTATATTTGCTTCACCTGTCTGAGTACTCTCCAGTAGTTCAAGTTCCTTATACTTGGCTTCAATAGTCTGTTCTAAGTTAATGATTTCTCTTTTAATATTATCCAATTCATTTTTGGAATCTATTATTGATTTTATAGTCACTGGTGTAATAGTCTCCAAATTAAGCTTCATTTGATTGGATATAGTTATTCCTACAATTATACTAGCAATAATTATAAAAACCTTAGGAGTGGAAATTTTCATAATATCTCCTCCTAGTTTACAGTTTCTTCTACAGGACTAGCGTAAATGTAATCTTTAACTCTTCTATATTTTGGAATAACAACTTTCTTATCCTGAGTTAGATGAACTACATAATCATAATTTCTTAATTGCCAAACTATCCCCCACTTTATACTCAAAGCAGATTCAAGGGTATCAGGATTTCCTATTGCCCTTATTACTATTGGAGATGCTGTTGATACTCCATTTATTTCAATATGGTTGCCAGCTCTTACTATTTCTGTAAATGATGTATACCTTTGATCATTTACTGATATGGCTTCAGCATCAGCTGCGTTTAATATGCTTACTACTTGTAGTATTAGATCCAATTCATCTATTATGGTAAAGCCTTCTCCATACTGGATATCAACAGGCGGATCAATGATCTCTAAAATTACTCCCGGTCCTTCCACATCAGAATAACCCGCTAACATTCTATACTTCATTGCGTCCTTATATAAATTTTCTGCGTAAGTATCGTTTTCTATTCCACTTTTTTCATACTGATCTATTTTTAATTCCAGTTCTTCTATCAGCTTAAGCTGAGCTTCCCTTTCAGTTTGAGCTTTTTTAAGATCAACAGCTATTTCTTGGGCTCTTTGAGTAGGCAGTGCACCTTCTCCCACTGTTTTGTTAATCGTTCTGAACTGAATGGATAAAATTAAACCAAGAATTAGAGAAACTAAAAACAAAGCTAAATATTCCACTCTAATCTTCATTTTATCCCCCCTACCTATCATCTCTTACGACAATTGGGTGTTCTCCTTTGTTCATTATAATCATTCTCGTTGGTATTTTCTTCTTTTCTATATCTAGGATAATTTCATTTAACATCCTTAACTTATATTTTACATTATCCAGGGGTCCAAATTCAACTAGCACTCCACTTATTAAATCAATTTTAATATTATTGTCATCTTCTACTTCAAGATTTTTAAATTTTAGTGTAATTTCTCCAATTTCATCACTGGAAAAGAAATCAGCGAAATTTTTTGTCTCTTCTACTTCAACAATTGAATCTCCATATTTTAATTTTGGCCAGCTGATATTTTTAATCAGTGGAATGGTTGGTAACTTGGTTATTGAGTTTTCCAAATAAATCCCTTCAGTATCAACTATAGCAAAGCTATAACCATTTTCAAACTGAAGGTAAGGTATTCTTTCCTCTATATTGATTTCAACACCTTTTGGCCATTGTCTCTTAACGGTAACATCCTTAGTGTAGGGAAGATTAATAATATTTCTTTTTACTTGACCTTTTCCTATCAGCAGTAAATTATCTCCCAAAGTAAGTCCCGATGCTTGTAATATTTCTTCATGATTTAGTTTTGAATTTCCCGTAATTTCTATATTGTTTAGTTGAAAGAAACTAGATTTTAAACTAATTGTTATAACAGCAGCTATAAAAAGCATAAAGATAAGTATCTTTATGATAAATCTTCTTTTTCTTCTCTTCTTCTCCACACGAGTTTCCTTCATACTTAATCACACCTATATTTTTACTAGTTTTTCAATTTCCTCAAATATTAATGAATTGGCCTTAGTAAGTCCTAGTTCCTTAGATTTTATTCTCATATAATCTAACTTATCCTTGTCTTCTACTATATCTTTTACAAGAGTAAATAGATTTATGTCAGCCAGATCTTTTTCAAGTACCATGATGGCTGCTCCTCTTTCCTGGAATGACCTGGCGTTATACTCCTGGTGGTTCTCAGCTGTATAAGCTTTTGGTATAAGGATACCTGGTACTCCTATAGCGGATATTTCTGCAAGGGTAATTGCTCCCCCGCTGGTTATTACAAGATCTGCAAGATTCAATGCCTTTGGCATTTCATTGAAGTAAGATACAATTCTTATATCATCAGATGCCTTAATGCCTTTATCCAACATATCATTTAAAAATTTATCGTAATTATTTTTACCTGTTATGTGAAGAACTTGATAGTCAGCCCTAGAAAAATCCTCTAGAGATTCTAGTATTGAATTATTTAGGCTCTTCTGACCACCACTGCCACCAAAGGAAACTATAAATGGTTTGTCCCTTTTGATTCCCAATGTCTCATAGGCTACTTCCCTGTCTACATTTGTTATTTCACTTCTAATGGGATTTCCAGTGAGCACGGTCTTTTCTTTATCTTTAAAATATTTCCTGGAGTCCTCAAAGGTTATTAGGACCTTGTCTACATATCTTGCCAGTATTTTATTGGTAATTCCAGGAAATGCATTTTGCTCATGAATCAATGTGGGAACCTTTGAATTTGCAGCTGCATATACAATTGGTCCAGAGACATAGCCTCCAGTTCCAATAACCACATCAGGCTTAAATTCCTTGATAATCCTTTTAGCTTGGGATAAACCTATCATAAGCTCCTTAAGGGCAATTAGGGATTTCTTATTGAGCCTTCTAGGCATACCTTTAACTCTTATGCTCTTAAATAAATAGTCAGTTCTGGATACTAGTTCTTCTTCCAGACTTCCCTTTGTTCCTATATATAATATCTCAATATCCTTTATGTTCTTCTTAATTTCTTCAGCTATAGATATTGCAGGATAAATATGTCCACCAGTCCCACCACCACTAACTATTACTTTCATCTTGAACACTCCGTTCCTTTCTAATTCCATGTCTTGATATGTTTAAGAGAATCCCTATTCCAGCCATTACAAATACTAATGATGTACCTCCAAAACTTATAAGTGGTAGTGTAATTCCCGTTGCAGGTATACTTGATGTAATTACTGCAATGTTGACAAATGACTGTATTGTTATAAGGGCAGTAATACCTGTTGCCAGATAACTCCCAAAGAGATCTTTTGCATTTAAGGCAGTCATAACTCCCCTATAAATAAGTATAGTATATAATAATAGAATAAACAAAGCTCCAATTAGTCCCAGCTCTTCACCAATAATTGAGAATATAAAGTCATTGTATGATTCTGGAATATAGAAGAACTTCTGCCTACTTTGTCCAAGGCCAACACCTAAAACTCCTCCAGATCCAAGAGCATATAGAGACTGTACCAATTGCCAGCCATCTCCTAACTTATCTTGAAAGGGGTCCTGAAATATTAATACTCTCCTTAACCTATACTCATTTCCCTCAGAATTAATTGCATACTGAAAGAAAAAATAACCAAATGCTCCAATTCCTGCTATTAAAGACAAATGCATGCCTGAAACAAAGAACATGGCTATCATAGTACCAGCCATAACGATCATTGTTCCCAGGTCTTTTTGTAGGTATATTAAAGCAGAAGATAGACCAATATAGAAAAATGCAGGTAAGGCTCCATTAAGTAAGTTTCTCACCTTATCTTTTTTGTTTGCTAAGAAACTGGCAAAGAAAATTATACTTCCAAGTTTAATTGCATCAGATGGCATAAATGTTGTAAATCCAAGGTTTATCCATCTACTTGCTCCCTTTAATTCCAAACCCATTGGACTAAATATCAACAATCCAAGTATTATTGCAAGAATATATATGTATGGTGCAAATCTCTTCCATACCTTATAGTCTATATTCATCATTACTATCATGCCTGAAAAACCAACTATAGCCCAAAATATATGCCTATTTGCATAGTGACCACCATTGGAAAACCTAACCATTCCCTCAGGCCAACTGGCAGAATATACCATGATTATCCCTATAAAAACCAGTGCTGTGGTGGCTATTAATATTAGAAAATCAGGTTCATTTTTCTTAACCTTCCTTTTTGCTTTCATAAGATCACTCCGATAGTTTTGATACCAATTCCTTAAAATGATTTCCTCTTTGTTCAAAATTAGTATACATATCCCAACTTGCACAGGCTGGAGATAAGAGTACCGTATCCTTATCCTCTGCCATTAAGTAACTTAAATTAACTGCTTCATCTAGATTATTGACAACATGAATTTTTAAAAAGCTCACTTTCTTGGCAGCTTCCACGAACTTATCCTTAGTTGCTCCAAATACTATTAATGCTTTGCCCTTTTTATTAAACTCTATTATTAGTTCTTCAAAACTTGATCCCTTGTCATATCCTCCAGCAATTAATATTAAAGGTTTTTCCAGGGCTTCAATGGCTTTAAGAGTTGATTCAATGTTGGTTCCCTTTGAGTCATTGTAATAGTTCACACCTCTGATACTTTTTACAAACTCAATTCTATGTTCCACTCCTTGAAACTTTGATATTTCATCTCTTATTATTTCAAGGGGAACTCCTGCTGTTAAAGATAAACCTATAACACCCATAATGTTTTCTAAATTATGTTTTCCAGGTAATCTAATGTTGTCAATATTTAAGATGTCCACTTTTTTGTTTTCATCCTTATATACAATTATCCTATCCTTTAGGAAAATACCCTTCTCTAAAATCTCATTTTGACTGAAGAATATTTCATTGGTCTTAGTTTGTCCCTTAAGACTTCTTAAATTATCATCATCGTAATTCAAAACTAAATAATCGTCTTTATCTTGATTTTTGAATATTTTATACTTAGATTTAATGTAGTTTTCCAAGCTGCCATGCCAGTCAATGTGATCTGGAGATATATTTAGGATCAAGGCACCTTTGGGTTTGAATTTAATAGTATGCTCAAGTTGAAAACTACTCAGTTCAAGTAGAAATATATCATCATCACTTGCCTTACTAATTTCACCCAGTAAACCAACCCCTACATTACCCGCCATGTGAGTATTACTATCCCACCTTTTAAATATATTATTGGCAAGTACTGTGGATGTTGTCTTGCCGTTGGTACCAGTTATACAGTAAAACTTATTTTTATTTAAGATATTAAAACCAAACTCAATATCACTTATAACGGGAATAGAGTATTCCATGGCTTTAATTAAAAGAGGATGGTTGGGTTTAATCCCTGGGCTCTTTATTATAAGATCAATCCTATTTAGATCTTTAAACTCATCTAGAATCCTCACTCCCGTGATCCTGTTTTCACTTAACTTAGCCTTGACATCTTCAACTGAACCATCATTGTAAACCCAAGTATTATCCCAGGAATCCCTTAAGGCTACAAGAGCTGATATTCCCGTTAGTCCAAGACCAAATACCAATATTTTTTTATCCTTAATATCCATTTTTCTCACATCCCATTAGTAGGCTAGTATCCCAACAAGGGCTAAAAGCAAGGTTACTCCCCAGAAAACATATACAACCTTTATCTCTCTCCAACCTTTTTGTTCATAATGATGATGCAGTGGAGCCATCCTGAAGAATCTCTTTTTGGTTAACTTGAAATATCCAACTTGTATTATTACAGATAAAGTTTCTGCAAAGAATATGCCCCCTATTATTGGTATAAATAAAGGTGTTCCAGAAATTACTGCAAAAGCTGAAAGAGCACCACCCAAGGCTAGAGACCCTGTATCTCCCATGAAAATCCTTGCAGGATTATAGTTATAAATCAAGAATCCTCCCAAGGCTCCTACAAATCCCAAGGCTGCTGCTGATAAATCAACATATCCTGCCTGATAAATTATGTAGGAAAAAGCAGAAAAGACTATTATGGATAAACCAGTTGCCAATCCATCCAATCCATCAGTTAAATTTACTGCATTAACAGTTCCAACTATTACAAATACCAAAAATGGTATGGTTAAAATTCCAAAATCAAATCCCATTTTTATAAAGGGTAAAATTATATGTGAATCTGTATGAATATAATTCATATAGTAAAATACCAAAAATGCCGTTACTGCAGCTTGACCTAATATTTTTTGGTATGCTCTTAAGCCTAAATTTCTCTTCTTAACTACTTTTATATAATCATCTAAATATCCAACCAAACCAAATCCTAAAGTTGATATTACAACAACCATTATCCTTGAATTAATTGTTCCACTTACAAGCAAAGATATTAAGAATCCTGCAATGAATATTATTCCTCCCATGGTGGGTGTTCCAGATTTTGATAAATGAGATGCTGGACCATCTTCTCTTATACTTTGTCCAATTTTTAGTTTTCTTAATAAAGGAATTATCCTTGGACCCAATAAAGCACTACCTGCAAAACCAACGATTAAGGCAAGTAATGGGGGTGTTACAAATGTCATAAACTATCTCCTCTCAAAAGTTTAAATTAAACTCCATATCATTCCTATTATAGTAGAGTTTAGATGTATTTACCAGTAGAGTTTAAAATAATCTTAATAAGGCAACCCTAAAAGTTGCCTTATTATTAATTTTCCTCTTCAGTTTCAGTACTTAAGTTTGGATTGCTTTCTCCATAATCCAAGTACAAATCTATAATTGATCCCTTTGTCACTTCACTTCCAGCAAGAGGATATTGATCAAGTACTATGGACTCATTTGTGAATATCTCATACTCAGTTGTATATTTAAGTCCTAAGGCAGTTATTTCCTCTCCCGCCTGAGGGATTTTTAATCCACTTACATCTGGTACAATAACCACTTCGCTTATATTTTCCAGCTCTTCCTCTGTATATACTCTAGGAACCTCCAAGTAATTTAAGGTATTCTCAATAACCATCTGAGCATATGGTCCTGCAACTGTACCTCCATAATAAATACCCGTTGGTTCATCTACAATAACCAATACACTTATCTTAGGATCATCAACTGGAGCAACTCCTCCAAATGATGAAATATATTTATTAGGTACATATCTACCATCGATTATTTTTTGTGCAGTTCCAGTCTTTCCACCTACTCTATATCCTGGTACATAAGCTTTTCTACCAGTTCCCTCAATAACTGTTTTTTCAAGCATTCCCAATAACTCTTTGGCTGTGGTTTCAGATATAACCTGTCTTTTAACCTCTGGAGGAAAATTCTCAATAATTCTATCATTTTCATCTAATATACTTTTCACAAACCTAGGAGTCATTAGCTTTCCTCCATTAGCTGTGACAGAAATTGCATTTATCATTTGAATTGGGGTTACAGCAATCCCATGTCCATAGGACAAGGTTGCTAGGTTAACCTCTCTTATGTTTTGGGAACTAACAGGAATAATCCCCTTTTGTTCTCCAGGTAGGTCAACTCCAGTAAGTTCGCCAAAGCCAAATGCTTTTATATACTCATATAATTTGTCCCTTCCCAGTTCTCTTGCCATATTAACAAAGGCAACATTACATGAGTTAGCAAAGGCTTCAGAAAAATCTTGATGCTCATGGGGATCATACCAACTGGCACATCTCAATACAACTCCCTTAATATCCCTAATATACCCATCACAATAATAGGTGGAATTAAGATTCGAAGTTGCTTCCTCTAGTGTTGCAGCAGCAGTTATTATTTTAAAAGTTGAACCAGGTTCGTAGATATCATTTATGGCATAATTTCTCCACATTTCAAACCATCTGTTTTGTCTTTCTTCCTGTGTTAATTGTGACCAAAGATTATTTGTCTCAGGGTCAAGGGACTCCCTGGGAGTGTTTGGATTATAGTCAGGTTTATTAGCCAATGCTAGGATGTCCCCTGTATGTGGATCCATAACAATAATAGAAACTGACTTAGCATTATTATTGATTAGGGCTTCAGTAGCTGCAACCTCTGCAAAGTACTGAATTGTTTCATCTACTGACAACACAACAGATTTTCCATTATCAGGTTCAAAAACCTTTTCTCCATCATATGGCAATTGTCTATTTGCAGCATCTGTAGCCTTAACCCAAGTTCCAGGTATCCCAGTTAAGTATTTGTCATAGGATTTTTCTATCCCATATAAGCCATTATTATCAATATCTGTGAATCCCAATATATAAGCAGCAAAGCTGCCAAAAGGATAAAATCTTTTGTTATCATCAACTATTGATATTCCTCTTAAATTCTTTTCTCGAATAGTATCAGCAACTTCTCTTGTTATCCATTGTTGAATTTTTTCCACATGTACATCCTTAATCAGTTTTGCATAGATGTCATCATAACTCATATCCAGTACTGATGACAATTCCCTTGCAACTTCTTCTGGATCCTTGATTTCAGAAGGTGTCGCCCATAGGGTAAAAGCTGTAACATTAACAGCCAACTTTCTACCTTTTGTATCATAGATTATTCCTCTGTCAGTTTTTATGTCTATAGACTTGGTCCATTGTTGAAGAGCGCCAGTTTTTAGTTTTTCCGCATCGACAATTTGAATTTTTATAAGTCTATAAGTTAAAAAAAACACGATTAAAGTTACTATAAACAAAGTAAACTTTAATCGTCTTCTTGTAGATTTCGTTATTTTTTTCAATGCTATTCCTCCTAGAACAAGCTGGAAAATACGCTTATAACACTTTTAACTCTGTCTTGAAAGGATACCTTGTATTCTTGACTATAAACTGTATCATCAACAGTAAGATAAACTACTTGACCTTCTTCTGGGTAAACCATTCCAAGGGTCTTTATTGCTTCCTCACTTATAAGAGCTGTATTTTTTAATCCTTCAAGGTTACCTGAAAGATCGTTTCTTACTTTTTCAAGTTGTATCTTGTTATTTTCCAATTTAGTTATTTCAAGTCTCACTGAAGTTATTTTAGCATATCCTTGTAGTATAAATAAAGAAGTAATTAATAATAAAATTGCAAGGGTAATATACATATGCTTATTAAGAGCAGATGCCTTCTTTTTAACCACTTTTTTGGCTTTTTCAGCTTTTTGTGGTTCTATGTATTCTGGATACTGATCATACATAATCTTCTCAGCTAACATAGTATAGCCTCCTTACGATTTTCTCTACTATATCTTCTCAGCTACTCTCAGTTTTGATGATCTCGACCTTGGATTACTCTCTAGTTCCCTCTTAGATGGAACTATGGGTTTTCTTGTTAGTATATTGATTTCTCTTCTTTTATCACATATACATTGAGGCATTTCTGGCGGACATATGCAGTCTTTAAACAAATCTTTAAACTCTTCTTTTACAATTCTATCTTCCAGAGAGTGAAAGGTTATAATGGCCAATCTTCCATTTGGATTCAGCACTTCAACCATATCCTTTATGGCAGCTTTTAGGACATCCAATTCCCCATTTACTTCTATTCTTATTGCTTGGAATGTCTTTTTAGCTGGATGGTGTCCTTCCATTCTAACTTTCTTTGGTATTGCCTTCTTAATTACACTTACCAATTCAAAGGTTGTGTCTATTGGTTTAACATTTCTTTCTTGAATAATAAACTGAGAGATTCTTTTTGCCCACTTTTCTTCACCATATTCATATAGAATTCTAGTGATTTCATCTTCTGAATATTCATTTACAACATTCCAAGCTGAAAAGTTTTTACTTGAATCCATTCTCATATCCAATGGTGCATCCTTATTATGCGAGAACCCTCTCTCCTCAGTATCTAACTGATGGGAAGATACCCCTAGATCTAATAGAATTCCATCTACTTTTTCTATATTTAAATCTTCCAGTACTGATTTAATATTTACATAATTATCGTGAACCAGGATTACCTTATCCAAATGTTCCTTTAAAACTTCTCTTGATTTATCAAGAGCATTTGTATCCTGATCTATTCCTATAAGTTTTCCAGTCTTAAGTCTTTTCACTATTTCCAGAGAGTGTCCAGCACCACCTAAAGTACCATCAACATAGATTCCGTCTTCTTTTATATTTAACCCTTCAAGTACTTCCTCAAGTAGTACTGATACGTGATGGAATTCCATATTCTCACTCCTTAAATGCCTAATTCAGCCATTTTTTCAGCTATGCTATCATAACTTAGATTATCATCATCATTGTAACTATCCCACTCATCCTTGCTCCATATTTCCAGTCTTGTTGATACGCCTATTATTACGGCGTCTTTGTCAAGCTTTGAATGTTCTCTAAGGTTTCCTGGAATAACAACTCTTCCTTGTTTATCCAACATGCACTCAGTAGCACCAGAGAAGAAAAATCTTATAAATGCTCTTGCATCCTTGTTAGTCAGTGGAAGACTTTTAAGTTTATTCTCCACTACCTCCCATTCTTTCTTAGGATAGATGAATAAACAATTATCAAGTCCTTTGGTCATGACAAATTCGTAACCCAGTGGATCTCTAAATTTAGATGGAATTGTTATTCTTCCCTTGTCATCTAGGGAATGTTGATATTCACCTATAAACATTTATCTCTCCACCTTCTAGTAATATTTGCCACTTTCCTCCACTTCGCCCCACTTTAATTATATTTTACCCCATACTTAGGAATTCTTCCACACTTTTAGCAAGCTAAAGTGATATTTAGGGACTTTAGTCCTATAAAATTGCATAAAAATAAGCTCAAGGATTTCTCCTTAAGCTTATGGAATATCTAAATTCAAGCTTTTTTTCTAATGTATCTAATAAAGATAATACCTACTATTATAATTATTGCACTTATTAACTGGGCAACCCTTATAGATCCAAGCATTAGACTATCTGTTCTCATCCCCTCAATCAGGAATCTGGCTATAGAATAAAGAACTAAATACATTGCAAACACTTCACCATCAGCCTTTGCTTTCTTTCTCCTGTACCAGAGTAAAAATCCAAACACCAGGAAGTTCCATATGGATTCATAGAGGAAGGTTGGATGTACTTTAACTCCATCCACCATTATTCCCCAAGGAAGGTCCGTGGGTCCCCCGTGGGCTTCTTGATTTGCAAAATTACCCCATCTACCAATAGCTTGCCCAAGTATTAAGCTTGGGGCAACTATATCAGCTACTGTAAGGAAATTTAGTTTTTTTACTTTGGTGAAGATATATGCAACCAAAGCACCACCAATTATTACCCCATGTATTGCTAATCCTCCACCTCGAAGATTTAATATCTGCCCAGGGTTCTTGCTGTAGTAATCCCACATGAATATTACATAATACAGTCTTGCACCTATTATTGCACCAGGTACTGCAAATAGTAACATGTCAATTATGGATTCTTCTTTTATTCCCTTTCTCTTTGCTTCCCTTAATGCTAAAATTGTTCCTATTAATACTGCTATAGCTATTAATAAACCATACCATCTAACCTCAAATCCAAATACCTTAAATGCAACTGGATCCATTAAATATCACCATCCCTACTTAAGTCATTGCCATTATTTGGCCAAATAATTGACAAGGTTGTATACTCTTCATCAAAATGTTCCTTTAGTCTATCTTCTATGTCCTTATAATCTATACTATTTAATACATCTAGATAATCAATCAATAGAAAATCTTGGAAGTAAAGGTCAGTTAAATTATTGGCTATAAATTCAATTGAATTAAAGCCCATTAAAAATTGTCCTATTTCCTTCTTCTTTATTCTTAAGAAATTTTCATTGTTGATGTATTTATTGTAATCCTTAAATACTTCTAGAATCAATGAGTTTAGCAATTTAGGATCCTGAGTCTGACCAATGATAAATGAATGTCCATAATTGTCTTTACCAGTATAGTATGCTCCGAAACTTTTGTCAATTAAGCCTTTGTCGTAAAGTTCATGGTAAAAATCTGACGAATCGCTAAAAAGCATATCCAGGATTATATTTGTTATAATATCTTTCTTAACTGCTTCTGCTCCCTTTTGGCCAAGATTATTATCCTTAATCCCCAAATAGAAAAGGGGCTTTGAAGTAGACATATGATCCTCAACTATTCTTGTTCTAACTTCCCTTGGTTCATTATCAAATAGAGTACTTACTTTGTTATTGGTAATTTCATACTTCTTTCCTGCCGATTCTACAGTATTAACAACCCTTTCCATATCTAGGTCCCCAACGACAAATAATACCATGTTTGAAGGGTTGTAGAAGGTTCTGTAAGCGGTTAATAAGTCATCCTTAGTGATCTCCATAATACTATCCACTGTCCCTGCTATGTCAATTCTAACAGGATGATAATGGTATAAGCCCTTCAAGCAATTAAAAAACACTCTCCACTTGGGATTATCAACATACATTTCAATCTCCTGGGCTATGATCCCTTTTTCCTTATCTACATTTTCATCAGTGATGTAAGGATTTTGAACAAAATTCACCAAGAGGTCTAAGTTATCATAAAAATTATCTGTGGAATAAAACAAGTATGATGTTTGATTAAAGTTAGTGTAGGCATTTACAAATGCTCCATTCTGAGCAAACTTAGTGAATATATCCTCATCTTCATCCTCAAAGAGTTTATGCTCCAGAAAATGGGCTATTCCCTCTGGTAAACTTATAATTTCACTTTCCTCATCAATTCTAAATCTATTATTGATGGAACCATAATTAGTTGTGAATATGGCATACTTCTTTGTGAAATCCTTCTTGGGAAAATAAAAGAGCCTTATGCCATTGGATAGTTCCTTGAAGTAAATAGTCTCACTTAGGCTTTTATTCTCAATTGCCTTCATTATATTCCACCTCCTTAGCTGTCATGAAGTAAATAGTATCAAGGGTTATGGTATTCATTGCCGCTATAATATCTTCTCTACTGACCTTTTCAATATCATCAATCATCATATCAAGACTTCTCCCATCCTTAGATATTATCTTGCCTAATGTAAACTCTCCCATTAGGTGAGGGCTGTCAATGATGGACTGGCTGGATGTTTTAATTGCCTTTTTAGCTATTTCCATATCTTCGTCTTGGAAGTCACCCTTCTTCATGTCATCTAATTGGGTTTGTATTATATCCATTGTCTTTTGGTAATTCTTAATATCTATACCTGCATCAAGTAGTATTATTGACTTGTGCTTAATCAAGTTAGTTCCTACGTAATATGCCAAGCTATTCTTTTCTCTTACATCCTTAAATAATTTTGAGTTTGGTCCTCCACCAAAAATCTCATTTCCCAAGAGTAATGCAGAGTATAAGTTGTCCTCATAAGGGATGTTACTTCTATAACCCACGACTAATTTCCCCTGAGATACATCTTCTTTCTCCACTATATGATTTTTTTGGAAATTTTCATTTGGAATATACTCCCTAGGAACTTCGACTATATTTTTTCTATCTAAATATTCCTCAGGTACTAAAGATCCATCAATAAGTGATTTATCTTTACCAACATAGATTATCTCAATTTGAGAGTCATTTAAGATACTCTTATAATGATCTGTCAAACTTTTAGAAGTTATCCCTTCAACATCTTCAACATATCCCAATTGATAGATGCTAAATGCTTCCCCCTTACACATCTCCTCTATACATCTATTTAATGCAAAGGTCCTTTTGTCATTAACCTTTGATTCAATTTTATTTATAAGATTTTTCTTTTCGCCTTCAACTAATGATTCCCTGAATCTCTCATCTTCCATTTGAGGAGAAAATAATATATCTCTAAAAACCTTAATGACTTCTTTCTCATAGGTCTCATCCTTGGTAAACCTAGAATCTGCCCACTCCATGGAGATTCTTAATACTTGTCTTTCACCTCGCTTGCTGATATTTACACTAAGATGTGCACCGTATAATTCTTCCAACTTTCTTTCCAGTTTCGCCTTACTATTTAAATCAGTTGTCCCTCTTCCCAGTACTTGTGATAACAGGGAGTTTAGACTAACTTCACTTCTTTCCAATGGTCTTATAAGATTTATACTAATCAAATTTGATTTAAACTTATGGGTTATAACCTTATTTAAATAGATACCATTTCCTATTCTTTCTCTGCTTATATCCATAAAAGTTCTCCTTTCTACATGATTACTACATAGTTTTACCCAACTTATTAAGAAATAATTAATTTATCAAAAAAATAAAGGGTCTCCCCTTTATTTTTTACTTTTTATAATTGGTATTCCTGAGCTTGTACCAATTCTTGTAGCACCAGCTTCCGCCATTTTTAAAGCCATGTCATAATTCTTAACTCCCCCGGATGCTTTAACTTCCAAGTCATCTCCAACCACTGATTTCATTAAAGCTACATCTTCCAATGTTGCTCCACCTGTGCTAAATCCTGTGGATGTCTTTACAAAATGTGCGCCAGCTTCTTTAGATAGTTCACATGCTTTAACCTTTTCCTCATCGGTTAACAAGGATGTTTCAATTATAACTTTTACTATTGCTTCATCCTTACATGCAGCTACTACTTCTTTAATATCATTCTTTACCAAGTCATAGTTTCCATCCTTAAGTGCACCAATGTTTATTACCATATCTATTTCATCCGCACCTTTAGATACTGCATCTTTAGTTTCAAATACTTTTGTTTCAGTTGTATTAGCTCCTAAAGGAAATCCAATTACTGTTGCTACCAATACATCTGAATTCTTTAGCATATCCTTACAAAAAGTAATGTGTGTTGGATTTACGCAAACTGCTTTAAAACCATATTCAATTGCCTCTTCGCACAAGACTTTCACAGCATCTTTTTTTGTATCAGCTTTTAATACAGTGTGGTCTATCATCTTTGCCACATTTACCATATTTATCACTCCTATTTAATCAGCTCCACTAAGTCTCCATTTCTAATGCCAGCTGCATTCCCTTCTTCTATATCCACATGCATTTCCAGTGCAAATGTTGGATGTACTCTAACTAATACATTGTCAAATACTAAACCTCTAGGTCCTGGAATCTTGATACTTACAACATCTCTATCCCTAACTCCAAATTCTTCTCCATCAGTAGTATGCATATGAATATGTCTTGCGGCAACTATTACACCTTTTTTCATTTCAACTTCACCTTTTGGCCCCACAATCTTAACACCTGGGGTTTCATTGATGTCACCTGAATTCCTTACAATTGGATCTATTCCCAGGGTAACAGCATCAGAAATTGATACCTCTATTTGAGTATCAGGTCTAACTGGTCCAAGTATTCTAACTCCACTTATAGTTCTCTTTGGTCCAACAATGTCGACTTTTTCTTCACAAGCATATTGACCAGGTTGAGAAAGATCCTTCATTTTAGTTAGTTCATACCCTTTTCCAAATAATACATCTAAATCTTCTCTACTAACGTGTATATGCCTATTTGATAAAGCTATTGGTAATTGTGTTTTCATGGTTATTCCTCCCAAAAATTATTGATATTGTAATTATACATCTTTTATTATTTTATTTCAAAATTATTGTCAATTAATTGTCCAACTTCATTATAAAAGTTTGGATAGCTTACATTAATACACTCTACATCATCTATTATAGTGGTTCCATCAGCTGCCAGTGCAGCTATGCTAAGGGCCATGGCAATTCTATGGTCTCCAAAACTTGAAACTTCTGCTCCTTTCAATCTACCTCTGCCGTGAATGATTAAACCATCATCTGTAATTTCAATATCTGCACCCATTTTACTTAATCCAGTGTAAATGGCAGATAATCTATCGGATTCCTTTATTCTCAGTTCTTGAGCATCCCTTATAATTGTATCCCCTTCAGCAAAACAAGCTAATACAGCAATAATTGGTATTTCATCTATTACAGAAGCTGTCTTTTCACCTTCTATGGTGATTCCTGTAAGAAAACTTTCCATAATATTTAGTGAGCCAGTCTTTTCAACATTATCTTCATCAACGTCTAATATTTTTATTATTGCGCCCATTTCACTTAAAACTGATATTATGCCAGTTCTTGTATTATTTAATCCCACATTTTTTATTGTTATATCACTATCTTTAGTAATTAATCCTGCTGCAATAAGAAAGGTAGCAGAAGAAATGTCCCCTGGTACTATTATATCTCTAGCAAGTAATTTAGTTGGATTATTTATCTTAATGATCAAACCATCTGTTTCAATCTTTGCACCAAGATATTCCAACATAATTTCAGTATGGTTTCTTGTAATAAATTTCTCTTTTATGGTAGTAATTCCCTTACTGTACAAGGAAGCTAAAAGAATAGCTGACTTTACTTGAGCACTGGTTACTTCCATTTCATAGTCTATGGCCTTTATCATGCCAGGGCTTATGTTTAAAGGAGCCTTTGAATTAAAGTCCAAAATATCTGCACCCATTAGGCTTAAAGGCTTTGTTACTCTATCCATAGGCCTAGTGGATAATGATTTATCTCCTGTTAGTCTTGTTTTAAATCCCTGACCTGCTAATAGCCCTGCCAATAATCTCATAGTTGTTCCTGAATTACCACAGTATAAATCTCCCTGTGGAGCTTTTAGACCCTGTAAACCCACACCATCAATATTAACAATATTATTTTTAGAATCTACTTCAATACCAACACCTAGTTTCCTGAAAATATCTATTGTCCTTAGAGTATCCTCTGATAATAGGCAGTTTTCTACCTTTGTTCTACCTAGTGCCAGTGAACTAAGTATAATAGCCCTGTGTGAAATGGATTTGTCTCCTGGAACGAAGGTCTCACCTTTTAATGATTTGTTTCCCCTTAATTTCATATATTTACCTCTTCATTATAATTTCTTCTAAGTAATTGCTGTAATTATTCTTGACTTCTTCCATGGAGTCTCCCCCAAATTTTTCTATTATTTCTTTTGCTATTGTATATGCAACCATAGCTTCAACGACTACAGCTGCTGCAGGTACAGCACATATATCAGCTCTTTCATGGAATGCTTTTGCTTCCTTTTTTGTATTTATGTCAACACTTCTTAGAGGTGTTCTCTGTGTGGGAATAGGTTTCATGGTTGCTTTCAAAACGATGTCCTCACCATTACTTATTCCACCTTCAATACCACCAGCTCTATTGGTTTTTCTAAAATATCCCTTGGTGTAATCATAGAAGATCTCATCAAATGAATTGAACCCTTGAGAATTGGAAAATTCATGTCCTAGACCTATGGCAATACTCTTAATACCTTGAACACTTAAAACTGCTTGTCCTATCTGACCATCAAGTTTCCTATCCCACTGAACATGACTGCCTAAACCTACAGGTGCTCCCTTTACCACAAGCTGAATTTCTCCCCCAAGACTATAACCCTCATTAGTTGCCTTATCAATTGCATCAATCATTTGCTTCTCTGCTTCCTGATCCATAACACTTAGTATGGAATTCTCAGATATATTATAATCAAGATCTAAAGTAGAATAGTAATCAAATTTTGATCTAATTCCGGCAATTTTTGTCACATGACTAAAGACAAAGATATTTAACTGTTTCAGGTATTCCTTGCATATACCACCAACCGCAACACGAATGGCTGTTTCCCTGGCGGATGCCCTTTCTAGAACATTTCGACCTCCTGGCTGATTGTATTTTAGCAAACCTGCTAAGTCTCCATGACCTGGTCTTGGTGTGAATATTTCTTCCTTCTTGATGTTAATACCTTTATTATCAATTAGAAACCCAATTGGTGCCCCTGTAGTAAGATTACCATTTAAACCAGCTATGATTTCTATTTGATCTTTTTCTATGGTCATACGACTGGATCTACCATATCCTTTTTGTCGTCTATAGAGTTCTTTGTTTATAATGTCTATATTCAGTTCTAAGTTAGCAGGTATCCCCTCTAAAATACCCATTATTTTATTTCCATGAGATTCTCCTGCAGATAAAAATCTTAACATATAGACCCTCTTTTCTTAAAATTTATAAGACTTCTACCAGGAGGCAGAAGTCTATGTTTTAGTCGATAAAACCCTTTAAATACTTTAATAGAGATTTTAAAATTATTGCATTTAAAGGAATGCTTATAAGCGCTGCCAAGACTCTTGTTGGTAAAAGGACTATGAATCCTTTGCCAAAAAGATTTGATAGCCAATAAGTGTTTAAGCCCAGTGATACGACTACAGTTACCACTGTAACTGCTATCAGTATATTCTTAAATGAAAATAACTTGTCATACCCCTTCTTTCCCCTAAGAGTGTACATTATAATTCCTGGTATAACTCCCCATAAGATGGAACTCAAGGTAAATCCTGGATGGTAGGGTCCCTGGGGATTAATTAGAAAGCCAATCAAATCCGCAGCCAATCCTGTCAATCCTCCAACTAGTGGTCCAAACATCATTCCTGATAACATCAAAGGAAGGTCACCAAAACTAATTCTTAATGCTGATACTCCAGCAAGGGGCACCATAATATAGGCAAATCTTGTCATAACAATGGAAATAGCAACAAGAAAACCAGCCTTAACCATGGTTCTTACACTGATTCTACTTTTTTTATTCATATCAATACTCCTTTCTTAATTGACAGCTACTGCCAATTAAAGAAAGTTTCTCTAATTGTCAGCGGATGCGGTGAATGAATCGCAGAAATATCTTTCGTCATAGGGCAACTTCCCATCCCTAGGCACTTAACGCTCATTACCTACTCTGTCTCACATAATTAATTATTAATTATATTAAACTAATTACTCTAAGTAAATATATACCCATATATTTAACTTATAATTTTTTTTGATTTTCAAAATGAGGGATCTTGTATTTACCCTTCTTATAAAACACATACCCAATAATTTGTGCTATGGATAAGTATTTAATAAAACTTATCCCAATATTCTTAGCCATATTTACAAAAAATGGTTCAGGTAACATTTGAATCAAAAAATCAGTTCTAGGGTCCAACAACCAAAGATCGTTTGAGAAAAAAATTTCATGAAAAATTGTGAAGTACTTTGTAAAATCTATAAGAATTAGTACTCCCAAAATTATTATTAACAGATGATTTGTAAATAATCCAATCCCAATCCACTTCCCCATTAAACCAGCCAAACTCTTACTTAAAAAATAAAATACAATAACTAAGGATATAATTGAACTGATTAACTTTATTACCCTGGCTATATCAAACAAATCCAGCACATCAATCATATGAAGTACTTCTTTTTCATTGAAGTGTTTGTATAAAAAATTATCATCTTCCCTACCCTTCAAGTAAGAAATTATATCTTTAGATACAACCTCCAACTCTCCCTGTGATTTTCCAGTTGTTACATAAACCCCATTTTCTTCAAAGGAGTTCATGTAGTAATCAAGATCATAGGCATTCTCTTCAATAGCCAGAACTAAGGCTATTAAAGAAATTGAAACAACTAGTAATATTAGTAATATACTTTGAATCTTTTTCATAGTGTCACCATCCTTAGAAAAAAGATAGAGTTTCCTCTATCTTGATTACTCTTCTTCTGGCATTTCCCAGTTATGATAAACTTCCTGAACGTCATCATTATCTTCAAGCATGTCAATCATCTTATTCATGTTCTTTAGGTCTAGTTCATCCGTTAGACTTACATAGTTCTGAGGGATAAATGTAATCTCTGCAGCTGCAAATTCATATCCATTATCACTAAGTCCATTTCTTACGCTATTAAAGTCAGTTAGACTTGTTATAATCTCAAATCCACTTTCTTCTGATACAAAATCCTCTGCTCCCAGATCTATTGCCAACATAGTAAGTTCATCTTCATCTATCTCATCATGTCTTTCTATTGCTATTAATCCCTTTCTGTCAAACATAAATGAAACTGATCCACTTTGGCCTAAGTTTCCACCATACTTATCAAATGCATGTCTTACATCTGATGCTGTTCTATTTCTATTATCTGTTAAGCAACTTACAATAATTGCAATTCCTGAAGGACCATATCCTTCATAAAAGATCTCCTCATAGGAGTCTGATCCTATTTCTCCCATACCTTTTTTTATAGCTCTTTCTATATTATCATTTGGCATATTTTCAGCTTTTGCTTTATCGATAGCTGCTTTTAATGATGGATTATAATCTGGATCTCCTCCACCTTCCTTTGCTGCAACCATAATATACCTAGCTAATTTAGTAAATACTTTACCTCTTTTTGCATCTTCCTTGCCTTTTCTATTTTTGATATTATTCCATTTGGAATGTCCTGCCATAGTTTCACCTCTCCTTAGATTTAACTTATATATTTTAACATAAGAGGAATATATTTACACTACTTTTTTTCATAAGCCACAGGGAATTGACGTTTATGGGAACTAATCTTGTTCATTCTATTGATTTTATCTATAAATTCACCTGAACCTTCCCCAGTTCTTATATAATTGTCCAATACTTCGTAAGTAAATCCCATTTCTTTTTCGTCTGTCTGTCCCACCCACAATCCAGCTGTAGGAGGTTTTTCAATAATGTCCACAGGTACCTTCAACTCTTTTGCCAACTGTCTTACTTCAGTCTTTACAAAATTTATTATAGGTAAAAGATCCACTCCACTATCCCCATGTTTTGTAAAGTAGCCTACATGCCATTCAGATTTATTACTTGTTCCACATACTAAGTATCCCATTTCCTGGGCATAGTAATAAAGAGTCATCATTCTCAATCTAGGTTTTAGATTAGCTGAAGCTAGCTTGTTTTCTCCTTCGAAATTTAAACTACCCATAAAAGAATCATAAACATTGGATAAATCTACCTTAGATATGTTTATATCAAAAGCTTCCGCCACCTTCATTGCATCAATTTCATCTTGCGGATTACTATATATAGGCATAATTATTCCTAAGCTATTATTAGGAAATGCTTTTTTGGATAGTCCCGCTACCACAGCTGAGTCTATTCCTCCACTCAGTCCAAATACAACACCTTTTGCACCTGCTTCATCAACCTTGTCCTTAAGCCACTGAACTATTCCATCAATTTCACTGCTGGCATTAAACATTTTTAACCCTCCCATAAATGAAAAATAGACCAAAAGGCCTATTTTTCTCTCTTTAATGTAGCATAAACACAGTCATCCAATAGGTATTCTAATCCTAATTCATCAGCCTTCTTTACAACTTCATCATTATAGGTTCCTGGTTGGAAGAAGATGTAACTTATTCCTAATTCCTTGGCTTCTTCCAAAATATTTATACTTATCTTTGGACCAACAACCATATCAACAACATCTGGTTTTACTGGTAGATCCTTAAGTGATGAATAGATCTTTTCCCCTTCAAGTTCATCGTAATTTGGACTAACACCATATGTTTCGTAATTGTGTTCCATAAGAATCTTCCATATCTTATAACCATACTTATCCTTATTTCCAGTTACTCCCACAACTGCCCAAATCTTAGAACTCATCATCTTATCTTTTAATTCTTTATCATTTAACATTTTATCACCTCGGTTATTTATATACCCTATTTCTTTAAATACCTTACTCCATCTTTAGTTGGAAGGAATATTTTATCCAACTCTATTATTTTAGCATCCCCGTTTGTGAGATTATATATATCTCCAGTAATTTTATCCATTTCTGTAGCTAATATATTCAGGGATATTTTAACTGCTTGAAGATATTCTATGCTTTCAATAATTATACCCTTATTATTTAGATAATTCTCTACCTTACCTAAGGCTGTATAATCAATGCTTATCTCAATGGGTATGTGGCATCTCATTTCAACCACATTACCACCATCAATCCCCAGTTTTGCCCCTTTGGTGTATGCTCTGATTAAACCTCCACCACCTAGTTTAATTCCTCCAAAGTACCTGGTAACAACTACAGCTACATTTCTAAGATCTTCCTTTTTTAGTACTTCTAAAACAGGGATTCCCGCTGTACCTGATGGTTCCCCATCATCATTGAATCTTTGGATGTTAGATTCCTCTCCCAACACATATGCATAAACATTATGGGTTGCATCCTTATTCATGCTTTGTATAGCCTTGATAAACTCTAAAGCTTCTTCTTCATCTTCTATGGGCTTGGCATATCCAATGAATCTGGATTTATTTATTGTAATTTCTCCTTCTCCATATCCTGCAATGGTCTTATATCCATCTTTCATATCAATTACCTTTTACTAATAAATTCCTTGAATTCCTGATATCTCTTGTAGGATAGGGATACTAATGATTTATCCTGACTATATGTTATCATGTCCATTGCAAGTTCTATCTTAAAAAATCCACCTTCAGTAAATCCCTCGTTTTTATTTATGTTGTAAATAGGCTCTTCTGATTCCATAATATACCAAGTTATTTTATTACAAACAGGTGCATTTCTGGTTATTGAAAAGAATTCATAAGCAGTTTCTCCTGCAGGAGAAACTATTTTAGCCTGCACTCCAGCCTCATAGTCAACTCTATTTAAAGCAGTTTCAGGTGCCATCTGGTTGTTAACTATCTTTCCTTTTGGCAATATCCATTCATTCTTATCATTCTTTAAAAGCAAAACCTTATCCTCATTAAACACAACACCACCAGCACAATTCCTTATTAACATATTACCACTCTCCTATTCTATAATATAATCTTTATATTTTTCAAAATCTACATGATCGATTGTTAATTCCATGGTTGTTCCTGTATCGATATATTGCAGATTTTTTACATCATAATTATTCATAAAGTAATTGGTAAGATTTTGTTTGTCAAATGGTATTAAGAGCTTAACTTGTCTGAATTCCTGAGGTAGTTTCTCTTGAATCTTATCCAGTAGAAGATCAATATTTTTACCTGTCTTACATGATATAAATATTGGATCTTCAATTAATTTATGATCGTACATCAGATTGCCAATATCTATTTTATCCATTTTATTAAATATAGTAATTATTGGCTTATCAATTACATCCAAATCTTTTAATATAGATATGGTAGTTTTTATTTGAATGTCTAAATCCTTATTTGATGCATCTATAACATGCAGTAATAAATCTGCGTACTTTACCTCTTCTAAAGTACCCTTGAAAGCCTCTACCAGTTTAGTAGGAAGTTTAGAAACAAAACCTACTGTATCACTTAGTAAGAATTCTTGGCCATTTGGAAGCTTGCTTATCCTATGGGATGTATCCAAGGTTGCAAATAACATATCTTCAACATAAACTTTCTTAAAGTCTTCATCAAGATTATCATGAACCATAAGGGTGTTTGTCAAAGTAGATTTTCCAGCATTGGTGTAACCCACCATGGCTACCATGGGCATATTAGATGATATTCGTTTCTTCCTTTTAACCTCCCTTATACTCTCTACTTCCTTCAGTTGCTTTTCTATATTATTTATCTCTCGTAGAATATGTCTTCTGTCTGTTTCAAGTTTTTGTTCCCCAGGGCCTCTAGTACCAATTCCAGCTCCTTCTCTGGAAAGATAGTCTCTCATTCCTATTAGTCTTGGAAGTCTATACTTCATTTGTGCTAGTTTTACTTGCAGTTTGCCTTCTTTAGATGCTGCCCTTAAAGCAAATATATCAAGTATAAGAGTTGTTCTATCAATAATTTTTCTATCTATTACCTCTTCGAGATTTCTAAGTTGTGCACCTGTTAATTCGTTATTGAATACAACTGTATCAATTTCCAACTGTTCACAGTAATCCCTTATTTCTTCAGCCTTTCCTTTTCCAACGAAAAGTGCAGCATTGATTCTATCTTTTTTTTGAGTAATTCTAGCTTCAACATATCCACCTGCTGCCTTAACTAGTTCTTCCAATTCATCTAAAGAGTCTTCTATCTCAAATTCATCATTATCTAATTCTACACCGACTATTAATACCTTCTCCATGCTATTCTCCATAAATTTCACACTCCTTAGTTAATGGTTTAAGTATACCATTTTTTCAGTATCTATTCTATAAAAATAACATTCATAGTCTGTCATCTATTCGTAATGTTATTGTAACTTTGAAGATATTAACAAAGACATTATCATATGGTATAATATGTTATGTTTTCTTTTCAATAATAGGAGGTTTAAAATGACTAATAAAATAAAGAAACCTAAGAAAAAGAATAGGTTTACATTTTTCAAAGGTATAAAAGTCTTATTCATATTAATATTCATGGCCATCATTTTGGCGGGAGGTGCCATTGGATCTGCAGTTGTAGCAATAGTGGATGAGGCTCCAGCTATTGATCCAACAACAATACAGTCCTCATTAAGTCAGACTTCAAGTATATATGATCCAAATGGAATTCTAATTGAAAAAATATTGGCGGAGGAATTAAGGACACTGGTTAGCATAAAACAAATGCCACAACATTTAATAGATGCTTTCATTGCCATAGAAGATGAGAGATTTGAAAAACACCCGGGAGTGGATATTAGAGGTATTGGTGGTGCTTTACTAGATAACTTTAGATCAGGTAGCTTAAGAGGAGCCAGCACCATCACCCAGCAGCTTGTAAAAAACGTATACTTAACTAACGATGTAAAATTAACTAGAAAAATTACCGAAGCTTACTTAGCCTTAAAAATAGAAACTATTTTATCTAAGGACCAAATATTAGAAGCTTACTTAAACAGAAACTATTTTGGTCAAAATGCATATGGAGTTCAAGAGGCTTCAAGAACATACTTCTCCAAGGATGTTGAAGATTTAACTCTTCCTGAGTCAGCCCTATTGGCAGGAATAGTGAAGAGTACAACACAATTCCAACCTTTTTATAGGGTAAGCCCAGAAGATTTTGATCCTTCTAAGCACTATGAAGTTGGTAGAATTGAAGTTCTGGGGGAGAAATTTGTAGCTGTCTTCAATGAAGAGTCAAAGAATAGACAAGAATTAGTATTATCCCAAATGTTAAAACTAGGTAAGATTTCTCAGATTGATTATGAGTATGCCCTTAAGCAGGATATTAAGCAAAGCCTTAACCCAGAGGAAAAGAAACCTCAGGATATTACCTCATATTTCGCAGACTTAGTTAAAACACAAGTTGTAACGGCTCTTATGGATGACTTAGGTTACACAAAGGAGCAAGCTGACTCAGAGTTGTTTGGTGGTGGTCTTACTATCTATGCAACCATAGATACAGCTATGCAAAAACAACTTGAAGATATATATAATAACTTCACTGAAATTTTAGTTGGTAATACAGAAAACTTAAAAGGCCCAATTCTAGTTGATTGGTCAGCAAATAGAAGCGGGGACATTGTTGATGAAAAAAATAATGTAGTATACTTCAAGAAAGAAAATATCGTCACAGAAGAAGAGCATTTAATTTTAACAGAAAATGACTATAAACTTGAAAATGGTAACCTAATTATAAAGACCAACAAGATAACAGCATATCCAACTCATTTTGACGTTGGAGACTTCTATACAATAGATGAAAGAAAGAATTTAGTTGCACATACAGTAGGATCCATAGTAGTACCTGCCGGTCAATTTCAGGTAGAATCCGGTGAAATAACTATAATGAAGGAATTCTTAGACAATAACCCAGAATTTTACACTATAGAAACCCTTGATGAAAAAGAAGTTATGCTTATAAGCAATAGATACTTCTTCGTACAATCTGATGGGATAGTTCAACCACAGTCAGCCACTGTTGTTCTTGACTATAGAACTGGTCATATAAAAGCCCTAGTTGGTGGAAGAGATGTAGAAGGTACTAGAATTCTTAATAGAGCAACTGACTCTCAGAGGCAACCTGGCTCTGCTATAAAACCAATTGCAACTTATTTGCCCGCTTTGGATAATGGCTACACAGCTGCATCTCCAATTGATGATATTCCATTCTACAACGAGGCTAATGTTTTATGGCCTAAGAACTGGTATACAGGATACAGAGGAATTCATACTCTTCGTAGAAGTGTGGAACAATCAGTAAATGTAAACTCAGTAAAAATGGTAAGTAATATAGGTATAAGAACATCCATGGAGTATCTAGCCAGATTAGGCATTATCGACAGAGAACATCCTGAAAGGGATAATATAGTTACAAGCCAGGAGAATAGACAGGTTAATGACGAGAATTTATCTGCTATGGGACTTGGTGGAATGACCAAAGGCTTAAGCCCTCTTGAAATAACTGCGGCTTACGGAGCTATTGCAAATGATGGAGTCTTTGTAGAACCTATAGCCTTTACAAAGGTGCTTGATAAAAACGGTAATATCTTAATAGATAATGTTCCTAGTGAAACAAGAGTTACATCCCCTCAGGTTTCATATATTATGGGTGATATATTAAGAACCACTGTTTCCAGTGGTATTGCAGGAAGAGCTAGAATGTCCAATATGGTAGTTGCTGGTAAAACTGGTACTACTCAGAATCAAGCTGATATTTGGTTTGTGGGATATACACCATATTATGTATCTGGGACTTGGATAGGAAATGATTCCCCAAGGGTTACTCTATCAAGAAGTAGTTCAACTGCTGCCCAACTTTGGCAACATGTAAACACCATAGTCCATGAAGGACTAGAGAGTAAATCATCATTTGAAAGACCTGATGGCATAGTATCTGCAACTATATGTACTCAATCGGGATTATTGGCAACGGATTTATGTAGTTCAGATCCAAGAGGTGTGGTTAGAACAGAAATATTTGCAAGTGGTACTGTTCCAAAAGCATATTGTGACATGCATGTAAGCTTACAAATAGATCAAACCAATGGATTAATTGCAAATGAATTCTGTCCGGATGAAGATGTTGTAACAAGAGTATTTATAGAGAGAAATCCACCATATAATCCAGAGGACCACAATGGCATAATTCCAGCTGATTATCAATATCAGGCCCCAACAGAAGTTTGTACTGACCATGACGAGTCTACAGTAATACCAGAAGATCCTGATAGTTTACTGGATTGGTTAAATGATTGGTTAAATAATAATGAAGATCCTGAAGGTGATACTGAAGGTGAAAATAACAATGGTAATAATGGAAATGGTAACGGAAACGGTAATTAAATACTAATACAAACCCCCTACTCAATTTAATTGATAGGGGGTTTGATTTGGTCAAATATTATTTAGAAAGGATTACTTCATTGCAGCCTGAACCACTTGATTAAGAAGAATTGTAGTTGTAACACTTCCAACTCCTCCTGGTACTGGTGTTATCATATTTACTAACTCTTCCACCTTATCATAGTCTACATCACCGCTAAGTTTCCCATCTTCAGTCATGCTAACCCCAACATCTATTACAACTGAATCAGATTTAAAGAATTCTGAAGTAAAGAACTTTGGTTTCCCTAAAGCAGTTACTACTACATCAGCTGCTCTGGTTACATCACTTAAATTCTTGGTTCTAGAATGGCATATGGTAACAGTAGCATTCTTTTCCAGTAACATCATTACTAATGGTTTCCCAACTACCATAGATCTATTAACTACAACAACATTTTTACCTTCTAGTTCAACTTGGTTATACAATAATATCTCCATAGCTGCCTTAGGGGTACAAGGGGCAAAACCTGTCATGTTCCCCTCAAATATTTTCTCTAGGTTTAAAGGATGCATACAATCAACATCCTTATCAGGACTAATGGAGTTTCTAATCACATTTTCATCAATATGCTTTGGCAATGGTCTAAATAATAGAATTCCTGAAATTGTATCATCCATATTCAATTGAGACATTAATTCCACTAACTCTTCAGTTGTCATTGATAATTCTTTCTCATAGACTTTAGCTTCAATTTCCATAGCACTACAAGCCTTAATAATGCTTTTTTCATAGGATACATCACTAGGATCATTCCCCAATCTAATAATTCCTAAGCTTGGGTTTATACCCTTTTCTTTAAGAGTTGTAATATTCTTTCTCATATTATCTTTAATACTATCAGCTACAATTTTTCCTTTTAAAATTTCTGCCATTTAACTTAACCTCCTTAATAATTTCATAGGCATATTATAGCATAAAGAAATAAAAAAAGCACCCGGAGGTGCTAAATTACTTAATTATTCTTCTTGCTGTTACGAACCTGCTATAGTACCACCCAGACTCTATTGTATCAATTCTCACTTGTCCCCTACCTGAAGATGCATGGATCATATTACCATCTCCAATGTATAATCCAACATGGGATATTCTACTACCAACAGTATTAAAAAATACTAAGTCCCCAGGGATTAATTGACTCCTGTCAACTTTAGTTCCAACTGTAGCTTGAGTTCCAGATACTCTAGGAAGTGTTATATCTAGTTGATTCTTAAATATATAGTATGTTAATCCTGAACAGTCAAAGGCATTTGGTCCAGTTGCTGCGTAAACATATCTTTTTCCAATTAAAGTATGGGCATATTCAACTACCTTACTTATAGAAGAAGATACTCCTCTTTCAGCACTTCTTGTAACTTCTTCCAAAGACTTAGTCAATGTTACATAATCTGCAGGAATTGTAAATTCAACCTTGTTTTCATTTAAAACCACATATTTTTTATCTTCGTAACCAACAATATTAACAATGTCACCCTTTAATAATAATAGTGATGAGTTATTATTTAATATTGTTTTAGAAACTGTTGCCAAACCATAAGTTATGTTTTCATTTACTTCTCTTGATACATCTTCAAGTTTAATGTATCCCACTCTTCCAGTGCTAGGTACATCATAAACACCATAATCTTTGTTCTCACTTCTTAGAGTAACTACTGTTCCTGCTTCTAGTACTGATCTGACTAGTGAGTTATCTGAAGGTAAAGAATAAAGTTTTGTATCCTTATTTGTAGATAGTGTTCCTGTTCTTCTAGTTGTTCTTATCATAGTATCTCTTGGAATTTCAAATGTTTTAACATCCTTAGATACTATATATGTATCGTTAGTTTCTCTAATTACCTCTACCTTTTCCTCTTCTTTGAAAATTGTTTCATTACCGTCCTGATCTATATATTTAAATTCTCTTACAAATATTCCTGTATCATTAAAACCTACTACCATTAATAAGACTAATACCATCATATTTACTGCCAGTTTGTGTCTTTTTAAAACCAAATTAACACACCCTCTCTTTATTTTGTCTCATAAGGGTATTATAACTTACCACGGCCATTAAAACAATAAAATAATTACAAAAAGGTTACAAACCTAATTTCTTGTAAGTGCTTTGGTTCTTAAATGGCTATATTACTCAGCTATAATTATTTTTATAAATATTAATTTATATTAACATAATTTACTTTTAAATTATTATGCAAAAAAATAATAATAATACAACTCTTTCGAATTGTATTATTATAGAGTAAGTCTATAAGCCGTGTTCTGTAGATTATGGTCATCTATCTAGACCTATTGTTACCAATAGGTTCATGCGACCTACCTTTGGAGCGGCAACGAGCAATTGCCTTTTATGCTCCCTTTTGGTCTTGCTCCAGATGGGGTTTACAGAGCCATTTAGTCGCCTAAATGCTGGTGAGCTCTTACCTCGCCTTTCCATCCTTGCCATTTCTGGCGGTCTATTTCTGTTGCACTATCCTTAGGGTTGCCCCCACTGGACGTTATCCAGCATCCTGCTCTATGGAGCACGGACTTTCCTCATGTTGTTAACATGCGACCATACAACTTACTCCAAAATAATATTATATCATAATTATCCTCACATATAAACACCTATTTAATACTTTATAACTCATTATTCTCTTCTCTTAAAATTAAGATCCTACCACAGGTTTCACAAGTATTAATTACTTTTCCCAATTTTAGCTTATCAATAATTGTCTTAGGGACGTGGGTATGACATCCAGTACAGATTTCATTAATAACAATTCCTATACCCTTATTTTTTTTACTTCTAATAAGTTGATATTTTTTTAGAATTTCTTTGTCCACATCACTTTGTATTCTATTAATCTCAGTATTCTCATATTCAATAAGCTGCTCTAATTCAGCTTTAAGTTTTAGGATATATGATTTTTCCTTTCTTAATTCTACCTCGATTTCCTTTAAAGATTCCTCTATCACTTGAATATCCTTAGACATTTCTTCGGCTACTTCCATTTTGTCAAGTATACTGTTTTCATTGTTCTCTATTGTTTTCTCAAGGTGATTCTTTTCTTTTTCCAAGGCACTTAATTGTTTAATGTCTTGAACCTTACCATTATATAAATTCTCTTCTGCTTCTTTTAGTCTGTATTTATCATCATCAAGTAGTCTTGTTTCTTTCCTTATACTGTCAATTAGCTGTTGATTTTTATCTTTTAATTCTAAAAGTTGATCTTTTAGCTTTAAATACTTATTTTTTAACAATAGATATTCAGCATGACCACTTATCAACTTCAACTTTTTCTCATAGCCATCCAAATTGCCATAATGCTGATCTAATTCTTCTAGCAGATTAAGATTTAACATAACAGTACCTCCTATCAATAGGTTCGTACAGGAAAAGGCATCTCATCGAATATGCTTATTTCAATTTTTTCATCCATTATTTCAAGTAGGTATTCCTTAATTTTAAATAATGAGGGATATTCAGTTGCATAATGTGTCCCATCAATTAAGACAATTCCTAACTCATTAGCATATTGTCCATCATGATATTTACAATCACCAGTTATATAAACCTGTGCACCTTTATCTTTAGCATTTTTAATAAAATCGCTACCTCCTCCTCCACATAATGCAATTCTCCTAATTGGATCATCTGTATCTCCATATACATTAATATTTTTCAAACCAAGTAATCTCTTTGATCTTAATATAAAGTCCTGGAGTGATACTGGCTCTATGTTGCCAACCCTCCCATATCCTAGACCGCCAAGCTTGTTTTCTAATGGGATGATATCATAGGCCACCTCTTCGTAGGGGTGAACCTTTAGTATCTCATCTATGGTTGCCTTTAATTCTTCTTCCCTGACTAATGACTCAATTTTAATTTCTTTAACTACTTCAAGGATATTTTCTTGCCCCATATAAGGATTAGATCCTTCCACAGGCTTAAATCTTCCTGCACCTAAAGAAGTAAATGAACAATCCTTATAGTTTCCTATTAACCCAGCCTTTGACTTAGAAAGTGCTTCTAGTATTTGCTTTTCACTTTCCAACGGTGAATAAACTATTAATTTATATAGTTTTTCATAGAGATGATCACCTAGACTCTCTCTATCTAATAAATCAAACATATCAGCTAGGACGTCATTTACTCCACCCTTTACTAAATCAAAATTAGTATGAAGACTATAAACTGATATATCGTGCTTAAGTAATAAGCTGATAAGTTTTCCCCTGTATTCTGATGTTATTATACTATCTAAGGGTTGGAAAATAAATGGATGATGAGTTATAATTAAATTCTTATTCTCATCGATAGCTTTTTTTACCACGGTATCAGTTATATCCATTGCTATGAGAATACTTCTTAATTCATCCTCTTTATTCCCTATGTGAAACCCAGCCTTATCCCAGCTATCCATATATTTCTTTTTTGCCCATAATTCAAGGAAATCTAAAACATCTCTAATCTTCAATTTTTAACACCTCCTTGTATTTACTGATTTTAAATAATATTTCTTCTAATCTTTCCCTGCTTTTTATGCTATCCTTATCCTCTAATTCCTCTTTAACTTTAAACAATAATTGAAGTCTATTATTTATCATTTCTTTCCACGTATTATCATCATCTTCTTGCCATAAGGGACTTATCTCGTATTCTATCTCATCATCAACTCTAAAAATTTCTCTAACTGCTTTAATTACTTCGTAAAATTTATCCCCTTCTCTAACAACTTTATCATCAATTATTCTAAATCCATTATTGGTTAAATACTTTCTAAGTTCATCAGCACCTACCATAGGTTGAAGGATATACTCAATATAAGAATCCAACTTCTTCTTATTGGTTTCTAGTATTTCAGCTATAAGTAAGCCGCCCATTCCAGCAATAATAATTGTATCCACCTCAAATGGTTTTATTGGATCCAAACCATCTCCTAATCTTGCATTTATATAATCAGATAGATTTTCTTCTTCAATATAGCCAATGGTCTTATCTAGGGATCCCTTGCTGATATCTGTAGCAATAACCATTTTTGCTATCTCCTTATCAATTAAAAACTTTGGTATATATCCATGGTCAGTACCTATATCAGCTACAATAGAATTATTATTGACCATACCAGCTATTTCATTTAATCTTTTTGTCAATTTCATAGTTACTCCTCTCCTTACAAAAATAAGATCCGCAAAGCGAATCTTATTATTCAAGAAAATCTTTTAGTTTTTTACTTCTACTAGGATGTCTTAACTTTCTTAAAGCCTTTGCTTCAATTTGCCTGATTCTTTCTCTAGTAACTTCAAATTCCTTGCCAACTTCTTCAAGGGTTCTAGCTCTACCATCATCCAATCCAAATCTAAGTCTTAATACCTTCTGCTCTCTTGGGGTTAAACTATCCAATACATCTATTAATTGTTCTCTAAGCATAGTAAATGTTGCTGCATCAGCAGGAGCTAATACGTCCTCATCAGGAATAAAATCTCCTAGATGGCTATCTTCCTCTTCTCCTATTGGGGTCTCAAGGGAAACTGGTTCTTGAGCAATCTTCATAATTTCTCTAACTCTTTCCACATCAAGATTCATCTCTTTACCAATTTCTTCTGGTAGAGGATCCCTACCCAGTTCCTGAACCAATTGTCTTTGAACTCTAACTAGCTTATTAATTGTCTCAACCATGTGAACTGGTATTCTAATAGTTCTAGCTTGATCGGCAATAGCTCTGGTTATAGCCTGTCTTATCCACCAAGTAGCATAGGTACTAAATTTAAATCCCTTTCTATATTCGAACTTCTCTACAGCCTTCATCAGGCCAAGATTTCCTTCTTGAATCAGGTCTAAAAACAGCATGCCTCTTCCCACGTATCTTTTCGCAATGCTTACAACAAGCCTAAGATTTGCTTCTGCGAGCTTCTTCTTAGCTATTTCATCTCCATCTTCCATTCTCTTTGCTAATTCTATTTCTTCATCACTAGTTAATAGGGGAATTTTCCCAATTTCCTTTAGATACATTCTAACAGGATCATCAACACTTATGCCTTTTGGAACAGCTAAGTCTTCTTTAACATCCTCATCATCACTAAGTTCTTCATCGATAACTTCATCAATATCATCGGAGTCATCATCAGTATCATCTTCATCATCATCAATAAGAATCTCTTCTTCCTTATCTCCCATTATATCAATTCCACTATCTTCCAGTTTTTGATAAATTTCGTCAATCTCCTCAGGATCCAAATCGATAGCCTCTAAAGTATCTATTATCTCCTTGTATGTTAAAAGACCTGTTTTCTTTCCTTTTGCTAGAAGCTTGTTTTCAGCTATTTGCTTTTTAGTTAAATTCTTTTCTTGATTTTTATTATCCAATGTTTTATCCTCCCCATTTAACTTATGAGATTGATTTTTTTATTAAGCATTGTTATTTGATTTGCCAATTCCAAAAATCTTTCCTGATTAATTCCATTCTTTTCCATCTCTTCCATTTCATCAAGTGCTTCTTTTCTTTCTTTTAGTAAGTTGTTTAATTTAATATTTCTAATTAAATCATCAATTACCCTTTCAATATTTGAAGCTTGATATTCTGGAATTTGGTTTATTATATCTTCAAATATTTTTATACTGTCACTATCTACTCGGTCTAGTTTCATTAAAATATTCTTTTTGTCTATAGTATTATGCCCTTTATATTCAGTTGTTATTAAGTTGTATAGTTCCTGACACTCATTTCTATTGAATTCATCAGAACCAATATTCTCACTAATATAGTGAAAATAATCCTTGTCTAGCATCATCAAAGCTATTAGATTGGATTCTGCAATTCTGTGAGCTGGAGGTAGTTTTGTAGTAACAGGTTTTATTTCCTGTTTCTTAAAGCTCCTTCCCTTGGCTCCCTTTACCTCTCTCTCTAAAGCTTCCTTAGAAATTCCAACTTCGTTGGCAATTTTGTCTATATAAATCTCAGATTGAACTGGTGATGACAAACTTTTCAATATCTTTGCAACTTCCACTGTAAACTTATACTTACCTTCTGCATCATCAAGATTGTAATTCTCTTTTAATATATATACCTTGAAGTCTATGTGATTTAACGAATTATTTACTTTTTTTTCAAATGCAGCCAAACCCTTCTTATTTATAAAGTCGTCAGGATCAATACCAGGGGGCATTACAATAATCTTTGGATCAATTCCTAAATCTAACATTACATCAATTGCTCTTAGGGTTGCCTTTATGCCTGCTGAGTCACCATCATAGCAAACATATATTTCCTCACCATATCTTTTTAGGAGTTTTGCTTGATTTGTAGTCAAGGCAGTTCCCAGACTTGCTACTCCATAATTTACTCCCTTTGAATATAATGAAATTACATCCATATACCCTTCTACTAATATTATCTTTTTTCTATTGGAATTTTTTGATATCAGATTAAGGGCATATAAATTATATCCTTTGTTGAATATGACTGACTCTTGTGAATTCAAATACTTAGGCAGGGAATCATCAAATACTCTACCACCAAATGCTATTACTCTGGATTTGGTGTCGATGATTGGAAATATAAGTCTATTTCTGAATTTATCAAAATACTTATCAGAATTTTTACTCCTCCCAATTAAGCCAACTTTTATCATTTCTTCATAGCTATAACCCTTCTCAGACAAATAATTTAAAAGGCCATCCCAAGAATCCTTTGCATATCCAAGTCCAAACTTTTTAGCCATTTCATAGCTTATATTTCTGGACTTTAAATAATCTACCACAAATGGGTACTTTGTAAGATTTTCATGATAATACAACGCTGCTGCTCTCATTAGATCATATAAAGGTTTCTTATTGTCCTCTTTTTCGCCAAAGTTACCGTCTAATTGAATATTATACTTTTCTGCTAGAAACTTCACAGCTTCAATAAAATCTAGATTTTCTCTTAGCATTATAAATTTAATTCCATCTCCACCTTCTCCACAACCAAAACAATGAAATATTTGCTTTGATTCAGAGACTGTAAATGATGGTGTTTTTTCACTATGAAATGGGCATAAACCAACATGATTAGCACCAGATTTTTTCAAGTAAACATATTCTCCGATAAGTTGGACAATATCAATTTCTTCCTTGATCTTTTCAATTATGTCTTCATTGTAGTTCATTCTATTCACCACTTAAGCATACTTTCTTATTATAATATAAACCATAAATATTTTCATTAATTATTTAAAATTTCCACTATAAGGCTTTGGTACAAAAATGTCCATATATAGGTTTACAATATATCTATCTGTCATTCCTGCAATGTAATCACAAATTATATCCTCTTTTTCTTGTTCTATTTCAAGGTTCCTATAAATACCCAAATGTGCACTAGGTAACTTATCTATATTTTTTAGGTAATATTCATATAGAACTTGAATTATATATTCAGCTTTATCATCTTCAGTTTTTGCGTTTTTATTTAGATAAACCTGATTAAACATGTACTCTCTAAGTTTATTTGTCATTTCTCCTACTTGAGGACTCATCAATAGTTGATTCTTACCATAATTATTCTCAATTAGATCAACTACCATAGTGTTTATTCTCTTTCCATGACTGTCCCCTAATATTTCAATACAATCCTTAGGTAAATCTTCCTTACTTATTATTCCAGCTCTTATAGCATCATCAATATCATGATTTATATATGCAATCCTATCTGCAAATTTGATAATTTGACCTTCAAGTGTCATTGACTTGCTATCCCCAGAATGATTTATTATACCTTCTCTTACCTCCATTGTCAAATTTAGTCCTTGCTTATTTTCCCTTGATTCCAATATCTCAACAACCCTTTTACTTTGAATATTATGTCTAAAACCTTTAGGATGAAGCTCATTTAATATTCTTTCACCAGTATGACCAAAGGGCGTATGTCCAAGATCATGTGCCAGAGATATTGCTTCCACCAGATCCTCATTTAGGTTGAGTGCTCTAGCAAGAGTTCGTCCCAATTGGGCTACTTCTAATGTATGTGTTAATCTCGTTCTAAAATGGTCACCTTCTGGTGCAATAAAAACTTGAGTTTTATGCTTAAGTCTTCTGAATGCCTTTGAATGTATTACTCTATCTCTATCTCGTTGAAACTCTGTCCTAATGTTACATTTTTCTTCAAATATTTCTCTTCCCAGTGAGTTTTTGCTTAAGGTTGCATATGGAGAAAGATAACTTTCCTCACGATCTTCAATCTGTTTTCGAATATTCATTAAACTTCCTCCTTCCACTACTATATATATTCAACAAATATCTATAAAATCCTTCTTTTTTTAATAAAAAAAGAAAGTGTCCACAAGGAACACTTAAAACATTTTGTCTCCAAATTGATTGGTCATATGCTCAATAATAATTGATGCAGTCTCTTCGATTGCCTTAGTTGAGACATCTATTATCTCACAACCAATCTTCATCATTATATCCAAGGAAAATTCAAGTTCTCTTTGGATTCTGTCAACACTGGCATAATTAGCGGTATCGTGTAATCCCAGAGCTTTTAGTCTCTCTGTTCTAATTTCAATTAATTTTTTAGGATCAGCAACCAATCCAATAACTCTTCTTCTGTCCTTTTTGAATACTTCAGAAGGAACATTAACTTCAGGTACAAGGGGCACATTTGCCACCTTAAAATTCTTATGAGCCAAATACATACTCAGTGGTGTTTTGGATGTTCTAGAAATTCCAATCAAACATATATCTGCTTTTTCAATTCCTCTTGGATCCTTACCATCATCGTATTTAACTGCAAATTCTACAGCTTCAACCTTCCTAAAGTAATTTTCATCTATTCTTCTTATTAAGCCAGCTTCTCTTTTAGGTTCATAGCCTAGAATTCCTTGGATAGCAAGCATGGGAGGGCTCATGACATCTATTGTTGGAATATTCTTGGCTTTTCCTAGACTATCGATCAAATCCTTCATTTCTTTTAATACTGTTGTATATATGAAGATACTCTCTCCGGAAACCGCCTCACTAAAAAGCTCCCTAATGTGACTTGCATCATTCATGAAAGGATACTTTCTTATTTCATAGTTATCAGATATAAACTGCTTGGCAGCTGCCCTAGCTATTAATTCGCCAGTTTCTCCTATTGAATCAGATAGTACGTATAAAGTTAGTTTACCCATAATTCCCCTCCTATATGTTTGATCCCAACTCTACGAAAAGTCTAGTAATAGTTGTCTTAGTTATTCTTCCAACAACTTTGTATTCTTTTCTTGATTCATTCAATACTTCTATAACTGGTAGTGAGTCAATCTCGTGTTGTATCATTCTTATACTAGCACTTAATACTTGTTCATTTTTTTTGATAGTAACTATATTAGGCATTCGAGTCATAATAAAATTAACAGGGGTCTTATGAAGATCTATTCCCCCCATGGAACTTTTTAAAAGGTCCTTTCTTGATACTACACCTGTCAATATTCCATTGTTAGTTATATATATTGACCCCACATCTTCAGTAAACATAAAAACAATACAGTCGTATATACTCCTGTCTTCCTCCATAACTGTTGGTAATGACATAATATTCTCCACAAGAATACTACTAATAGCATCAGCTATATAGTTAATATTAGTTTTTCCAGTATAAAGATAACCGACCTTAGGTCTTGCATCTAATATTCCTGACATAGTTAAGATGGATAGATCTGGTCTAATGGTGGCTCTAGTTAAATTTAATCTTTTTGCTATTTCGTTACTAGTAATAGGTTGATTATCTTTGACTATTTCTATTATCTTTTCCTGCCTATTTGATAATTGGATAAGTCTTCACCACCTTATTTTCCAACAATATATGTCAAATCACATACCTTTAACATCATGTCATATATTTTTCTTAATAGAGCTAATCTATTATTTTTAAGTTTTTCATCTTCTACCATAACCATTACATTGTCAAAGAACTTATCAATAGGCTCCCTTAAAGTTATTAAGGCACTTAGGGCTTTGTCATATTCTTTTTTGTGTATAAGTGTATTTACTTTTTCCTCAAGGTTATTATAAGAATCAAACAAATCAACCTCATATCCAGCTAACAAGTCTCTTTTTACTTCTGAGGTGTCAGTCTTTATAGCTAATGTGGCTAGTCTGTTAAATGCCGCTAAAATATCATTTATGTTTTGATCTTTAATCCAGCTATTTATTTTTTCTCCTCTAATCTTCATATCATATATATTATCAGTACCGGTTTTAACAATAGAATCTATAACATCATATGATATTCCTTGATCTAAGAATAAATTCTTAACTCTTCCAATGAAGAATTCCAATATTTCCTTTCTGACTTTGTTAAAGTCAGTTGCTAATCCAGTCTCTTCAACATATATATAAAGTGAGAAATCTATCAAATCCATCAAAGATACATTTACCTTCTTATCCATTATAATGTTAATTATACCTATTGCACTTCTCCTTAATGCAAAAGGATCTTGAGATCCAGTTGGTTGAATACCAATTGCAAATAAACCACATATTGAGTCAAGCTTATCTGCAATAGACAATACTGCACCTGCAGTTGTTGAAGGAAGCTTATCCCCGGCAAATTTAGGTAAATATTGTTCAAAGATAGCCAGTGAAACAATTTCGTTTTCACCTGATTCGTTAGCATACTCCATTCCAATTTTTCCTTGTAATTCTGTAAACTCAGTCACCATTTTTGTGACTAGATCAGCTTTAGCTAAATAACTAGCTCTATCCAAATTCTTTTTGGTTTCTTCACCAACCTCTAAATAATCAGCAATTTTTTCAGTTAATTTTCTAATTCTTATGGTTTTATCATAGACACTCCCAAGTTTTTCCTGAAAAGTTATGGTCTTTAATTTTTCTACAAAAAATTCTAAGTCATGACTTATATCTTCTTTGTAGAAGAACTTAGCATCTTCAAGTCTTGCCCCAAGAACTTTTTCATTTCCCTTTACTACGGTATCAACAAAGTTATCATCGCCATTTCTAACAGTAATGAAATATGGTAGCAATCTACCTTTATCATCAAGTACTGGGAAATATCTTAAGTGTTCCTTCATGGGAGTGGTTACTACATCAAAAGGAAGCGCTAAGTATTCATCTTTTATTCTACCAATAATGGGTGTTGGATATTCCACTAAATTTGTAACTTCATCAAGTAGATCTTCATCCTTTTCAACACTACCGCCTTTTTCTCTGGCTAATTTTTCTGAGCTGTATCTAATTATATCTTTTCTCTCTGTCTCATCTACTATTACAAAGTTATCTCTTAAAATATCCTTATAGCTGTCAGAATTAGTCAATTCGATATTTTGGCTACCTAGGAATCTATGTCCTTTTGTAATGTTTGATGCTATAATTCCCTCAAGCTCAAAGGGTAATATTGAATCATCAAGAATTGAAACTATCCACCTGATAGGTCTTGCAAATTTTAGATTTTTACCTCCCCATTTCATAGATTTAGGGAAGTTGATGTTTTTTATTACATCTGCCATCTTTAAGGATAATACTTCTTCTAATTTTTTACCTTCACTTAATACTTTACCATAAACATATTCTTCACCATTTAACTCCTGAAAGACAATATCATCTCTACTTATATTTTGCCCTCTCATAAATCCTAAAAGAGCTTTAGTAGGATTTCCTGAATCATCCAATGCAATTCTTTTAGCTGGACCCTTTACTACGGATTCCTCACTACCTCCAAAATCGCTTAAACCATCTACAATTATAGTTAATCTTCTTGGAGTTGAGTATGATTTTATTTCGTTGAAGCTTACTCTCTCTTCTTTTAAAACTGCTTCAAAGTTTTCACTTAATTGTCTTTTAGCATCTCCAATGAATCTTGCTGGAAATTCTTCAACGCCTACTTCAAGTAAGTATTTTTTACTCATTTGAACCACCATCCTTCTTAAGCAATGGATGACCTAGATCTTCTCTTTGTTGTATATATAGTGCAGCAATCATTCTCGCTAGGTTTCTAACTCTTCCAATGTAATTTGTTCTTTCTGAAACTGATATTGCTCCCCTTGCATCTAATACATTAAAAGTATGGGAGCATTTCAAAACATAATCATAGGCAGGTATAACCAATTTATCTTCTATGGTATTTTTTGCTTGTGTCTCATAGGTAGTAAATAAATCTTTTAGTACATTTATATCTGCTTTCTCAAAACTATATACTGAATGTTCATACTCAGCTTGTCTAAATATATCTCCATAAGTAAATTCACTATTCCACTTAATATCGAAAATATTATCAACATCCTGCAAGTACATTGCAATTCTCTCTAGTCCATAGGTTATTTCTCCTGACTCCAGCTCACAGTTTATACCTCCAACTTGCTGAAAGTATGTAAATTGAGTAATTTCCATTCCATCTAACCAAACTTCCCAACCTAGTCCCCATGCTCCAAGGGTAGGAGCTTCCCAGTTATCCTCCACAAATCTAATGTCATGTTTTAGGGGATCAATACCAATAGCTTTTAAACTATCTAGGTAGAGATCCTGAATATTGTCTGGTGAAGGTTTGAGTATTACCTGTAGTTGATGGTGTTGATATACTCTATTAGGGTTTTCTCCATATCGTGCATCAGCAGGTCTTCTGGAAGGCTCTACATACACTACCTTCCAAGGTTCTGGCCCCAATGCCCTCAGGAAAGTATGTGGGTTCATAGTCCCTGCTCCTTTTTCAACATCATACGGTTCTGCTATAATACACCCTTTTTCTCCCCAATAATTAAGTAATTTCAGCATTAAATCCTGAAAAAACATGCTTATTCCCCCTCAATAATTTAAAATACAAAAAAACCTTAACATCCCTATAGGGACGAAAGGTTCCTTCCGCGGTTCCACCCTACTTAATACCAAAAGGTATTCTCTTTATACATATACTCAAAAGTGCCATCTAATTATTAGTATTTACCCAGCTTCCACCAATTCTAGGTTCTCTATGAAAATTCCAATAATTAATCTCTTTCTCATAGTATAAGATATACTTGTGATTAATAATCTAACAAAAAATAGTCTGAATGTCAAGAGTTAGGCCTCTTAGCATGGTTAATCTGCTCAAGTAATAACAAGGATTTAAACTCTTTCCTATCAAGATTATACAGTAAATAATCAGATATAATTCCATGTAATTTAGTTAAAATAATAGGATCAATCTTATATTCTGAAATCTCTTCAAATGTTGATAACAGCAATTTATTAAGTATGCTAATCTCAAGACCTGATATCTCTCTACCACTTCTTCTTGAACAGGCTTCACATACAATTCCACCTTTATCTGGATGGAATTCCCAATAGGACGATGATCTGGTATCACAAGAGGAACAGTTTAATAAAACTGGTCTATACCCTAAAAAACTAGCAAACTTTAATTGAAAAGATAGAGATACCAACAAAGGATTTTCTGTTATAGTCATGACTTTAATGGTTTTTAACAACAAATCAAATATTATATTATTCTCTTCTTCATCTGGTATTGACTTATCAATTAATTCCATAACATAGAATCCTAGAATCATCTTGTCCATATCCTGCCTTAAAGTATAATTGGATTCATCCAGATCACAACTTTCTATATAATAGAATGATTTACCCTTCTTTAATTGAAAATCACTAATTGAAAATATTTCAGTGGATGATAGATACTGTGATTTTGGTTTCATAACGCCTTGAGCCATTATGGAAATTTTACCTAGTTCCTTGGTATAAACTTTTAATATTTTGCTGCTTTCCTTGTACTTTATTCCAGATAAAACGATTCCTTTAGTCCTAATCATTTCCACCAATCCTACTTGTATCCAAAGTATTTAACCTTATTAGCCTTTTCTCTCCAATTCTTCTCAACCTTTACCCATATTTGAAGGTTGATTCTACTTCCCATTAGCTTTTCTATATCTTCTCTTGCTTGTTGTCCAATTTTCTTAAGCATTTGGCCACCTTTTCCGATAACCATTCCCTTATGGGATTCTTTCTCACAATATAAATTGGCAAATACATCAATTATTTCTTTATCAGTTCTCTCAACTATTTTATCAATATCCACATAAATTCCATGGGGGATCTCATCCTCTAAATTAACCAGGGCTTTTTCTCTTATAATCTCAGATATAATAAATCTTTCGGGTTGATCAGTAATCATGTCATCTGGAAAATACTGAGGGCCTTCTGGTATTAAGTCTCTTAATACTCTAATATATTCTTCAATACCATCATTATTTAAGGCAGAAATTGGGACTATTTCTTTAAAAAGATTAAGTTTTTCATATTTTGCTATAAGTTGATTAACCTCTTCTTTAGTCAATTTATCAATTTTATTAATCAATAATACTATAGGAGTAGATACATATTCTAATTCCTTTAGAATATAAGAATCTAATTTGCCAGTTTCCATGCTTTCATCTACCATGAAAGTTACAATATCAACTTCTTCAAGGGTAGTTCTAGATATTTTAAGCATGTAATCCCCTAATATGTTTTTTGGCATCTGTATCCCTGGAGTATCAAGAAAGACTATTTGATGATCATCACCAGTGTATACCATCTGAATTTTATTTCTCGTAGTTTGAGGTTTGTCTGAAATAATTGAAATCTTCTCCCCAATAACTTGATTTAATAATGTTGATTTACCAACATTTGGTCTGCCTATAACTGTTACGAAGCCTGATTTATACATCATCGTCCTCCCTGCTATTATTTAAATCTTCAGGACCAAAACTATGAGGTAATAATTCCTCTAACTTATATACTAAATAGTCTTCCTCATCGTTTGCTATTATTACCTGTGCGTCCTTACCAAATTCTCTTATAACTTGTCTACATACCCCACATGGGTAAGTGTGTTCTGAATCACCTACTATGGCTATTTTCTTGATTTTCTTCTTCCCTTCTGATACCGCTTTAAATATAGCTGTCCTTTCAGCACATATTGTAGGGGAATATGATGCAATTTCAATATTGCAGCCTGAAAACACTTCATCACCTTCCATCAATACTGCAGCCCCAACATGAAATCCTGAATAAGGAACATGTGCCTTCTCCTTAGCCTTTAAAGCCTCTTGTATTAGCTTTTTATCATTCAATTTATACACCTCACTGAATATTCATACTGGAATTTTGATTTATAACTTGTATCCAAGTTACTCCAGGACTTAATTTGATCTCATTGCCTTCTAAATCATAATAATAAGTTCTCTTATCTCTTGACTCTTTTACCCATTTTATGGGAAGGGCAACCCCTTTGGTTATAAAAGTTCCTTCTCCAGAACCAATTGTTTTCACTTCAATTCTCCCCAAGTTATCCAATACTCTAGTTGTGGTCTCTTGAATTATGATATTATTAGCAATTATATTAGACTCATCCAGCTCATCAATATGATGTTTACCATCCTTGTATCTAATATAGTTCATCTTGTCCTTATCATATTCATATTTTGTAGAATTGGTACTATTGTACTTTATTTCAATTATTTCAGCCTTTTCTCCAGTATAAGTAAAATCATCCTCTGCAAACACATATCCCTCATATTCACTAGATTCTCTAAATTTTTTGTTTTCTGCAGATTCTCTTAAGACTTCCATATTTGTGTAGAGATTATTTGGAGCCTTCTTTGACGAATTTCTCCAAAAAACACTTGCTGGACTTGTTAACCCATCAATTTCTGCTATGTTGTATGTTCTTACATCCTTTTTAGCCTGCTCACTTCCACCTACATGGACAAATATCCCATCAAATTCCTGAGCAATTTCCACTAGATAAGGCCTGGCACTTCTAACTGGCCCTATACTTTCTGGTGCATTAATTAAGTAAAGTCCAACATATCTTGTATAAGGTGCTTCCACTTGGAATTCATACACTACCTCAGCATATTTTAAACCAGCTTGCCACCTAGCGGCTGGATGATTATCAAAAACAATAGTCATTATTCTTCCATTTACTAATTCCTCATCCCCATATAATCCACTAAGAGGTGATCTTATACCATCTGGTATTTCAACAACTGGCTCTTCCACTATTGGTTCTTCTACTATTGGATCTTCAACAGCTGGCTCCTCTATGGAAGGTTTTGGTTCTTCCTCAATAATCTCAGGTCCCTTATTAGAACATGAAGTTAATAACAAAGCTATAAATGTAATAAATATAAGTAATGTTGTTTTTCTATTCACTTTTTATCCTCCCATATTAACCAATAATTTGAAAAACTATTATGCCTACTATAACCCCTAAGAGGCCACCCAAGAACACTTCTAAAGTAGAATGAATCTTACCTTCAACCCTACTCTCTGCAACTAGAAAGGCTAATCCAAAGGCCATTGTTATTATTAGGAGATTCTCCGTTAGTACTCCAATAATTGTTGCAATGCAGAAGGCAACAGCAGAGTGACCGCTAACTGTTCCTCCTTGAAAATGGGTTCCCTTCCCTTTATAAAACACTGATTTTAAACCAATTGTAAAAAGAACAACTAGAATTAATGCTATAAATGTTAGATGTATAGGAGAGTTCTTAATTTTTACAAGTACTAGCTCCTTATATGGATTAAGCCTTTCAAAGAATAGTAAGTATCCTACTATTACTGCATTAAAGGAAGCAATTAATACTGCTCCTGCAGAAACATCCTTTATAACTCTAGCCAGAGGATGATACTCCTTGGTTATCATATCGACAGTCTTCTCAATAGCTGTATTTATCATTTCCAAAACTACTACAAGTACAACAGCAAATAAGAGAATCATAAATTCCATTCTGGATAGATTAAAAAAGGTGCTTCCTAATATTACCACTATTGCAGCTATGTAGTGGAGTCTCAAGCTTTTCTCTGATTTCATAGCAGTTAGGATACCAGATACAGCGAAATTAAAACTATCAATAAACTCTTTAACCTTCATAAAGCACCTCCTGACTATTTGAATATATTTAGATTTTTCATAACCATTTTCTCTTTACTTCTCATATCTGATTTTCCTTCATCATCCATATGATCATAACCCATTAAATGAAACATACTATGAGCAGTCAAATAAGCCATTTCCCTAATAAATTCATGCCCATAATCTTCTGCCTGTTCTTTAGCTCTATTAGTTGAAATTATTATATCTCCAAGGAGCTTATCTCCAACATCGAATTCATCATCAACAGGAAAGGATAAAACATCAGTAACCTTATCCACTCCTCTAAAGTCTCTGTTTAAGCCCTGTATCTCATCATCTGTAACAAAAGAAACACTAACTTCGTAATCTTCATCTAATCCTTCTACCCTTAGGCATTCTTTTATGACAGATTCCAATAATCCTTCCAATTCTCCGGATATTTCAATAGAATCTTGTCTATCATCAAAATAAATATTCACAATATCACCTAATTTCTTTCTAATTTAGGATACTCAATTCTGCCATGATATATTCTCTTAAGTACATTAATATACTCTTCCCTTATGACCTTAAGCTCATTCAATGTTATATTTGACTCATCCAACTGTCCATCATCAACCTTACCTTTAATAATATTAGTTACCATAGCGTATATCTTATCCTCATCAATATCTTTTATACTTCTTACTGCAGCTTCAACTGAATCTGATAACATAACTATTGCAGCCTCTTTAGTCTGAGGTTTAACTCCCTGATATCTAAACTTAGATTCAGGCAGTTCTATCCCTTTCTTAGTTGCCTGATGGAAAAAATAAGTCATTAGAGTAGTCCCGTGATGCTGATCTACAATATCTATAATATCATTATGCAATTTGTACTCTCTACCAAGTTTAATTCCATCCTCTCGATGTGAAATTATCACTTCCAAACTTTGAAGTGTTTCTAAGCTATCATGAGGATTTTCCATGTTCATTTGATTTTCTTTGAAATATATAGGTCTCTTTAATTTTCCAATATCATGATAATATGAAGCTACTTTAGCCAATAATGCGTTTGCACCTATTTTCTCAGCTGCAGCTTCAGATAAATTCCCAACCATTAAACTGTGTTGGTAGGTACCTGGTGCTTCTAGCTGTAATCTCTTTAGTAATGGTTCATTAGGATTGCTTAATTCCATAAGTTTTAATGGTGTTAGAATCTTAAACAAATTCTCCCAAATAGGTAAAGATCCAAGGGATATTATACCTGATATAACTCCCGAGGATACTAATAGCAGTGAATCAACTACAATATCTATTGAAATAGATGCCCCAAAGCCTATTAGGCTTAGTGTAAGTACTGCCTTAACTACCCCAATATAAAGGCCTTTCAATAAAAGTTGAATTCTCTGATGTGTAGATTCTAAATAGAAGAATACTATAGACATTCCCAGTAAACCTATTATTCCAAGTCCTAAAGGCATACTTGTAATCAATAGTAGTGTCGTAACTAAAAAAACAGAAGATAATATTCCAACAAGAGGATTAAATAGCATTGATATTAAAATTCCAGATAAGGATAAGGGCATCAAGTATATTGAAAATATACTAACCACGTAATTTAATACAATTCCTATTAATAGTATGGAATACAATAAATAAATTCTATTTCCTTTAAATGTCTGTTTGTTAAATTTAAATAAGTATGCAAATAATAGTATAAATGATCCCGTTAGTATAATTGAAAGACCTACATAATACCATAAAAATCTCGCAGTAGACTCTTCAAAAACCCCTGTTGCATTGAGAAGTTCTATCTTATACTCAGTAAATGATTCTCCTTCTCTAATTACAACATCTCCTGGAAGGATTATAGTTTTTGGCACTGCTTCTTTTGCCTCGTTTATCCTTCTTTCAGTTGCAATAATATCAATAAATTCATTTTCTTGAATAACTTCCTTAAGAATTGACACAACTAAATTATGGCTAACTTCTTCAAGATTAAGTGTAGCTACGCTTTCATCCAGGCTTGTAATTATCAATTCTAAGTCTTCATCCTTTATACCTTGTGAAAGTAATTGATTAGTAATATCCACAATTATTGATTCCAAGTAATTAATATCTCTAAATTCAAGTGATAAAATTGCCCTTGTAGGTTCTTCCTCCAATATAATAGATGCTTCTTTTAATAGTGTATCAACCTTATCATCTAAACTAGTCTGATTGTTAAACTTTACATCCCTAATTAGACTAAAATAATCTGTTACTTTATCTTTTGCAATAATTCCAATAGTTGGTGATACCCTGTAAACAGGATCAATCTCTGAAACAATTGCTTCTATTCTCTCTTGGGTTGCTCTTGTGTCCTCAGTCTCCTGTAGTGCCCTTATATCTTCTTTAGCAGTTTGACCTTCTACAAATCTAATGGGAGCATTATCAGTGAAAATTATACTAAATATCAATACAATAATCATGAAAACTAAGGAGTTAATAGCTCCCTTTATTCCAATAGTATTCTTAATGCTATTAATCCAACCCCTAATTCCCTCAATCATTATGTCACATCCTCAATTTAGTCTTCCTTATCACTCTCATATTTTTCGTATGCATTTATAATCCTTTGTACAAGAGGGTGCCTAACAATGTCAGCACTTGTTAGGTGAACAAATTCTATACCATCAACATCTTTTAAGATCTTCATTACTGTTTTTAAACCAGATTGCTTACCCTTTGCTAAGTCAATTTGAGTGATATCTCCTGTTACCGCAACCCTAGATCCAAACCCCAACCTAGTTAAAAACATTTTCATCTGTTCATTGGTAGTATTCTGAGCTTCATCTAGTATTACGTAGGCTGAATCTAGAGTCCTGCCTCGCATGTAAGCCAGTGGAGCTACCTCTATGAGTCCCTTCTCAAAATACTTAAGATATGAATCAGCTCCCAGTATATCAAATAAAGCATCATATATTGGTCTTAAGTAGGGGTCCACTTTCTCTTGAAGATCCCCCGGTAAGAATCCAAGACTTTCTCCGGCCTCTACTGCTGGTCTAGTAAGAATTATTCTATTTACTTCCTTATTTTTAAAAGCTTGAACTGCCATTGCCATGGCTAGGTAAGTCTTCCCTGTTCCTGCTGGTCCAATGCCAAATACTATATCATGTTTTCTCAAGGAATCAATATATCTCTTTTGACCAAATGTCTTAGGCTTAATACTTTTTCCTGATGCACTTATACAAACGACATCATTAAGTAAACTTTTTAAATTATCGTGTTTTCCTTTCTTAATAATATCTATGGCATAGGCAATATCTTGAATATCTAATTTATTCTGTTGCTTCACCATGGAGATTAAGTTCTCAAATAGTTTTTGAGCCATATCAATTTTGTCTGAGTATCCATATAATCTAATAGAATTATCCTGAATAGAAATATCTATTTCAAGGTTTGATTTAATGAATTCCAAATTATTATCAAGATTTCCCACTATTTCTTTCAAAACTGTTGAACTATTAACTTCTACAATTCTTTCTTCAATATTGTAAACCAAGTCTTAACCTCCCTAAATTTCTGCAATCTATAAGTAAATCATACCATAGAATAGGGCTCTTTTCTATAAAATAAATAACCTAGATACTAATAGTACCTAGGTTATACACATTCAGTTAATGTCTTAAACTTTTTGGCTTATCAAGAACTTCAGAATAAATTATTCCCTTCACAACATCATTTTTTATATTAATAAGGCTAACTTTCTTCCCATTCCTATTCTCTTGGCCAATAACTTCAACTTTAATAGGTTCATCTTCAGTTGGTTTGAAAATTTCATCTCCCCAGATGGTTTTCTTATCCTTAACATCTGGTTTTGGAGCTTGTTTGATTTGGCTTTGAGTTTCTGGTTTCTTTTTAGCTTGTTCACCTAATAATTCTTTTTCCAATTGTTGTCTATATTCATCTATTGTCTTTCTAAAATCCTTTTTAGGTGATTGTTTTTCAACTCTTTTGGAGTAATCACTTTGTTGTTTAGGGGGTGGAGTATTTTGAGCCCTTTGCCTTCTTTGTTCAGCCTTCTTCTTATCCTTTGAATTCTTGATTATAATATTTACTACTATCCAAAAGATCAGTATTATTATAGGGCTATCCATTTAATCACATCCTATAGTTGTTTCTTATCATCTTCAGCAATCTTTGAAATTGAAGATCTCATATCTGTGTCCGCTAATACATTCTTCATATTGTAATAATCCATTACGCCTAAATTACCCGCTTTTAAAGCTTCAGCTAATGCAAGTGGTACTTGTGCTTCTGCTTCAACTAACTTGGCACGCATTGCTTGTACTTCTGCTATCATCTCTTGTTCTTTAGCAACAGCCATTGCTCGTCTTTCCTCTGCTTTTGCTTGTGCTATCTTCTTGTCTGCTTCAGCTTGTTCCATTTGAAGTTTTGCACCAATATTCCTACCTACATCCACATCAGCAATATCGATAGATAATATTTCAAATGCTGTCCCTGAATCTAAACCCTTACCTAAAACTGTCTTAGAAATACTATCTGGATTTTCTAGTACATTTTTGTGTGACTCTGAACTACCAACTGTGGTTACGATACCTTCACCAACTCTGGCAATTATGGTTTCTTCACCAGCTCCACCGACTAATCTTTCGATGTTAGCTCTAACAGTTACTCTTGCTCTTGCTACTACCTCAATACCATCCTTTGCTACGGCAGCTATTTGAGGGGTTTCAATTACTTTTGGATTAACACTTACTTGAACAGCTTCTAGAACATTTCTACCTGCTAGGTCTATTGCTGCTGCTCTTTCAAACACCAAAGGAATATTTGCTCTTTGGGCTGCAATCAATGCATCAACAAGTGTGTTTACATTACCACCTGCTAAATAATGTGCTTCAAGTTCATCAATATTAATGTCAAGACCTGCTTTTGTAGCCTTGATCATTGGATTAACTATTCTACTTGGGACTACTCTTCTTAGTCTCATACCAATCAGGGTAGTGATCTTAACCTTTACACCTGAGAAGAATGCTGTTACCCAAAGTCCCACAGGGACAAAAGTAAAGAATAACATTACTAAAATGATTATTGCTAATGCAATTGCTAGGGTGAAAATTAAATCCATCTTAAATCCTCCTTACAAATATTTTTGATCCTTCAACCTTAACTACTCTTACCCTTGTGTTCTTGGGAATATAGCCTGATTCCGCTAGAACATCGTATTTCTCATTATCTATTGTCATAAAACCAGCTGGTCGAAGTTCAGTTAATGTTTCTCCTTCTTTATCCATCATATAATCCATAGTATTAGTACTCAAATAACCTTTATGACCATCCAATCGGTTACTAAGTACTACTTTGGACAAGAGCTTGCTTTTATACCCCATCTTAATCATTATTGTGGTTGCAAGGGCAGTTATGATTATGGCTATACTTAAAGACAAAAATGCTGTGGGTAGATCCTGCATGGCTAGCACTGTACCAGTTAGGACAAATATCAAGCCCCCAATTCCAGGCAATCCAAACCCTGGGACTATTCCTTCTATTATTAGAAGTCCTAAACCCACTACGAAGAGGACTAGTGAGGTCCAATTAGAATTTCCCGCTAGTATATTTCCTCCAAAGTAAAGGCCAAATCCCATTATAGAAATGGTTCCTCCTACTCCGAATCCAGGTGTTAGAATCTCAACTACTAATCCTACAAATCCCAATGTCAGTAACATAGTGCTAATTGTAGTATTAGAAATATATTTTGCCAACTTGACCTGTAATCCTTCCTCTTTAACAACAATATCAGAGGACTCATAACCAAAGTGATTCAACATTTCAGCATAATCATCAGACAATAGGTCTGCCAGTTCCAAATCATACGCCTCTTGTGCAGTTAGATTTAGAAGTTTTCCAGATTCAATTACACCGTCTATGGAAATATCAGAATCTGCCATGGACTCAATTAGTAAAGCATCCCTTCCTCTGAACTGGGCAGTATCTCTTAGGACACCTCTCCACATTGAGAGGACCTTTTCAGTATTAGGAATAGTTTCTGCTGAACCTATTGTGGCATTGTTACTCATAACAACATGTTCGCTGGCAATTGTAATCAATACTCCAGCAGATGCAGCTTTATTATTAACATAGGCTATAGTTGGAATATTGGTTCCAATAATCAGGTCTTTCATCTTGATAGCTTCATCTACCAATCCACCGTATGTGTCTATCTCAAATATTATAGCCTCTACCTTTTGATTGTTTAAGTCATTTAGTATATCCCTTAAATAATTGTGTGTTGCCCTATTGATTTCTCCTTTAATTGGAACAACATATGCTTTACCAGGGTCATCTGCATAAGATGCCTGACCTATTAATAGGATAAACAATAAAATTACAATAATTTTCTTAAACTTCATTATGACACCTCCCTTTAAGTACTACTTATATTATATACCCAGTCTTATTTTTAACAAGCAAAAAACCTGGGAAAATCCCAGGTTTAATTTAATATCTTTTTTATCGCCTTATTAACCATGTTACCATCTGCAACACCTTTTACTTTTGGCATCACATTCTTCATAATAAGACCTATATCTTTCATGGATGTTGCTCCTACTTCATCAATAGTCTCTTTGACTACTTTCTCAACTTCTTCTTCAGTAAGTTGTTTAGGTAGGTACTCCAATAGTATTTCTATTTCATTTTCTGTCAATTGAACTAAGTCTTGGCGCGAACCTTTATTGAATTCCTCAATTGCCATTTTTTTCTCTTTAAGCTGTTTAGCTATGATTTCAAGAATCTGCTCATCGTTAAGCTCAATTCTTTCATCAACTTCTCTTTGCTTAATGGCAGCTCTTACCATAGTAACAGTATTTTTTCTTATAGTTTCTTTGTTTTTCATAGAAAATTTCAAATCTTCCATGAGTTTATCTTTAAGGGACATTAATTCACCTTCTTATTAAAACTTAGAATGCTTCTTTCTTCTAGCTGCTTCAGATTTTTTCTTACGCTTTACACTTGGTTTTTCGTAATGTTCTCTTTTTCTTACTTCCCCTATAACTCCTGACCTTGCACATGATCTTTTAAATCTTTTAAGAGCATTATCAAGAGATTCGTTTTCACCAACTTTGATTTCTGTCATCGATCCTTCCCTCCCCTCTCAACTACAAGAGTGTTACAAATACTGCATGACTTGCACACTAAATTATTATACATTAAATTAAATATTATTTCAACTACTTTTAACCGGGTGGCCATAACATTTCGCGATTTCCTAAAACATGAAAATGTAAATGATCTACTGTTTGCCCCCCATTTCTACCACAATTATTAATAACTCTGTATCCACCTTCAACTCCCTGCTGTTTTGCTAGTTTAGGGATTAAACTAAATATGTGAGATATTAATACTAAGTCATCTTCTTTAACTTCTTCCAAGGACTTAACATGTTTTTTGGGTATAACTAAAAAATGAACTGGTGCTTGCGGGTTTATGTCTGTGAATGATAAAACTAGATCATCTTCATAAATTATATTTGAAGGTATGACCTTTTCTACAATACTACAAAATAGACAATCCAAAAAATCACCTCCTATAGTATTTCTCCCTTTATGTTTATGTTTTCAACATCTTTAAGTTTTGTATCTATTATCTCACCAATTAAGTTATTTGGGGAAGGAGCTTCAACTCTAATATAATTGGTGGTATAGCCTTCATAGGTATTATTTTTTCTTTTTGTCTTCTCCTCAAATAGTACTGGAAGAGACCTATCTTTAAATCTTGAATTAAACTCAAGTGTTAGTTCATCTCCAAGTTTTATAAGTTTTTCACTTCTCTTAGATTTAATATCTCCGTGTATTTGATTTTCCATAATTGCAGCGGGTGTTCCTTTTCTTGGAGAGTATTTAAATACATGGATCCTAGAAAACCCAACTTTCTTAACAAAGTTAAGAGTTTCCTTAAATTCAATATCAGTTTCCCCTGGGAATCCAACTATGATGTCAGTGGTTATTCCTGCATCTGGCATATATTTTCTTATAATTTCTACTTTTTCAAGAAACTCCCTAGTTGAATACTTCCTGTTCATCCTTTTAAGAACGGAATCAGAACCACTTTGAAGAGAAAGATGGAAATGATCACATACATTATTACTATTAGTTATAGTTTCCATAAATTCATCATCAATTAAATTAGGTTCTACTGAACTTAATCTAATTCTTTCAAGTCCTTCTATTTTACTTATTTTCTCAATAACTTCTCTTAAGCTTTCTTTCTTTAAGTCCTTACCATATGATGCCACATGGATACCAGTAAGAACTATTTCTTTAAAGCCAGCTTTAGCTAATTTATAAGCTTCTTTTTCAATATTCTCATATTCTCTGCTTCTAATGGGTCCTCTTGCATAAGGTATAATACAATAGCTACAAAACTGATTGCATCCATCTTGTATTTTTAAGAATGCTCTTGTTTTAGATTTTATTTCATCAATATTGATCTTCTCAAATTCCTTGTAGGTTTTTATGGACCTAACTATGTTAATTATTTCTTTGGAGTCTCTTGCTTTTTCACATAATTCCACTATTTTATTTCTTTCACTGGTCCCTATAATAACGTCCACACCATGAATTTTTTCCACTTCTTCAGGAGAAACCTGAGAATAGCAACCCACTACAGCAATTAGTGAGTCATCATTTATTTTTTTTGATTTTCTGATGAATTGCCTGGACTTTCTATCTGAAAGGTTTGTGACAGTACAAGTGTTTATTACATAAACATCAGCCTGTTCATTTTCATCAACAATATTATATCCACTCTTTTGAAATAATTCTTCCATAGCTTCAGTTTCATACTGGTTTACTTTGCATCCTAAAGTATGGAATGCTACCCTCTTCATTTAATCACTCCTAAATCTCCATATTCATATAGTAAAATCGAAGCAGTCACTATTCCTGCTGTTTCAGTTCTCAATATTCTCGGTCCAAGTGAAATTATATGAGAACCTATGCTACCTAATTTCTCTATCTCATAGTCTTCAAATCCGCCCTCTGGACCTATTACAATGTTAATTTCATTATCTTTATTTATAAATTTACCTAAATCTTTTATAAATGTATCCTTTTCACCTTCATAGGGAACTACCACTAATTTATCTGCTAAAAGTTTAAGCATTTCATTAAAACTTAATATGTTCTCCACCTTAGGTATAATATCCCTCTTAGATTGTTTTGCAGCTTCTTCAGCAATGGATTGCCATCGGGAGATCTTTTTTTCTTCTTTTTTTAAATCATTAATCTTAACAACTGATCTATTGGTTGAAACAGGATGAAAACTAAAAACACCAACCTCTGTACATTTTTGAATTATCATCTCCATCTTTGCTGATTTGGGTAATCCTTGATAGAGGTTGATCCTTATGGGCGATTCGTTCATCTTCTTTTTAACTTCAATTACTCTTAGTACTACTTCATCTTTGTTAATTATTTCAATGGAGCATATATAATTATATTTACTCCCTATTGTTTCTATATTATCATCAATTGATAATCTTAACACATTCTTGATATGATTAACATCCGTTCCAACTATCCTTATCTCATTATCTTGTATGTTTTCATCACTTACAAAAAACCTATGCATTATATCACCTATTTTGAAACAATGGCTGCCCAGCCATTTTTCTTATTTACTTCAACAATAGTATATCCATTTTCTACTAAAGCATTTTCCACAAGATGTATTTTTTCTTCAATAATACCTGAAGAAATAAATATTCCATTCTCATTTAAGTGATTCCTCAATGAAGGTATAAGGCCTATAATAACTTCAGCAATAATATTTGCAACTATTATATCAGCTCTTTTATCTGTCATGTCCAATAAATTTCCATGTAGAAATTCAACTTTGTTCTCTACCTTATTTATTTTAGCATTTTCTCTAGATACTCTAATACACATGGGATCTAAATCTGTTCCCATTGTATAATTTGCACCAAGTTTTGCTGCAATAATACTCAGTATTCCACTTCCGCATCCAATGTCAAATACAGATGAATTAGGCTTTATATACTCTTCCAAAGCCTCAGCACACATCATTGTAGTTTCATGAGTTCCTGTACCAAAGGCCATGCCTGGATCCAATTGTATTATCACATCCCCTGATAGGGGCTCATAATCCTCCCAGGATGGTTTGATTATTATACTACTTCCCAATCTACTTGTCTTATAATGTTGCTTCCAATTTTCAGCCCAATCACTTTCATCTATATCTTTAGTAACTATTTCTCCAAGATTCATACCTTCTATTTGAATCTTGGCTTTTTCAATAATCCCCTCTATGTCATCTTCTTCAGAAAAATAAGCTTTTAGAATAACTCCTTCAAAATTAATATTGATTACATCTTCTTCAATAAAATCCCAATCCGTTTTATTTCTTTTTAGTGCATCAATATCTCTTTTATCTTCAATAGTTAAACCATTTGCACCAAGTGTATATAATATGTCAGTGACGATATCTTCGTTTTCTGGTTTTATTTTTACCAACAGTTCTACCCAATTCATATGATCACCCCAAAATATTATTCTTAAGATATTATACATTAATACCAATGATTTTGCTAGAAAATAGAAAATAAATACACCATAAGAAAATCAACTCCTATGGTGTACAAATCATTGAAATTTATCTTTAACTTTTTCAAAAAAGCTCTTTTTATGGGCTTTTTTATACTTTTCTCCCATTTCACTTGAAAAGTTTAACAAGATTTCCCTTTGCTTATCATTTAAATCCTTAGGTATTATTACTTCAACCGTAAAATATAGATCTCCTCTGCCTATTCCCCTTACATTGGGAACACCTAAATTCCTTAACTTAAATCTCGTATGAGAAGGTGTCCCTTCTGGAATACTGAAGGACTCAAATCCTTCTAGGGTTGGAACATCAATCTCTCCACCAAGAGTTGCTTGGGTATAGGTTATTGGTACTCTCACGAATAAATTATTTCCCTGTCTTTGGAATATTGGATCATTCTTTACACTTATATAAATGTATAAGTCTCCAGGAGGACCTGCATTTTCGCCACTATTTCCTTCTCCTCTAACAGAGATTATTGATTCATTGTCTACTCCTGCTGGAACCTTTACTTTTATTTTTTTAGTCTTTAATTCTTTTTTAGTCCCTTTACAAGTCTCACATTTTTCTTCGATTACTTCACCACTACCACCACATTGATCACAAACCCCAACCTGAACAAATTGACCAAAAGGTGTTTGTTGTGCATATCTTACTTCCCCAGTCCCATTACATTTACTACATGTATGTTTATGACTGCCCGGTTTAGCTCCTGTTCCTTCACAGGTGCTACAAGTCTCATACCTTCTAACTTGTACTTCTTTTTCAACTCCAAAAACTGCTTCCTTAAATTCCAAGGTCAATCCATGCTTTATATCAGTCCCCTTCATGGGACCATTTCTCCTAGCCTGAGAAGATGACCTGCCAAAGCCCCCTCCAAAAATATCAAAGATATCATCAAATATATCTCCAAAACCTCCATAGCTTCCACTACCAGCTTGAGGGTCTACTCCTGCATGTCCAAATCTATCATAACGAGATCTTTTATCCTCATCACTAAGGATCTCGTAAGCAGAATTTACTTCCTTGAAATTTTGCTCAGCTTCTTCATTATTTGGATTAAGATCAGGATGATACTTCTTAGCCAATCTTCTATATGCTTTTTTTATGTCATCTTGACTGGCATCTTTTGACACCTCTAATATTTCATAGTAATCTCTCACTCACCTACACCAACTTCCATAAAATTTCATAAGTCAAAGCTAAATCAAAATGATTTAGCTTTAAGTAACAAATTAGTCTTCGTCTACTACTTCGTAATCAGCATCTACAACGTCTTCATCCTTATTTGCTGCTTCTTCACTTGAACCTTGCTGTCCTTGAGTTGTCTCATATAGTTTCTGAGAGATCTCATGGAATACATGGGTTAGTTCTTCGGTTTTTACTTTAATATCTTCAACATCATCACCTTCCAGTGATTTCTTAAGAGCATCTAATTTTTCATTTACTTTTTCTTTTTCAGAATCACTTATCTTCCCTTCAAGATCCTTAAGTGTCTTCTCAGTTTGGTAAACTATTGAATCTCCATTATTTCTAATCTCAATTTTATCTTTTTTCATTTTATCTTCTTCAGCAAATCTTTCAGCTTCCTTGACTTTTTGATTTATTTCATCTTCTGACAACTTTGTGGAAGCAGTGATAGTTATTTTTTGTTCTTTTCCCGTTCCAAGATCTTTTGCACTTACATTAACAATACCATTTGCATCAATATCAAAGGTTACTTCAATTTGAGGTATTCCTCTAGGTGCTGGTGGTATCCCAGTTAATTGAAATCTTCCAAGGGTAACATTATCATTTGCCATTTGTCTTTCTCCTTGCAGAACATGAATGTCTACTGAAGTCTGACTATCAGATGCTGTAGTAAATACTTGTGACTTCTTAGTTGGAATAGTGGTATTTCTTTCAATTAGTTTTGTAGTAACTCCTCCAAGAGTTTCAATTCCAAGTGATAGGGGAGTAACATCAAGTAATAGTAAGTCCTTAACCTCTCCACTTAAAACTCCACCTTGAATTGCAGCACCAATTGCTACACTTTCATCAGGATTAATATCCTTTTGAGGATCTCTTCCAATTAACTTCTTAACTGCGTCCTGAACTGAAGGTATTCTTGTGGAACCTCCTACCAATAATACCTTTTCAATATCTGAAGCGCTTAAGCCGGCATCTTTTAAAGCAAGTTTAACTGGTTCTATTGTTAAGTCCACCAAATCAGATGTTAATTCATCAAATTTAGCTCTTGTTATATCCATATTCAAGTGAAGTGGTCCTGAAGCAGTTGCAGTTATAAATGGAAGGTTGATATTTGTAGATTTTGTTGTTGATAACTCTTTTTTTGCCTTTTCTGCTGCTTCTTTTAGTCTTTGCAATGCCATTTTATCAGCTGTTATGTCAACTCCATTTTCCTTTTTAAACTGATCTCCAATATATTTGATCAATCTTTCATCAAAGTCATCTCCACCAAGGTGATTATTTCCTCTAGTTGCTAATACTTCAAATACTCCATCACCTAATTCCAGGATTGATACGTCAAATGTTCCACCACCAAGGTCAAATACCATAATCTTGTGTTGTCCATGTTCTTTATCTAGACCATATGCCAATGCAGCTGCAGTTGGTTCGTTGATAATTCTCTTTACATTTAAGCCGGCAATTTTACCTGCATCCTTTGTTGCTTGTCTCTGAGAGTCTGTAAAATATGCTGGTACTGTTATAACAGCATCAGTAACTGTTTCTCCAAGATAACTTTCAGCATCTGCCTTGATTTTTTGTAAAATCATCGCTGAAATTTCTTCAGGACTATAGTTCTTTCCATCAATTGATGTTTTATGATCACTACCCATATGTCTTTTAATTGAACTTACTGTTCTTTCAGGGTTAGTGATGGCTTGTCTCTTAGCTGTTTCCCCAACTAGTCTTTCTCCATCTTTAGTGAAGGCTACAATTGAAGGTGTAGTTCTATTTCCTTCCACATTAGGGATTATTATTGCTTCTCCACCCTCCATTACAGCCACTGCTGAGTTGGTTGTTCCTAAGTCAATTCCTATTATTTTACTCATATTATATTCCTCCTATGCTATTTAGATACTATGACCATTGATGGTCTAATTACTTTTTCTTTGAATTTATATCCTTTTTGTAGAACTTCAATTATAATACCTGATTCTTCTTCGCTTTCTATCATAGATACTGCATTATGAAAATTAGGATCAAATATTTCTCCTACTGATGGAATTTCAAATACTTGATTATCTTCAAGAAGTTGAACAAGTTGTCTTTCAATCATTTTTATTCCAATATAGAATCCATCTTCCTTGTCTTCATGGGCTTCTAGTGCTCTTTGAAAATTATCGATTATTGGCAATAAATTCATTGAGATAGATTCTATTCCATACCCAATTGACTGCTCCTTGTCTTTTTCAGCTCTTCTTTTGTAATTTACAAAATCAGCTTGCAGCCTTGCAATCTTATTGCTAAGATCCATAATCTCATTCTCCTTATTCTCTAAATCCTTCTTAAACTTTAGAATAGGATCTTCCTCCTCTTCATTATTTAGTGTACCTTCTGTGTCTTCTTTTTTTAGCCCTTCATCATTTGTCATATTAACTATCACCTCTTACTTAGTTACGTTATAATTATTAATAATCTCAGAGATATTTTCCGAGAAGATTTTTAAAGTTTTTGCTAGGCTTATATAATCCATTCTTGTCGGTCCTAAGATACCTATTTTCCCTATTGTCTCTCCATCAAGCTTATAGGTTGCAGTTATTATACTGCAATCTTTGATGGGAGCATAATAGTTTTCATTCCCTATTTTTATACTGATATCTTGGGCAAGAGTATCATCAACCATCAGCTGGATTAATTCGTTCTTATCTTCTATAAATGAAATTATTGTTCTAACCTTGTCAATATCCTTGTATTCTGGAAAACTAAGAAGCTTGGTTATCCCATCAGCATATAGATCAACACTTTCGATGCTTTCTACAGATTTATTTATAACTGGAAGAATCTTTTCAATCTCAGACTTGTATTGATAAAACTCAGTGAAAACTTCACTTAAAGCTCCCTTTTCAATTTCTGAAATAGCTTTATTCTTAAGTTTAATATTAAGCATATTAGTTAATGCTAGTAGCTGATCATCTGGAATGGCTTTCTCCAACTTTAAAACAGTATTTTTAACCAATCCTGTCTCATTTACGATGATTAATAGTATTTGAGACTTTTCTATTGGGACTAATTGAATGTGCTTAATCTTAGTCTCTTTTATTTGTGGAGATAGAGCAAGAGCTGTGTAACTGGTTATCTGTGAAAGTAACTTTGCTGAATTTTGAACCAGCTGGTCCAATTCTCTGTGTTCTTTTTCAAGAATTGACTTAATCTCTTGTTTTCTTCTCTTATCAACCTTCTGTTCCATGTTTATCATCTTGTCCACATATAATCTATATGCTTTATCTGAAGGAACTCTACCAGATGATGAATGGGTTTTGTTTAGAAAGCCTAAATCTTCTAAGTCACTCATTTCATTTCTAATAGTTGCTGGGCTAACTCCTAAATCATAGTACTTTGAAATTGTCCTTGAACCTATAGGTTCAGCAGATGATACATAGCTGTCAATAATAGCGTATAAGACTCTTAATTTTCTCTCATCCAACATAATATCACCTCTTTATCTTTTGGATGATTGTTAGCACTCTATCCTTTCGAGTGCTAATCCTATATATAAATTAACACCCTCAAGTGTATTTGTCAATACCTTTTGAGCTTTATAAAAGAAAATCTATCTCAACTTGATTGCTTAAATCTAGTCCTTTTTCTGTTAAGCATATGGACTCAATATTATCAACTAATAATCCCTTATTTATGTTTTTTTGTATTTGTTTAGAAAATAGAGAATAGATGTCTACATTAAATTTATTTATGAACTCAGTCTTGTTCACTCCTGATGTCATTCTTAGACCTAGTATCATATACTCTCCTATTTCTAAGTTTCTATCTATGTCTTCGTATCCTGCTATTGGAAGCTTATTCTCATCCAATGCCTTGAAGTATTCCTTAAAGCTCTTATGGTTCCAATACCTTTTCTTATCAATATTCGAGTGGGCTGATAGTCCAAATCCTAAATAGGGTTTTAACTTCCAATATCCAATATTATGTCTACACTCATATCCATCAATCGAAAAATTGGAAATTTCGTATTGATTAAAGCAATTTTCAGAAAGTATCCTTCTTCCAAGATGATACATCCTTCTCTCCTCATCCTCATCTGGTAAATTGATCAGACCTTTTCTATACCAATAATTCATTAATGTTCCTTCTTCTATAATTAGTCCATACATGGATATGTGGGTTAAATCAAGTTTTATTAGTTCTTTCAAATTATCAACAAATGATTCTGTGTTCTGGTAGGGCAAGCCAAACATCAAGTCTCCATTAATGTTATTGATACCTGCTTGCTTTATCATCTTTATGCTATCCACGACTTCTTTACTTTTATGAATTCTTCCTAAAAGTGAAAGTTCCTTATCATTCATTGATTGAATTCCAAGACTAATTCTATTTATTCCTGCCTTTTTGTATATAAGTGCTTTGTCCGGATTTATTGTTCCAGGATTAACCTCAATTGATATTTCACAGTCATTATCTAATTTAAATATATCTTTTATAGTCTTTAATATTTCTGATATGAAATCTCCATCTATAGCTGAAGGTGTACCTCCACCAATAAAGATAGTATCTATTTCATATAGGTCTGAGTACTTCTTATAACTTTTTATTTCCTTTAAAAGTGATTCAATATATCTTTTAATAATTTCACTATCTCCTGTTATAGATGTGAAATCACAGTAGTAACATTTTTTTTCGCAAAACGGAATATGAATGTATAATCCTAACTTTTCCATAAGATCCCTCCAAATAAAAATGCACACTGTGTGTGCACTTTACTTTTCGTCATATTTTAATACAGTTAAGAAAGCTTCTTGAGGTACTTCTACTGAACCAATTTGTCTCATCCTCTTTTTACCCTCTTTTTGCTTTTCTAATAGTTTTCTTTTTCGTGAGATATCTCCACCATAGCACTTAGCTAATACATCCTTTCTAAGTGCTCTAATAGTCTCTCTGGCAATAATTTTAGTTCCAATTGCCGCTTGAATAGGAACAGCAAATTGATGTCTAGGGATTACATCTACCAGTCTCTCTGCTATATTTCTTCCTCTCTCATATGCTTTTTCTTCATGTACTATTAATGAAAAAGCATCCACCAACTCTGCATTTATTAGAATATCCATCTTTACTAATTCACTCTGTTTGTATCCCTTTAACTCATAATCAAAGGATGCATAGCCTTTTGTCTTGGATTTTAGGGCATCGAAGAAGTCATATATAACTTCATTTAGGGGTAGATCATAGTGTAAGACTACTCTCTTTTCCTCAAGATATTCCATATTTATGAAGGTACCTCTTTTATTTTGACAAAGCTCCATGATAGTCCCAACATAATCAGTAGGAGTCATAATATTCGCCTTAACAATGGGTTCTTCCATATAAGCAATTTCTGTTGTTGGTGGCAAGTTTGAAGGATTTTGAATCTCCAAAAATTCACCATCTGTCTTTTTTACCTTATATATAACACTGGGTGCTGTGGTGATAATGTTCAAGTCAAACTCCCTTTCTAATCTCTCTTGGATTATCTCCATATGAAGTAATCCCAAGAATCCACATCTAAATCCAAACCCAAGGGCAACAGATGTTTCAGGTTCAAATACAAGGGCTGCATCATTAACCTGTAGTTTTTCCAAAGCATCTCTGACAGTTCCAAAATCTTCACCTTCGGCAGGATATATTCCACAGTAAACCATAGGAATGACCTTCTTATACCCAGGAAGGGGCTCTGCTGTTGGCTTTTGGGTGTCAGTTATTGTATCCCCTACTCTTGCTTCTTTAACATTTTTAATACTAGCAGTTACATATCCTACTTCACCTGCTGACAGGTAGTCCATGGGAATATGTTTAGAAGTATTGATTCCTACCTCAGTAACTTCAAAACTATTTCCTGTAGACATCATTTTTACCATCATGCCAGCTTTGATTTGTCCTTCAAATACTCTTATGTAACATGTTACTCCCTTGTAACTATCGTAGTATGAGTCAAATATCAAAGCTTTTAGTGGAGCATTTGGATCTCCTATTGGAGCTGGTACCATTTCTACAATTTGTTCAAGAACTGCTTCAACATTTAATCCATCCTTTGCTGATATTAAAGGTGCACTTTCTGCTTCTATTCCAATTATATCTTCAATTTCTTTTATAACTTCCTCTGCTCTTGCACTGGGAAGATCAATCTTGTTGATTACTGGTAGTATCTCTAGATCTTGTTCAATTGCTAAATATACATTTGCTAAAGTCTGTGCTTCGACCCCTTGGGTTGCATCAACTACTAAAATAGCTCCTTCACAAGCTGCCAAGGATCTAGAAACCTCATAGTTGAAATCCACATGACCTGGAGTATCTATCAAATTAAATATGTACTCTTCACCATTTTTCGCCTTATACACCAATCTTACGGCCTTTAATTTAATTGTTATCCCTCGTTCTCTTTCCAAATCCATTTTATCTAGAACTTGAGCCTGCATCTCTCTAGAAGTTAACATTCCTGTCATTTCAATTAATCTATCAGCCAGTGTTGACTTTCCATGATCTATATGTGCAATTATTGAAAAATTTCTTATATTCTCTTGCTTAATACGCATATACTTCCTCCCCAATATTAATTATAAGCCTCTCATTAAGAGAGGCTACTCTATTTTACCAAATCTAGCATCAATTGGATAGTATCTAAATTCTGTTACTCCTTTGATTGTGTTCATATCTATGGTACCAAAATACCTACTATCTTTACTAGCTCCTTCTTCTCTATTATCCCCAAGTACAAACACTTTATCTTCTTCCACTATCCATGTACTTTCAATGTAGGTATGGGTATACGGTTCTCCAACTAGGTAGTCTTCTTGAATGATTTCATTGTTAACATACACCTTGCCATCGATGATTTCAACTTTATCTCCCTCAATTCCAATTACTCTCTTTATATAATCTTTTGATGGGCTATCAGGTGCTTCAAGTACAATCACATCTCCTCTATCTGGCCCCTTGAAATACAAGGGTATTTTTAAGGCAAACAATCTATCCTTCTCATGGAGTGTTGGATACATTGAATTCCCAAGGACATATGTTGTGTTGAATACAAATGTCTTTATAATTAAAGCTATTGCTATGGCAAATACAATACTTTTAACCCACTCCATAGCTTCGTTCTTATTCTTCTTCTCTTCTGACATTTAACTTCCTCCTTAAATCTATGAAAACAATTGATTAGTTGTATAAATTGGTGTATTCTTTTTATAGGAATATTATATCATTATAATCACTTAAATCAATGGAAACTATTGTTTAGTCATTTTGATTTCAAGTAAAAAATTAGTAAGAATAATGGAATGATGCTGTATAAAAGCTACTAAATTATGGGATTATAACTCATATTTTTCTTGCATTTTAAAAGTCAGCATGGTACAATATCCTTTGTTAGATTAGAGGAGGTGAAATTGTGGCAAATATTAAATCAGCTAAGAAAAGAATTTTAGTAACACAAAAGAGAACAGCCTTAAATAAGAGTAATAAATCAGAAATTAAGACATATATTAAGAAATTTGATAGTGCTGTAGCTAAAGGTGAAGTTGAAGAGGCAAGAGCATTGTTAAAGATCATTGATAAGAAACTTAAAAGAGCAGCGTACAAGAATGTAATTCATATGAACGCAGCTTCAAGAAAGGTAAGTAGACTTACAAAGGCTCTTAATAAAGCTATGTAATAAGAACTTCGGATAACCGAAGTTCTTTTTTTATGCTTTTATTGATTTATAACTGAGTTTACCAGGGCCTATCTTCATAAGGAGTATTTTCTATACCCTGATTATGTAAATCATTCACCATTCTATCAAGCTTTTCTTTCATTAATCTATTAAACCAATTTGAATTTCCAAATAATTTTATGACCTGTGGACTAAGAGTATAATATACCTTTATAAACAATCTTCCATGCCATGATGAGGCTAGAATACTATCCCTATACCTTCTAAGTACCCAAAGCTGAGGACAGTCGTAAGTTCCATATACACAGGTAGCCACATAACAGGACCCTTTCATGTCCATCCTACTCATAGGTACCGATGATAAAATTAATGTTCTGAATTTAACAAGATCATTATCTACCCAAAGTATGAGTTCTTCCTCTGCTTTATCAACAATTTGAAAAGTTTCTGATATTTAACTTTTTGATAAATGTATACTCCCTTTGTACATTGCAAACGCATTATATAAATTACCTTTTTTACCTTTATTACGGCTATATTCAATTTTGTACTGACTTACTTTATCATTTAACAGAAGCTCATTATTATTGCTTAAACCTAAGATTTCAGTTCTATTTTCAATACTATCCTTGTGATTATATTGACTGTATTCATGATGTGCTTCATTAATCTTTGATAGATAGACAACTCTTTTCTTTTTATCTGGTCTTATCTCAAAAAAATATTCCCTTACCTTCTTTTCATTCCTGCCAACGTAACCAACAGATGTTTTTATCATTTCATCATATAAGTCATCTATACTCTTATATGAATTTCTGATTTTAATACTTGCTTCCTCAAATTTTTTCAATAGTATTTGATCTATATCATTTTTGTATTCAATCATTTTATCATCAATCATCTTTAACTGATCAGGAGTTGCTAATTTTCTTGCAGCTAAAATGTAATTATTAAGATTCTTTTCATATTCACTAGCTATTTCTTCAAAATTAAATGTAGTCGCCATTTCCCAGAGACTTAAAGATTTATTTTTTTCAACACTTAAGGAAAGCTTACATGATACTAGTCCCCACCAACCGTCAAATTTCTGAGGATATTCTTGGGCTATTCTCATGTAGGTTTTATAGGCATTCTCAATTTGACCTAATCTTTCAAATCCTTTAGCAGCATCAAGTAATTTATTGAGTTCATTATCGCCAACTATGGTTGCCCCTCTATTGTTGTGATTATTATTAACAATTGAGTTGTAATTGTTAATTACTTTCTCCATTACAAACACAGTATTGCAATGACTACATATACCTGAATCCTTTGATTCATCCACCTTGATATTTGCACCACACTGTGTACACTTAGCTGCAACAAACCCCATACAGATTTCTCCCAAATATTTTATAGTAAAATAATACCAGAAATGTGTAAATCTATACAATACCTATTTTCTAGTACACAGATTAACCAGCAATATTTCCATTATTAGCTTATCATCTGTCTGTCTAGTTTTTAAAATTCTATCAGTTTCAAGGATTTTCTCTAAGATTTCTTCCAAATCCCTTTCTGAAAATCCGCCCCCTTGAGTAGATACTTTTGTAAACTCGTAAGGTTTAATCCCTAGTTTAGCTTGAATTTCACTTGGTCCATAACCCCTGTTTTTATACACATTATATCCAAGAAGTAGTCTAAATTGCCTGCTTATCATAAAGAGAATCTTTGGTATGGGCTCATTCATCATATATATGTCATCAAACAATGCTATTGCCTTGTCAGCATCTTTTCTGCTAATTACTGCAAGTAGGTCAAATATGCTCTTATCCAATGTCTTTACCAATACGTTATCAATCAGCTCTTTTGTTATTCTATCATCCTTTGAGTAATTAACTAGTTTTTTTATCTCATTATCAAGATCATATAAGGTAGTTGTAATATTCCTACTTAAGTAGCTACTTTGCTGTATGAGATAATTTATATCTGCAGGGGTTATTGTTTTGTTCAGTGAATTGATTTTTTTCCCAACCCAATTGCTTAAGTCATTTCCCTTTAATTTATCAAAACTTACATTTCGATTATTCTTTGAAAATCCTTTATATAATTTTGTATTCTTTTTAATGTCATTATTGGAGTCAAATACAATTAACACCTGGTGGTCTCCTAGATTTTCAATGAATTTTATTGGAGCATCACTATTAGTTTCTTTGTCAAATAGAATTCCTGGGTTTTTTAGTATTATAACTCTTTTATTTGATAAAAATGGTAGTGTTTCGCAGCTAGCAATTAAGTCCCCAAAATCATTAACCTTACCATCTAAATTCGATAAATTAATGGACTGAAGATCAACTGATAATAAGGTCTTAATCAATTCATCCAACGCTTTGTCCATAAGGTACTTCTCATCCCCCTGAAAAATATAAGAGGGTTCAATATTTTCTTTTCTAAGTTGCTTAATGAATTCTATGTAATTCATGAGAAGATTCCTCCATTCTTCTATATATCAAGGTGATTATATATGAAAACAAGATAAATATACAATAGTAGATAATCAAATTCAATTTCCCCAATAGGGCATTTAATAAGTCTTCCTTATATAAAGGACCAATGTATGCAGATATGTCAAATGAATCTTTATCCAGACTAACTAATATTCTTCCCATCTCATCAGTTCTATATATTTTAGAGTTCTCAGATTTTAGTGTATTTATTGTTTTATAGTTAGGATGTCCAAAGTTGTTGTTCCTTCCCACGGATATAATACTGAATTTTGGTGACACTATTTGTATAAATGCTTTAGTGCTGGAAGTGGAACTTCCATGATGAGCAACCTTTAAGAAATCTACTTTGTTCAATCTATCCTTTATTAGTTTCTCTTCTGCTTCTTTTTCTATATCACCAGTGAATAGTAAGGTTTTATCATATATACTTACCTTTGAAACCAATGAATTGTTGTTTTCATTTATTCTATAATTTTCTTTGTAATATGGCCATAAAAAATCTAGATTAATGTTTTCATAGTTTATGTCAATATCCCTATGGCCAACAATAAAGGGTATCTTTTTTTCGTTAATAACTTTCATGATATCATCATTTAAGCTTGTTCTATTTACAATCATAGCCCCTATACTTAGTTTTTCCAATACTGGTATCAAGCCCTTGTAGTGGTCTTCATGATTGTGTGTAAGTATTACCAAATCAAGATAGTTAACACCATGTTTTTCTAAATATGGCAAGGTTATATTTTTACCAACATCAAAACTTCCAAACAATGAACCTCCTCCATCAATTAAGATGCTATGTTCTCCTTGAATTAAGGTTGAATCCCCTTGCCCAACGTCAATAAAGTGAATCTTATAACTATCATCTTTTTCATAAGATAAAGCTCCAAGAAATGCCAAAAATATCAAGGAATACATTATAGCTTTCTTTAAATGGTCCTTAATACCAATAAATCCATTAAGATGGTACCAAACCACTATTATAATAAAGTACAACAATATATCCATGGCAGAAAATACACCAACACTTAAAGTTTTATAAGGTAGTAAGTTGAAGACTTCAACTAAGTATGATTGAACATTTAGAGTAATATTTAGTATATAATGTAAGGGCTTAAAAATTACAAACAAAAACCCAAGTATAACATTAACTGTTACTACTGGTATAATCAATATATTGGATATGAAAGAGTATATTGGAAATGCGTTAAAATTATAGACTTGAATTGGTAATATTCCAATGCTAACTGCAATTGTGGTTGAGAGACCACTGATAATTTTATTGTTATAAGGATAAAAGATTTCCTTTACCTTGTTACCAAATACACCTATAGAAGTTATTGCCCCATAAGATAATAAGTATCCTGTTGAGTGGATCCACATAGGATTAATCAATAGAGTGATAAACATGGATGCAAAAATAATGTTAAGAAAATCGATTGGCCTAAATATTAATTTCCCTATGTAGATAAGAGAAAACATCAACAGAGCCCTGGTAGTAGAAGGAGGAAAACCTATTAAATAACTATAAATAACTAATAAAATGATGACTAAAGGTACAGAGAAAACCCGCTTTATCCCCAGTCTTGAAAATAAAAATAATAAAGCCCCGCTTATAATTCCCATATGTAATCCTGAAACTGCAAGAATATGTGCTAAGCCTAAGTCCCTATACTTGGCGTATTCATCCTCTTCTAGATAGGATCCTCCACCAAGTATTATACCTTTTAACATTGAACTATTTTGTGGATCTAAGAATTCATCAAATCTGTTCTCAATATAAAGTCTCACATTGCTTATGATTCTATAAGTTAGATTACTTGATACCCCAATCTTAGTAATACTACTTTCTTTTATGGTAGCAATATAATGAATCTTATTTGTCAGTAAGTGCTTCTTATAATTAAATAAATAGGGATTAGTATTTACATTAGGTTCCCTTAATTTTGTATTAAACCTTACAACATCACCAAGGTCTAAATTTATGTTTTCATAAATGTTAACTACAATCTTTTCTCTTATAGCCTTTCCATTTACAAGACTTAGATTAAGATGAAAAGTTGATTTGTCTTCGTGGATTTTCGAAGATACAACGGTACCTGTGAAATCTGCCTCCTGGTCATAATAACTACCTAATTTACTTGCTGTAGCATTGTTCCCGACAAATATTCCCAAAACTAAAACTAGAACCAGTATACTCCCCCAAATATCATTATTGAGTGATAATGATACAAGACCCCAAAACAATCCAACTAAAGCTAGTATAAACAAGGCTGTATCTGTTATTCTAAAGTAATAAGAAATTAGTATACCCATTACTAAAAATATGGATAATAAAAGCATAGGTCTTTTCATGTAATATCTCCTGCTGACTTTATATTTTATTGTTTCTAGTATATAATATTTTTATAATACAATTATAGCATAAATATATATTTTATAGATGTAAAATGAGTAAAATTACTAATTTAGGTGGTGTTATTATGACCAAGAAGATTTATTGGGAAAATCCTTATCTTTATGAAATTGATGCATTGGTTGAAGAAAAGAAGATTAAAGACAATAAGTTTTACGTAAAATTAAACAGGACCATCTTCTATCCTAACATGTCTGGAGGCCAACCTGGAGACAAGGGTACTATTGATGGTATTAAAGTATTGGATACATATGAAGAGGGTAATAAAATAATTCATGTTTTAGAGAAAAATATCTCTCAGCTAAAGGTAAAATTAAAAATTGATTCAACAGTAAGATTTGATTTGATGCAACAACACACAGGTCAACACCTTTTGTCTGGAGTATTCTACAATTTATATAATGCAGAGACAGTTGGATTTCACCTTGGTGAAGAATATGTCACAATTGATATAACCTTAGATGAAATTTCCATTGATGAAATTAAAAAAGTAGAACAAATGTGCAATAAGATTATTCAATCGAATTTTAAAGTTAAATCATATTTTGTAACAAATGATAATGTCCATCTAATCCCAGTTAGAAAACCTCCTACTGTAAATGAAGATATCCGAATTATTGAAATTGAAGGATTTGACTATTCTCCCTGTGGAGGTACTCATGTTAGTTACACTGGTGAAATAGGTTTGATTAAAATAAGAAAATGGGAGAAATATAAAGGTAATATTAGGATAGAATTCTTATGTGGGAATAGAGCTATAAATGACTATACTTGGAAAAGTGACTATATTAAGACCATGGCAAATATGTTATCATCTAAAGATACTGATGTTTTAAGTAAGTTCGAAAAAATATATCAAGAAAAGATAAGTTTAGAAAAAGAAATTGTGTCTATAAAAAACGATTTAATGCTATTTCGATCTTCAATACTTTTATCCAATGGATATTCAATAAATAACTTCAATATAATTAGAGAAAACTTTATAAATGAAAGTTTTAAGGACATAGGTCTTCTTAATTCATATATTTGTAATAACAATAGTAATTTAGTAACAATTTTTACACTGACTTCAGATAAGGGAAACCAATTTATAATTAGTAAATCAAGAGATTTAGAAATTGACCTTTTAAAGTTATATAAGGACCTATCAAGTAAAATAAGTGTAAAAGGTGGAGGAAATAACAATACTATTCAAGGAAACGTCCCTCCTGAAAATTTGAGTGAACTGATTGATTTCGTTAATTATTGGTTAAGCACCTCGTAGCATTAAAAAAGCACCTACTTAGGTGCTTTTTTTTTATGGCGGGAGTATGTGAGAATCGAACTCACCCAAGAGGCTCCTAACCCCTCGCACTGGTTTTGAAGACCAGAGAGCCCACCAGAACTCCTCTACCCCCATGGGTACAAAAGCAATTATACATGAAACTAGAGGATAATTCAATACTATTTTTCCTTAAAAAAGTACCCAACACCCCATTTAGTGATAATATACTCTGCTACTTTAGGGTCTTTCTCAATTTTTTCTCTGATTCTTCTAATGTGGACATCTACAGTTCTTAAGTCTCCATAGTAGGCATATCCCCAAACTCTCTCCAATAATTCTTCCCTTGTATAAACTCTTCCTGGGCTGGATGCTAAAACGTACAATAGATCAAATTCCTTGCCAGTTAGAGATATATGCTTATCTTTCCTAGTTACTTTTCTTCCAACAGTATTTATTTTAATGTCTTTAATCTCAATAATTGTATTATCAATATCAGCTACCCTATTATTTACTCTTCTAATAACCGCCTTAATTCTTGCCTTTAATTCCAATATATTAAATGGTTTTACTAAATAATCATCAGCTCCATATTCCAGTGCTAGAATCTTCTTGATATCTTCGTTAATACTTGTAATAAATATTATAGGAACAGATGAGATGCTTCTAATGTTTTGACAAAGAGTAAGTGCATTTACATCTGGTAGATCAAGCTCCAATAATATCATTTCATATTGTTTTTTTTGGATATGATCGATAACACTTGATCCTTCATTAAGAATATCCATTCTATAATCATCTTGTTCCAGACTATAACGTAGTCCTTTTACAAAGGATTTATCAGTGTCTACTATTAATATCCTACCACTCATACCCTCACCTCTTTCTAGCTAGACTAAAACTCTTTTTTCTCCATCCCTCTTAGTTAATTTAATTCCATCAAAGTACTCTAATAAACCAATGGAAACCTTTCTATTAGCATTTAATTGATCTCTAAATTCTCCAACTGTAATACTTCCATTTTCTTTAATATACTTTATAAGAGTATCTTTTGACTCTTCAATCAATGACTCTAATAAATATAGATCATCACTTAATTTAACTATTTCTCCGCTTCCCAGTAGAAACATAAACACTTCTTCAATTTCTTTATTCTTACCCATAACTAGAGATAATAAATCCTCTCTCTTGGGTGGATTAAATTCTGATTTTACAAATGAGTCAATAATAGTTTTTTTTATTTCTGCATCATCTTTGGATAATTCAACCTGGAAGTCAGGTAGTGCTAAAAGGTCCTTGCTTTGCTTTATTATACCAGTCCCAAGGAAATAAATGATGATTTCTTCTGCAAGTTTAGGCTTTGCATTTAAAAATAATTTGCTTCTTATCTCTTCCTTAGAATAACCAATTCTCAATGGGTACTTATGGTGGTATTTTGAAAGCTCATCTATCAATTTAGATTTTAAATCCTCCAGCTTTTCAATATGAACAGGATAGGCATCTTTGCTTAACTTAAATAGCTTTACCTTCCCTTCTTCTGATAATCTAATTACGCTTTCTAAGAATAAATCTTCGTGGGTTGATGAGGTCATTGAAAGTTCTTTTGTTGATAGAAATTTATCCCCTTTATCCAAAATAATATGCTCAATTACATCTGTTAAATCACCCTCATCTTTAATAACCAGTTCCTCAAGTGCATCATCATCAAAACGTTTCCTTTTTGAGGGATTAGGATCAAGCACTTCTCCTCCACCAATTGTAAACATTGGTGAATAAAACCTTAGAATAAACCTATCGTTCATTTTTGCCACTGTTTTATCTTCAAGCCTTAACTGGACATAAGCCTCATCTCCAGGTTCTAAAGTATCACGATCTAATAGAATTATTCTGCATAGAACTTCTTCAGTTCCTAAATAAAGTTTAAGTCTTGTTCTGTTTTCTATTGGTCTATCCAATGATCTCAATAGCTTAACCTTAGCATCAATCATCATTGTATCTTGCATAGAATTAACTGGTGCTACAACACTTCCTCTTCTAATGTCGCTCTTTTTTATACCAGCAAGATTTATTGCTACTCTTTGACCACCAAAAGCCTCTTTAGCATCTTGATCATGTACTTGAAGTGATCTAATCCTTGCCTTTATTTCTTGAGGAAAGACCTCTACTTCATCACCAACTGATAGCTTACCAGCTAATAGCGTTCCAGTGACCACTGTGCCAAAACCTGAAATAGAAAAAACTCTATCTATTGGTAATCTTGGCATATCGTTGATATTCTTATCTTCAAGTTTATCTGATATATCTTGTATTAGTAAGATAACATCCTCTATTCCTTCTTTAGTTACAGATGAGACAGGTATTACAGGAGAATTTTCAAGAAATGTTCCCTTAACTTCCTCTATCACTTCTTCCTTTACCATTTCTAACCACTCATTTTCCACCATATCCGCTTTTGTAAGGACGATAAAACCATTTTTAACTCCAACCATATCTAGGATTGCTAAGTGTTCCAAGGTTTGGGGCATGATGCCTTCATCAGCTGCAACTACTAAGAGAACAATGTCAATCCCACTAACCCCTGCAAGCATATTTCTAATAAATTTTTCATGTCCTGGCACATCAATAATTCCAGTTCTTTGCCCATTAGGCAAGTCAAAGTAAGTAAATCCTAACTCAATGGATATACCTCTTTCTTGTTCTTCTTTTAGTCTATCTGTATTTCTCCCTGTCAGGGCTCTTATTAATGTCGTCTTGCCATGGTCAATGTGTCCAGCAGTCCCAACAATTAAATGCTTCATCTATTACACCTCATATTCTATAGCCTTCTTAATAGCTTCCTTAATTATTACTCCATCTCCATCTAATAAGGTCCTAACATCAATATATATCTTTTCCTTATAAATTCTAACTATAACAGGAGTCTCATATTCTCTTAATTTTTTTTCAAACTCTACTAGTTTATTATCCTTTGGATTTACAGTTACACAAAATGTTTTAAGTTTCTCCAGTGGAAGTGAACCACCACCCACTTCTGAATATCCATCCTCTATTTCAATTTCAAGTTTATCTGAAAAATCAGCAAGGAGATTTGCTAGCTGAGTTGCCTTCTCCTGTAAACTATCCATACTCTGGGTTAACATCCTCAATGTAGGTATTTTCTGCACTGCAGTTTTTTCATCCAAATAATACTTTAAAGTTGCTTCTAATGCTGATATGGTGAATTTATCAACTCTGAATGCTCTAGTCAGCGGATTCTTTTTCATTTTTTCAATCCATTCTCTCTTACCTACAATTATACCTGCCTGAGGTCCTCCCAGTAGTTTATCCCCACTAAATGTTACTATGTCTGCTCCCTTACTTAGTGATTGAGAAACTGTTGGTTCGTAAGTTATACCATACTTTGATAAGTCCACAAGGACACCGCTTCCCAAATCCTCTATCACTGGTATATCATACTTACTTTTAAGAGATGAAAGTTCATCAATCTCAACTCCAGATGTAAATCCTAGTATTCTGTAATTTGATGTGTGAACCTTAAGAAATGCTCCGGTCATTTCACTTATATTATCTTCATAATCTCTTAAGTGAGTCTTGTTTGTAGTTCCAACTTCCTTTAATATTGCTCCGCTTTGCTCCATTACCTCAGGAACCCTAAATGCTCCTCCAATCTCTATAAGCTCTCCCCTTGATACAATTACCTCTTTTCCCTTGGCAATAGTACTTAAGGTCAAAAGAACAGCAGCAGCATTGTTGTTTACAACTAAGGCTGCTTCGCCACCAACAACATTGGCAACAACATCTTCAAGATGTGAATATCTGGAACCTCTACTACCACTTTCTAAGTCATACTCTAAATTGGAATATCTAGTTGATACAGTTTTAATATTATCAAATACTTCCTCATTAATTAAAGATCTGCCAAGATTGGTATGAATTACTATTCCAGTAGCATTTACAACATTTCTGAGTTTATATCTATCCTTACCATGAGCTAATTTGATAATTCTATTCTCTAGTTTATCAATCTCATGTATAACCTCATCTTTTTCTAAGTCTTTAACTCGTTTCCTTAAATTATCAATTTCTTCCCTTATACATTCAATTATTATGCTATAAGGGATAAATTCCTCTAATTCTTTAATTTTTTCTTTTGCTAATATATCGTCCACTTTTGGTAGAAGTTTAAATAAATTCTTATCCATTTCATCACCCTTTTACTTTACTATTAAATGATTGTCTTTAAAAGAAGTAACATATCCAACAATACCACAATCTAATTTGGAATTCTTAAGCGCCTCCATGACTTTTATGGATTCTTCCTCTGGGAGTGAAATTAAAAGCCCGCCCGAAGTCTGTGGATCATAAAGAATATCTAGTAGATAATCTGGAATTCCTTCTCTTATTGTAACTTTATCACCTATGTGTTTCCTATTATTATATGCCCCTGCAGGTATAAGTCCCATTTTTGCATATTCCTCTGCTTCTTTAATGTATGGTACTTTTGAACTCTCAATTGTTATTGATACCTTACTTCCTTCTGCCATCTCAAGAGCATGACCAAGAAGTCCAAATCCTGTGATATCAGTTGCTGCATTAACTATATCTGCTTGATCAATTGCAATCTTACCAAACTTATTTAAAGTTTTCATAACTTCTACTGCTTTATTATATGCTTCTACACTTGCTAGATCACCTTTTATGGCAGTATTTATTATCCCTAAGCCTAAGGGTTTAGTTAAAATTAATACATCCCCATCCTTACAAGTATTATTTGCTAGAACCTTATTTGGATGAATAAAACCTGATACTGATAAACCGTACTTAGGTTCATCATCAGATACAGTATGCCCACCGACTAGTATAGCTCCTGATTCATTTACTTTGTCCCAACCACCTTTTAGTATTTCAGTTAATACACTTGGGTCTAAACAATCTGGAAAGCACACTATATTCATAGCTAACTTAGGTTCTCCACCCATGGCGTAAATATCACTTAATGAATTTGCTGCTGCAATCTGACCAAAAGTATATGGGTCATCAACTATGGGAGTAAAAAAATCTAAGGTTTGAATAAGAGCTAATTCATCATTTATTTTATAAACAGCTGCATCATCTGATGTATCAATACCAACTAATAAATTATCATCTTCGATTTTGGGTAAATGGCACAAGACCTGTGCCAGTATATCAGGACCGATTTTAGCCGCTCACCCCGAACTTTTTGTTAATTGTGTCAATCTATCAACCATAATAACCTCCTAATTCACTGAAATTAAATCCTTTATACCCTCAAATTTCGCATCACCAATGCCGGATACATTGAGGATATCTTCAATATTTGAAAATCTAGTTGCTTTTCGATATTCAATTATTCGATTTGCAATAACTTCACCAATTCCTGGTAACTCCTCTAGTTGTTCTTTAGTGCAAGTGTTTATGTTTATCTTACCAGATATTTGACTATTTGAAAACTCGCTTGAACTGTTTTGATCTACACCTATAAGTGGTACAACGATTTTCTCTTCATCATAAACCTTCTTTGCTAGATTTAGCCCATCCTGGTATGCATTCGATGTAAATCCACCAGCTTTTTTTACTGCGTCAATAACTCTATCTCCTTGGTACATTCTATATATGCCAGGATTATGTACTTCTCCACTTACATGTATAATTAGCTCAGATGGTGCTTCATCCTCATCCACTAAATTTTCATTTATAATCAGTCCATGAATATCTGATACAACTGGCTCAACTACTTTGTCCTTAGTAAATGCCTTCACTCCAAATACAACTAATATTATAAAAATTATACCCAATATAGTTATCTGCTCTTTTTTTGTAAAGAATCCCATCAATGCTGTCCCCCCTAAAGTATTCTATTATATTATTATACAACCGAAAGACTAAAATTCCTTCTTTTTCTTTCAATAATCTTAAAAATATATAAATATTCTGGTATAATAGTTTTAGCTAAAAAGATAAGACTAAATAAGGTGGGTGTTGAGGATTGAAAAGAATAATACTAATAGTATTAATGATAAGTTTATTTTTTGGTACAAGTAATACATATGCAGATACACTTCAATTAAACGGGGACGGTGCGGTCTTAATTGATTTTGATACTGGTCAGATTCTATACGGTAAAAATGAGAATAAAATGCTGTATCCAGCTAGTACTACAAAGATGATGACTGCAATACTTGCTCTTGAGAATGGTGATCTTTCAGATTTGGTTACAGTAGATCAGGAAGTGGTTAGTCTTACAAAGGGTAGTCACATTGCTTTAGAACCAGGTGAAGTATTAACACTAGAACAGCTCTTATATGCTTTAATGCTTCCATCTGCTAATGACGCAGCACTTGCAATAGCAAAACATACTTCTGGTTCTATAGAAGAATTTGTTAAACTTATGAATTCAAAGGCAAAAGAACTAGGAGCCATGAATACTAATTATGTAAATCCAAATGGACTGCATGATGATAGACATGTTTCAACAGCATATGATCTAGCCCTAATAGCCAGATATGCAATGAGTAATGAGACTATCCAAAAAATAGTAAATACAGTTACTTATGAAATACCTCCCACAAACAAGAAATCTGAAACCAGATATTTTAAAGTAACAAATAAGCTATTATTTAGCAGTGAAAAAATTGATATAGATGGAAGACTAGTCGACATTAGATACACCCAAGCATCAGGAGTAAAAACTGGTTACACATCACAAGCTATGAATTGTCTAGCCTCCTTTGCACAGGAAAAGAGCCAGAAACTCGTAGCGGTAGTTTTAAAAGCAGAAGGAAATTCTGTTTATTCTGATACCCACAAATTACTAAATTATGGATTCGATAATTTTGATAGTAGATTGATTGCACATTCAAATGAATTTATTGATAATATTAGCATCAATAATGCTGAGATTCCATTTGTTGGTGGAGTTTTAGATAGGACTATAACATTCCCCTTGAATGACTCATCACTAAATAAGATTGAAAGAAGAATTAATGTTTATGATAATCTTGAAGCACCCATTGATAAAGGTCAAATTATTGGAGAGGTAGAGTTTATTCTAGATGAAAAAATAATCGCCGGTGGAAATATTATAGCTACTTCAGATATAGGAATAGACACTACTAAGCTTCTTCATAATCAAATTTTAAGCAAGTGGTACCTGTTTGTCTTTGCTCTTTACTTCTTAATAAGAACTTACGCCTTATCAAAGAGAAAGAAACGCAGGAAGAAAAGAAGAGAAATCTATAGAGTTCCTTATACATCAAAATAACACCACAAACGTGGTGTTATTCTTTATTTATCATGTATATAATTTACTTCTTGTGTGCTATAGCTTCGATCTCTATAACTCCATCTTTAGGTAATCTAGCCACTTCAACTAAACTTCTAGCAGGCTTATGGTCAGTAAAATAAGTTGAGTAAATCTCATTAATTTTCGAAAAGTCATCCATGTTCTTAACAAATACCGTTACTTTAATTACTGTATCTAACCCTGCTCCACCTGCTTCAAGAACAGCCTTAACATTATTAAGAGCCACCTTTGTTGCTTCTTGAATATCACTTACTAAAACCCCAGTAGTAGGGTCTATTGGCAGTTGCCCTGATGTGTAAACAAAATCTCCAAATGTAATTCCTTGTGAGTAAGGACCTACAGCTCCTGGTGCTTTTTCTGTACTAATGTAATTTAGACTCATATTTACTCTCCTTTTTCTTTATTTTTTTCAAACTCTGACCATAATCTTTCCAGATTATAGTACTCTCTATCATCTCTATGAAAAACATGGACTATAACATCTTCATAATCCAATATAATCCATCGTGCGCTTTTATAACCTTCTTTAGTATTAATTGCCTCATATCCAGCTAATTCCATTTTTTCCTCTACTTCATCAGCAATTGATACAACTTGACTTGAAGAATTACCACTTGCTATAACAAAATAATCTGCAATTGATGTTAACTTTCCTACTTCAAGGGTTTCAATATTAAATCCTTTTTTGTCATCAATAGCTTTTTCAATAATTTCTAACTTTTTCTTTAATTCTACCATTCCCTTACCATCCTCCCTTAATTAATAATCCTTAAAAATCTCTTTAATAAGAATTTCCATGTCTTCTTCTGAATGAATAAAGTATGAAACTCCACCTATTGTCTTTGGCGAACCGGGTAAAGTCTCATTTCTCAACATACTCAAATCATATTTAAATGCTGACAATCCATATTGGATAAATTTTGACATTGGAATATTTGTAGTTACATTATTGGAATATATTGATATCATTCCTGGAACCTTAAATATATTCTTGATTGATATACTTTGAGATATCAATTCTTTTAAAAACTCCTGTTGAGCGTTTATTCTTCCCAGGTCAGCATCCTTATAACCTTTTCTAAACCTTAAATACTGAAGGGTTTTATCCCCATCTAAAATCTGTTGTCCTTCTTTTAAATCTATTAATAATGGTGGATCTGCCACTGGATCTGAATACTTCATGTCCATAGGTACATAGTAGTCAATTCCACCAATTAAATCCACGTATTCTTTGACTACTTGATAATCAACAACCATATAATATTCTATATCTAATCCTAATAAGTTTGATACAGTACTCAAAGCAAGTTCTGGTCCCCCATAAGCAAAGGAATGATTTACTTTCTCTTCATTCTTTCTGCCTTCTATACTGGTTTTAGTATCTCTAGGGATTGAAACTATGCTAATTTCTCCGCTCTTTTTGTTTGCATTTATCAGCATTATGGTATCAGATCTAACACTACTATTTTCTTTAAAACTATTGGAATCAATTCCCATCATTAAAAAGGTCAAATTATTATCTTTACTAAAAGTGCCACTTAATAAAATAAAAGCTAAAGCAAATACTAATATAAATACTAAAAAATACCTTAAAAAAATCTTTTTATTGCTTTTTTCCATTTACTATCTCCATTTTTGTATATTGAGAAGGTAATTCCTTCCCTTTATTGTGTCTGTATGAATCGGAATATTTCTATCAATCAAATATTTGATTGTATTATTCATAGCAGTAAATAACGCCTTGTCCATATTGACTTTAGCTAATTTTCTAATATCTTCAATCCCTGGAAAGTTTCTATTAGGTTCTATATAATCAGCTAAATATATAATTTTTTCTAAAGCAGACATATTCTCCCTACCAGTTGTATGATATGCTATTGCATTTAGGATCTCTGTATCTGATATTTTGAATCTTTCCTTAGCAAAATATGCTGCTATTGGTCCATGAATGATTTCTGGACTATTTAAGGTTTCTTCACTTACAATTATATCAAATTCATCAATCATTCTCAAAGAATCTTCATAACTTAGAGGTTTTGCATAATCATGTAAAAGAGCAGCAATATACGCACTCTTTTCATCAACATTATTGTATTTTGCAAGAATTAAGGCAGATTCAACTACACCTAGAGTATGAGTGTACCTTTTCTCGCTTAAAACTTTCTTTACTTGTTTATTAATGTTATCCATTTTAAACCTCTTTATATAGAAGTTCTTTATATATCACTTCTTCTACCTCAGTAGGTACAAGATACTTAATTGATTTATCCCACTTTATTCTTTCTCTTATAATTGAAGAGGATATATCAATTTTAGGTCCCTTGACCCTATTTATAATATATCCTTCTTGTGATAGAAGGCTAATTTGATTAGCTAGTTCCTCTTCCATATACTGCCCTCTGTCATAGACAATAAATTCAACAAGTTTAATAAGTTCATCTACGTCTTTCCATGTGGGAAGTTCAAATAACTTGTCACTACCAATAATAAAATATAACTTATCTTTAGGGTATAGGTTCATAATGTGTCTTATAGTGTCTATGGAATAAGAGTATCCTCTTCTATTAACTTCAATGTCACTAATTACAAATCTTTTATTGCCTTTAATAGCCATCTTAACTAGTTCAAATCTTTTAACCCCATCTAGAATAAAAGTACCAACCTTATGTGGTGGGTTTCCAGTTGGAATAAAACAGATTAAGTCTAAGTCCATTTCTTCTCTAATGTATTCACTTACTATTAAATGTCCCATATGAATGGGATTAAAAGTACCCCCCATTATACCTATACTCATAGTGACCTCCATTTTATTAGTAAATTAAACGTTTTTTCTTATATAATATTATCTGGGCAGTTGTATAGTCTTATTATCTTCAGATTCTCTGTAGATAACAAACTTTCTACCTATACTTTGTACAAACTCTGCATTTAGTTCCTTAACTAGTAGATTGGCTATTTCAGTTGGATCTTCAATGCTATTCTTTAAAACATTTATCTTAACCAACTCACGAGTTCTAAGAGCATCATCTACTTGCTTAATAAAGTTTTCTGTTAACCCATTTTTACCCAATTGGAAAATTGGATCTAAATTATTAGCTAGACTCTTTAAATAACTTCTTTGTTTTCCTGTTATCAATTTCTCACTTCCTTACTTTCTCTATTCAAAAAATTCAAACTCAAAATCACAGATAAATACAGATTCTCCCTCTTCTATACCTAGATTCTTAAGCCTGTCAATTATGCCTTTCTTTCTAAGCATATCTTGGAAATATCTCAAGGAGTCAGCATCATCTAAATAAGTTGATGCTAGCAATCTTTCCATATAATCTCCCTCAACGATGAATTTATCTTCTTCCTTTTTAACTATTATTTCTTCAGCTTTAACTTCTATTTCTTCAATATACTCTTCATCATATGTCTCATAGGTTAGTTCGGTATTTTCTAAAAGATCCCATATACCATATACTAACTCTTGTATACCCTGATTAGTAGCAGCAGATATTTCAAACACCTTATATCCTGCTGGTATGAACTCTTCCTTTATTCTAACTACCCACTCTTGGGCTTCTGGTATATCAATTTTATTGGCTACTATTAATTGGGGTTTAGACCTTAGTTTTTCATTGTATTGAAATAACTCTTCATTTATCTTATGGAAGTCCTCGATTGGATTACGTCCTTCAGATCCAGATGCATCCAGGACATGAACTAGAACCCTGGTTCTTTCAATATGCCTAAGAAAATCTAATCCTAGCCCTGCACCTTCTGAGGCACCCTCAATAAGACCAGGAATATCAGCCAAAACAAAACTCTTCTCTTCAGCTACCCTAACTACACCTAAATTAGGTTTAAGGGTTGTAAAGTGATAATTTGCAATTTTAGGTTTTGCAGCTGAAATCATGGATAAAAGTGTTGATTTACCTACATTTGGGAATCCCACAAGTCCAACATCTGCTAGAAGTTTAAGTTCCAATATAATATTTCTTTCCTGACCTTTAGTACCAGCTTCAGCAAAACCTGGAGCTTGTCTTGTTGCAGTGGCAAATTTTGCATTTCCTCTGCCGCCTTTTCCACCTCTTGCTATAACAAATTGCTGGCCATGTTCTCTTATATCTACTATTACTTTCCCGGTTTCCTCATCCTTAATCAAAGTTCCAACAGGTAGTTTCAATATTATATCAGTACCTGCTTTTCCATATTGATTTTTGGTTCTTCCATCTTCTCCATTCTGGCCAATATAAGATCTTTTATACCTAAAATCCATTAGGGTTCTAATTCCTTCATCTCCCTGGATAATAACAGATCCTCCATTACCCCCATCTCCACCGTATGGTCCTCCAGCTGGCTCATATTTCTCTCTTCTCCAGGAAACTATACCGTTTCCTCCTTTACCAGCCTTAACATAAATTTTAGCAACATCAATAAACATTATCATCATCCTCATTTGTGTTTAATCTTATAATTCTTTTTACTTTTACCCAAAAAAATTAAAGCTTACCAGACGGTAAGCTCTTAATTATGCTAATTCTTCACGAGGATAGACGCTAACTTGTTTTTTGTCGCGACCTTTTCTTTCAAATTTAACAACACCGTCTACTGTGGCAAACAAAGTGTCATCGCCACCGATACCAACGTTGTTTCCTGGATGGATTTTAGTACCTCTTTGTCTAACAAGTATATTACCTGCTAACACAAATTGCCCATCTCCTCTTTTAACACCTAGTCTCTTAGAATGACTATCTCTACCGTTTTTAGAACTTCCTACTCCTTTTTTAGAAGCAAATAATTGCAAGTTTAATTTAAACATTAGTTCCACCTCCCCTATATTCTAAAGTAATATATTTAGGGTAACTTTCTATCATAGATTTAATTCCTACTTCAAATGTTTTAAATATCACTTGAGTGTAGGTTTTCATGTCATCCTCTCCAATTAAAGAAACTCTGACACTTAAATATCCTTTATGGTCATCAAATTTATAGTCAATTTGTTCTTTTTTATAACCAGCTACTTCCATCAATGAATTCAAACCTGTGTAGCCTAACACTGATGCTGCTGCACAAACTATATCTTTTCCATAAGGGGCATAATCAGCATGTCCTGAAATTTCATACCCTGTTATCAGTTTTGCTGTGTCTTTAAAAATACAAACCTTTATCATAATTAACCTATTATTTTATCGATTTGCACTTTTGTGAATGGTTGACGATGACCTTTCTTGTTTCTAATGTTTTTCTTAGCTTTATACTTATAAACTATAATTTTCTTAGATTTTCCATTAGCAAGAACTGTTCCTTCAACTTTTGCTCCATCAACATATGGCTTTCCTGGTGTTAAACCAGCTTCACTTGACATTAAAAGAACTTTTTCAAAGCTTACAACTTCGCCTTCTTCTAAGTTTAGTTTTTCAACATATACGATATCGCCTTCTTGAACCTTATATTGCTTTCCGCCTGTTTCAATTATTGCGTACATCTACGGCACCTCCTCTAACCTAGTCTCGCCAATATTAGGTGACTATGCTTTAAAACCCATATTGAGCGGCTCTACACCAAAATAGTTTAACAAAATAAAGACCTAATGTCAAGCTTCATTTTTCCTGATTCTTCCTCTTCCATTACAAGTAGGACAAATTAATGTTGTCTTGTTATCCAAAGTAGGTCTATTCTTCTTTCTAATAACCTCTACTAAACTTAATTTAGTTATATCTACTACATATGGTTTATTCTTATCTCTTCTAAATGCGCTTTCCAATTTGCCAAGTACTATGTCAGCAAATTCCTTCTTCTTCATGTCGATAAAATCAATGATTATTATTCCGCCAATATCTCTAAGTCTTAACTGTCTAGCAATTTCAATACTTGCTTCGATATTAGTTCTAAGTATTGTATCTTCCAATGTTAAATTACCCACATACCTTCCAGTGTTAACATCAATGGCTGTTAAAGCTTCGGTTTCATCAATAACTATATAACCTCCACTAGGTAATGAGACCTTTCTTGAAAGAGCTTCTTTCATATCCATTTGGATGTTCATGTGATAGTCCATATCATAGCTGCTATCATACTTTACATTATTCTGAAAATCAACTTTCAGAAGATTGTTTTGCCTCAATATATATTGGTATATATCTTTGTCATTTACTATAATTCCAGTGGTATCAATATTAAAATAATCTCTTATTATCTGATCAATTAAGTCAAGTTCTCTATATATTAATTTTGGTGTTGGCAGAAAATTTCTTTCAGCTTCTATCTCTCTAAATACATCAACTAGCTTATTATATTCCAATTCTAATATATGATCGGCTCTGTTATTTGAAACCGTCCTGAAAATCATACCCATATTATCTACCATTACTTTATATCCTAGGGTTCTCAAGCGAGTTATTTCATCCCTATCTTTAATCTTCTTAGATACATTAACCTTATTAGAGTATGGAGTCAGAACCATGTTTCTACCTGGTATGCTTAGATGAGTTGTTATCTTAGGTCCTTTATTTTCAAGGGGTTCTTTAATGACCTGAACGATAATGTCATCCCCTTTTTTTACAACATCATCTATGGAATACTTCTCCTTAGAATATAATTGGTCCCTAGTTAAGGCATCCTTAATAAATAGATATGCATTTCTTCCTACACCGATATCAACAAAAGCAGCTTCCATACCTTGTAAAACATTTACCACTCGACCTCGATAAACATTTCCCAATAATTTAGACTTGTTGTTATCTTCCTTGTAGTACTCGACTAGTCTATCATCCTCGACTATTGAAATTTTGTTAATCCCATCTTTGGAATCAATATAGATTTTATTCATAAGATACCCCTTATAATGGTCTATAAATATTACCTTCTGTTTCAGCAAATGCATCTAATCTTTTTATTCTAGTCATCTCCAGGTTGATCCCAGCTTCTATTTTCTCATTTATTGCAGTTACCAGTTCAATAGGTTTTAGATTCCCACTTTCTCCAGATCTTAACAGTGAATTCAATACTACATATCCATCCTCATCTATTCCCTTAAAGATAACATTCCCTATTAGTGGAACTATGTTAACTTCAGTTTGTATCTTATTCTTACTTTTTTTCTTTTTCTTAAATATTTTAACCTGCTCAAATTGAAGAAACTTATCTAGCTCAGCTTGGAATCCAATTCTTTTTTCTTCGTTGTCAATCCATAAGTGAATCTCATAATGTGACCACTTGATTATTGAGGATAAAGATTCCTTTTCATCTATAAATTCTGCGTTAATTATTTGAATATCCTTGGGTAAAACTCCATTCATTCTGTTCATAAAGTCAATGGGAGATATTTCATCATTCAGTTCCACATCCATGTATTCTGATTCACTTTCTATTCCTAAAGATAATGGATTGCCAATTGAAAATCTTGGGTGAGGATTAAATCCTTCTGAATATTTTATAGGAACATTGCTCCTAGAGAAACTTCTTGTGAAAAGTCTTACTAAGTCTAAGTGAGAAAGATACTTTAAATATCCCAGTTTAGTAAATCTAACTCTTATAATCAATTGAATACCCCCCACATTGCACAATCTTTTATTCCACAACCTGTGCACCCAAGTCTACAATCTCTTGTTGTCTCTCCCTTTAGAGCTTTTGTGTACTCATTTATAAGATACTTTTTACTCGGTCCTGGGTTTATAAAATCCCATGGAAGCATTTCATCAAAGGTTCTTTTTCTATTGGCATAAAAACTTCCATCTAAATTCAATTCTGCTAGAGTACTTAAATAGGTCTCATACTTGAAGTGTTCTGACCAACCATCAAACTTACATCCATTCTCCCAAGCCTTGTAAAGTAACTTGCTGATTTTCCTATCCCCTCTTGCAACTATGGCTTCTAGGTAACTAACTTTTGGATCATGATAATTGAAACTTACCTTGTTATCCTTAATTTCATCTCTAACCAATTTAATTTTTTGATTAAATTCTTCAATTGTATCTTGTCCATGCCATTGGAATGGAGTAAAGGGTTTAGGAACAAAACAAGAGGCACTTGCAGTTACAGAAAAATTACCAATTTTTTCTTCTTTTGGTCTATTGAAAAATAAATCCTTAACTAGATAAGCCAACCTCTTTATACCTAATACATCTTCATCTGTCTCAGTTGGAAGACCAATCATAAAGTACAATTTAATCTTTGACCATCCTTCCTTGAAAGCATAGCTTACTGCATTGACAAGATCATCTTCAGATACTCCTTTGTTGATTACATCTCTTAACCTTTGACTTCCAGCTTCAGGAGCAAAGGTTAAGCCGGTTTTTCTTACCTTTTCTATCTCCTTTAAGATGTCTATGCTAACTGAATCTAATCTTAATGATGGAAGAGATACACCAACCTTTTTATCCTCAAATCTATCCATAAGAGATGATATAAGTAAATGTAGTTGCGAATAGTCACATGAGCTTAAGGATGATAAGGATATATTTTCGTAACCAGTTGATTCCACAAGCTTCTCTGCTAACTCCAATAATCTATCTACTGACTTTTCTCTTATTGGTCTATAAATCATTCCAGCCTGGCAAAATCTACATCCATGGGTACAACCCCTGAATAATTCCATGGAAATCCTATCATGGATTGTTTCCATATATGGTACTAACATCTTCTCTGGAGAGAACATAGTATCAAGATTTCTAATCATTCTTTTTTCTATAACTGATGGTATTCCTTCAATCAATTCTCTTCTTGATTTTATGGTTCCATCCTCATTGTAATCCACATCATAAAATAAGGGCACATACACTCCTCTTATATTCCTGGCTGCCTCTTCTAGAAATTGAGCTTTGTTATAACCTCTTTCCTTGTGCTCTTTATACAGGTCCATAAGCTCCAGTGTAACCTCTTCTCCCTCTCCGATGACAAAGATATCAATGAACTCCCATAAAGGCTCAGGATTGTAAGCACAAGGCCCTCCAGCGATAACCAAGGGGTGACTCTCATCCCTATCCTTTGAATGTATAGGTATTTGAGACAAATCTAATATGTTTAGAATATTTGTGTAACTCATTTCATATTGTAGAGTAAAGCCTAGAAAATCAAACTTTTTAACTTCTTCTTTACTTTCTAGCGTAAACAGGGGTAATTTTGATTCTCTTAATTGATTTTCCATATCAACCCATGGTGCAAAGACTCTTTCGCAAGCATAATCTTCGTTACCATTAATAAGGTTGTAAAGAATGTGCATACCTAAATGGCTCATTCCAACTTCATATACATCTGGGAAAGAGAAGGCAAAGTTTACTTTTGTCCTGTCTAAATCCTTTAATATTACATTTTGTTCCATGCCGATGTATCTAGCTGGTTTTTCAACCTTCATCAAGATACTATCCAATTTATATTTATTTATCATATCTTCACCTTTCAATCATTATTTTCTATGTTTTTATAGTATCATTATTCACCAATAATTTAAATACTTATATAAAAGACATAGAAAAGCTCTAACATTATGTTAGAGCTAAGCCTACTTCTTATCTTTAACTTTCATTATAGGTATATTTGCTACTAATGCTGATACTGGGGAACCATTATTATCCTTTTTCATTTTAGTCAACTTAATATCTATCTCAGATTCATCGATTTCAGCATATTGAGAGATAACCTTCACAATATCAGTCTTGATCATCTCTAAAAATCTTGGAGATAGGTCGGACCTGTCATGAACAAGTACTAGCTTTAGTCTTTCCTTAGCAACATTTTTACTCTTTTCCTGTTTTTTTGTAAACATTTTGAAAAAATCCAAACCATTACCCCCTTACTTACCAAATATTAGTTTAAATACTTTAGTCAACTTGCTTTCTTCGTTTGCTTCTAAATTAATAAATTCAACTTCTTCTCCAGTTATCCTTCTAACAATATTTCTATAAGCTCTACCTGACAATGCCTTGTCTTCTGTTACTATAGGCTCACCTTTATTGGTTGAAATAACAATGTTTTCGTCATCAGGTACAACACCTATTAAGTCGATGGCAAGAATATCAAGAATATCTTCTATATTCATCATATCTCCTCTTCTAACCATATCAGGCCTAATTCGATTGACGATCAACTCTGGATCATTTAACTCATTAGCTTCTAATATTCCTATAACTCTGTCTGCATCTCTTACAGCAGAAATCTCAGGAGTAGTAACTATTATAGCTCTATCAGCACCAGCTATTGAATATTGGAATCCTTGTTCTATACCCGCAGGTGAATCTATGATTATATAATCATATTCCTTCTTTAAATCCCCAATTAATTCTACCATTTGTTCTGGTTTTATGGCAGTTTTATCTTTTGTTTGAGCAGCTGGTAGTAAGTAAAGTTTCTCATGTCTTTTATCTCTAATAAGAGCTTGTTTTAGTCTACAGTTTTTTTCTACAACATCTACAATATCATAAACTATTCTGTTCTCTAAGCCCATAACAACATCTAGATTTCTAAGACCTATATCAGCATCTAAAACAACTACAGAATAGCCCAAAGCAGCTAATCCAGTTCCAATATTTGCACTTGTTGTGGTTTTTCCTACACCACCTTTACCAGAAGTTATTACAATCGCTGTGCCTAATTTTTCGTTATCCATTCAACTTCCTCCCTTTACTTGTTTGGTAAATAAGGTTCTATTACAACCTCATTATTAACTACTTTAGCAATCTCAGGATACTTATACTGTACATCATCCTCAGGTGGTCTAACTATAATATCTGAAATTCTTAGTTGTGTTGGTAAAAGGCTATATGCTGCAACTACAGCATTTGTATTACCTCCAATTCCAGCTTGAGCTACACCTCGTAATGTTCCTAATACCACAATATTTCCTTTAGCTCTTAAAAGAGCCCCTGGATTAACATCTCCAATTACTACAATGTTTCCATTAAAACTGATTTCTTGACCAGATCTTAATGTCCCATGGACAAACTTAGTCATTCCTTCCTCAACCTCTGTAAAAGAAAAGGGTTTTGCATCCAGAATATCTACTTCTTTTTCTGCAGCCTTTGATTGTGTGCTAAATAACTCTGGAATATCTACTATAAGGTCATACTTATACTTAAGAAGTAATTTAATCTCCAGTGCATTTTCTTTAGAAATTTCTTCTCCCCTAATATCTAAGCACTTAGCTCCCTTAAAAAACTCTGCTGATTTATTTAGTTTTTTATCCAATTCCTCACCAATAGAACCTATGTCATTTCCCTTAACATCGATATAGATTCCCTCTGCAACTCCTTTTATTGAAACTAAGTCTCTGACCATAAATTACCTCCAATAATAATCCTTCTTCTATTTTACATTTTTTTATAATAAAAATCTATAGGATGCTGACATATAATTCCTTAATCAAATATCAAAGTGTTTTCAATAGGTAATGGATTCTGTACTTCTATGGAATTTAATCCAAAGTATTGAGCTATAATATCCCTAACCATAGGTGCAGCATACCCTCCTGATCCCCCTTGGAAGATTACAGCTGCTACTGCAATTTCAGGGTCATCATAAGGTGCAAATCCCACAAACCATGCAAAATCATCATAAGTGTCTCCTGTGGCAGGATTAATACCACTTCTTTCAGCAGTACCTGTTTTTACTCCAACATCAACTGGAAAATTTGCAAATACTCTTCTGGCAGTACCATCGTCAGCGACCATCTGCATTCCAATTTTTACATGCTCAAGATTTTCATAATTATTCAGCTCTATTAACTTATTATCTACCTGATGCTCATATAGTAGGGCATCATTATTGTAATCTCTTATACTATCTATTAAGGTTACTTTATTGTGGTAACCACCATTGGCTATGGTTGCTATATAATTAGCCATTTGTATAGGGGTATAGGCACTTTGCCCTTGCCCAATGGTAACATTAAGTGTATCAGCTATATTCCAACCAGCCTGATTCAAGTAGGTATACTTGATTTTATCAGCTAATCCTTCCCTCTCCCCTGGCAATCTCAATTCCGGTTCTATTCCAAAGGCAGTCAATCTTCGTACCACTTCTGCCCTTGTTATAGGCTCTTCATACTCAGTCCAGGATATTATCTCTTCTATAATCCCAGATATTTCTTCCTCTGATATTTCTACATTGTCCATTATATATTCTCTAATTGTTCTGTTTAATAACTGTTTTAGTAAATATTTAGTGGTTATAATTTTTCTTTGAGGATCTGGAACTCCACCAGATACTTCAGCAGGAACATTTATTTCTATCCCAGTTTTATCATTTAGTCCAAGTTTCTTAGAAATATCAACAATATCTTCTATTTCGATTTTAACTCCTATACTTTCATTGGTTCTCTGATTTCTTCCAATAGCTAAACTATAAAAATAATAGTTGCATGAATCTCTTAAAGCTTCATAAAAGTTTTCATAACCATGTGTTCCACCTGTGTTGGTATAAATCAAACAGTGGAATCTTCTATCTCCTACTGTAACATAACCCATATCTCTTATTTTCAACAAAGGATTTAGACCTTTTTCCAAAGCTGCAAGCCCAGTTACCATTTTAAAAGTAGAACCTGGCTGTATTGCAGTTTGTGTAGCAATATTGTATAAGGGTCTTGGGGCTAATGGATTATTTTCTTCTTCAGGAAATAAGCTTAGCCAGTCAGAGTTGCTGATACCAGTGGAGAATAAATTTGGATCATATGATGGGTAACTAACCATTGCCAGTGTTTCACCAGTCTTAACATCCAATACGACAACAGATCCCGATGTGGCATTGATATATGGTCTTCTTTTTCTATTGTGAATTCCAAACTGATAATTTCCCCAAGGGCTTTCATACATTCCACCTGTACTTAATTGTTCTAAGGTATGTTTCATAGCTTCTTCAGCTACTTGTTGAAGTTTAAAATCTATTGACAAGTATAGATTGTCACCTGGAACTGGTTTTATCTCTTCTATTATATTAGTAGTATTTCCTACCACATCCACTTCAACTTTTTTTATTCCACTTTTACCGCTTAATTCCAATTCAAAACTTTCCTCAATTCCAGTTTTTCCAATTAATGCACTCGGGGAATACCCGTACTCTCCTATATATTTGTTTATCTCATTGCTTTGACTTATCTTGCCAAGATAACCTAATATGTGTGCAGCAGATGTGCCTTCAGGATAGTATCTAACAGGTTCCACGGATATATTTATTCCTGGTATTTCTGATAAATCTTCTTCAATTCTAGCTACTGTTTCATCCTTTATGCCATAGGCTATATTAATTGGTTGGTAAGCCAAGTGTCCTTGACTGTTTATTTGATTCACTAAACCAAGAATTGATCTTGCTTCATAAACGCTTATCTTCTCGTCTATAGTGTACCTAATTCTAATATCTTCATATACCTGTTTCAGGTCTTCATAATCACTGATGTTATTGGCTGCCAAGAATGTCTCTAGATTATTTAGGTACACATATTCAATATCTCCACCTACAGATATTCTAGGATTTACACCATTCATAATTAGTTGGTTTTGAGCATGAAATTTTATATTGTCACTAACTATAAAATCATTTAAAATTCCAATTTCTTCTGCTTGTTTAATAAGTAATTTTAATGGCTCCTCTTCATTTTGGGATGATAAATCTATCACCTTATAAATAATATCTACTGAGTCTTCTCTTTGTGCGACTTCAGCAATGGGCTCCTCCCCCTTGCTACGTATCATTTGAATCAAATAATCCCCAGGAATAAATACTTCTTCTTTTCCTTCATCTAAGATTATCGATCTATTCAACAAAGATTCTAGGGCTACTTGTTTCACAAGATTAATAAAATCGTCCTTGGCTGATGAGTTATAAGTAATGTATTCATAAGTATTGATTAAGTCTGTCTTTAGTGCAGTATATTCATCCAAATAAGTTACCGAAAAATCATCTAGTTTTAAGTCATCTTCTAAATTATTATTTCTTATTACATCAAAAGCTAACTTTCTTGATATTGAGTGATCCAATAGCTTTCTTATAATAATCTTATCATTATTTATAAGCTCATTAATATGATTTATATACAAGTTTTCATCTTCAAATTCAGACTGAGCTTTAGGATATATCTCTTTATCTAGAAGAGCATCCACAGCTCTTTTTACAATATTAAACTCATAATGATCAACATATGGTTTTCTAAACTTACTGGCTAAAATATCACCTAATAAGTCGTTTTCGATTATTATATCTATAACTTTATCCAATGGAGAAAAATCATTCTCTGAATACATGAATGTACTTTTATATTTAAAAACATTAAGTTCTATAGGAAATTCATTTGAATATGGAGCTCCATCTTCTTCCAGTAGTCTAACTAATCTTACTAAATATTCATTTCTAAGGGATCTGTCTCTTAAGTTTATTTCATCTTTTAATAATTGCACAGTAAAACTAGGTATATTGCCAGCTAATAATCTTCCATACCTATCTCTAATTTCACCTCGTGGTGCAGTTGTATAAACTTCTTTTACTCTCTTATTATCAGAAAGGTCCCTATAATAATCTCCTTGAACAATAGTTAGAGTAGCTAATTGAAATACTAGAGCCACTGTCATGACTATTAATATATAAGAGACTATATTGTATCTACTAAATATTTTTTTCCATAATTTCACAAAATCACCTATTCCTAGTAAACCTTATCTTTGGTTGAGAAAAAATCTTTTGTAACAACTTATATATAATTGCAGCTACTATGGCGTTTGATATTATCTCCAAGCTAATAATGCTTCTAACAGCCTGAATTATAGTAATATCCATTGATAGGAAAAACATAAACAAAGAATATAGGAGATTATAAAAAACTGTGGCTAATACACTAAATATTATGGGATTTACTATGTTTTCTCTTGCGAAGGAATCTTTTGCAAACCCAGTAAAATATCCAACGAAAAAATATATGAAAGCATTAACCCCTATAACAGTTGAAAAAAGTATATCCTGAATAAATCCGATGATGATACCAGTAATTCCACCATAGATTCGACCTTTTAATAATGCTAAAATAACAACAATAACCAAAGAAGTATTGGGAACTATGCCAAAAACTCTCAAGTCTGGAAGAATTGTTATTTGAAATATAATATTAAATGTTATTGTTAGACCTATCATTAAATTTGTCACAAAATACCCCTCTTACTCTACTATTACAAAAACATTATATAGTTTCTTGAAATTAATTGCTGGTTTAACAGTAATACTCTTAGATAATTCTTCCTGACTAGTTATAACCTCGTCAACTTCACCTATATAAATATCATTTAGATAAACTCCTCCAAGTCCAGAAGTATAAAGCTGATCACCACTTATAACATCTGCACTATAATCGAAGAGATAGCCCTCTAATTTACTATCAATACTCCCAGAAATCACGCCTCCATCTTGTGTTCTAATTATCTTAAAAGAAACACTATTCCATTCATCAATTATTGAAACTACTTTTGCCCAATTATCACCAACATCTATTACTCTTCCTATTAAAGCTTCTACATAGAGTTGATTTTGAACTTCTATTCCTTGAATTATTGTATCTCCCTTATTGATTCCATCTTTTGATCCCTTATCTATTATGAAATTGTCATACCAATTTCCTGGCTCTTTACCAATAATTTTTGCCCTTAATAAGTTTTTATCAGACACATCGAGAAGATTTTGTTCATTTCTTAGAAAATCAGATCTTCCGATTATATTCTCAAGTTCTCTCTTTTCAATTTCAAGACGGATTATCTGATCTTTCATACTTTCGTTTTCCTCCATGGCAGAAAAAATACTTCCAACATATGAAAATAGACCTGTCACTTTATGCTTAGCTGACACAGTCACTTTGCTAATTGGTGAAAGTAAATTTCCAATAAACCTTTCAGGTCCAGTTAAATTTACTCTCTCCACACTAGTATATCCAATAACTACAAGTAGAATGATAGCAATTAGTATTACTATCATTCTTTCTTTGTATTTTCTAAAAAAATACATCGTCTATCACTACCTTGTTCTTCTTCTGTCTGAAGATGTTTTCTTTAATATATCAATACTATCTAATGCTTTACCTGTACCTAAAGCAACACAATCGAGAGGATTTTCTGCTACGATAACAGGGATCCCTGTCTCCTTGGTTATTAATACATCCAATCCATTTAGCAAGGCTCCTCCACCTGTTAAAACTATACCTTGCTCCATTATATCTGATGATAGCTCTGGTGGAGTCTTCTCAAGATTTGATTTTATCGCATCTATTATATTATTTACCGGCTCTTTTAAAGCCTCATAAATTTCTGATGCTTTTATCATTAGAGTCTTAGGTAGACCACTAACCAAATCTCTTCCTCTAATTTCCATATCTTCTACTTCATTGTCAAGAATAGCTGATCCAATTTTAATTTTTACTTCTTCAGCAGTTCTTTCCCCTATCATAAGTGAATGCTCTTTTTTTACAAAATTTACGATATAATTATCAAGAGCATCACCGCCAACCCTTATTGATTTACTAGTAACTATTCCCCCAAGAGAAATAACAGCTACCTCAGTGGTACCTCCACCTATATCTACAACCATACTTCCAGTAGCTTCTTGAACTGGAAGCCCTGCACCAATTGCTGCAGCCATAGGTTCCTCTATCAAGAATGCTTGTTTAGCTCCAGCTTGTATGGTTGCTTCCTCAACAGCTCTTTTCTCAACTTCTGTAACACCACTGGGTACACAAACTACAACTCTTGGTTGAAATACTGACTTTTTCTGTGTTGCTTTTCTAATGAAATATTTTAACATCTCTTGAGTAACATCAAAATCTGCTATTACTCCATCTTTTAATGGCCTAATAGCTACTATGTTACCTGGAGTTCTACCAATCATCTTCTTAGCTTCTTCTCCAACTGCTAGTACTTGTTTGGTGTATCTATCTATGGCAACAACTGATGGTTCTCTTAAAATTACTCCCTTACCTTTCATGTAAACTAAAGTATTTGCTGTTCCTAAGTCAATTCCCATGTCTTTTGTAAATCCATTAAAAATCATTTATACTTCCTCCATCATTACATTAAATTTTTCTCTTTCATACTTAAATATGTCTCATATCCTATGATTAAATGATCTAGTACCTTTATCCCCATTAGGTTTCCTGCTTCTACCAACCGCTTAGTTATGTTAATATCTTCATTGCTTGGTGTCACATCACCACTTGGATGATTATGTACTAGAATAATGGCATTGCCATTTTTTTGAATTGCTGCTTTATATACATCCCTTGGATGAACTATTGATGCATTAAGTGTTCCAATGGAAATATTTTCTATAGAAATAATTTGATTTTTTGTATCTAAAATTACAATATTAAAGTGTTCTTTTTGAAGAAATTTCATTTCTTCCATCACTAGGTTTGCAACCACCTCAGGTGATGTAACTCTGACTTTATCAAAAACTCCCATTCTTCTTAATCTTTTTCCCAGTTCTAATGCTGCTAATATTTGTGACGCTTTGCAATCTCCAATACCCCTAATCTCAGTTAAATCCTTAACTGATGCATCTGCCAAATATCCAATTCCTCTTTTGTCCTTGTTTAACAATCTTCTAGATAATTCAATTGCTGTTTCATTCCCTTGACCAGTTCTGATAATAACTGCCATTAATTCTGCATTTGATAGTGATGCTGTGCCTAAAGTCATAAGTTTCTCCTGAGGCCTTTCACTAATTGGCATTTCTTTAATAGTATAGTTCTTGTAAGTCGATACACTTTTGCTCATGTTTTAGTCATCATCCTTTATAATGTATTTATATTAAAATAATTTCTTAAATAATACTCAACTTTACTTAAAGGTAATCCTACAACATTAAAATAACATCCTTCTAATCTCTTAACCAATAAAGCACCTTTTCCTTGTATCCCATATGCGGCAGCTTTGTCCAGTGGTTCATTTGTTTCAATATATGCCTTTATCCTATCCTCGGTAAGTTCATTAAATGTAACTTTAGTCTTTTCATAATCTACTATCTTTATTCCATTAACCAGATCTAAAATTGAAAAACCCGTAATAACATAATGCTCCTTATTACTAAGTTTTTTAAGCATAAAAAAAGCATCTTCCTTATCCTTTGGTTTTCCTAGTATCTCATCCTCAAAAACCACTATGGTATCAGCACCTATGAATATTCCTTGGTTTTCATTAAGGGCTACACCATATGCTTTTCTAAAAGCTAAACTCATGGCTACTTGCTCAGGAATTTCAAATTCTCTTATGGTTTCTTCAATTTTGCTTTTAATTACTTGTGGATTTATACCTATTTGTTTGAGTAATTCTATTCTTCTTGGTGATGATGATGCTAGTATTATTTTTTTCATTTAACCACCTGTTTTTGAAAAAGTATTCTAAAGTTCTTCCTTAAGTTGTCCACAATATATATTGAAGACAATCCCACAAAATAGCCTGTGAACAAACTTGTAATTAATAAAAATGGTAAATAAGAATATATTCTGGGATTATTCAAAATAAGCACAGCAATACTTACTTGTGCAAAATTATGGGAAGCAGCTCCTGCTATACTGACTCCAATAAGGCTAAATATTTTCGAAAAATATCTATATGCTATATACATGACAATGCAACTTAGTATGGCTCCAGAGAGACTATAAAAGAAGGAAGTTATACTCCCTGTTATTAGCATCAAAACTGTGCTCTTTAACATAGCAACTTTTATGCCTTCTTTAAATCCAAACACCACTAGGGTTACCATCACTACCATATTAGATAAACCGAGCTTCGCTCCTGGTAGAGCTATTGGCAATGGAATTGCTGACTCAATTACACTTAAGGCAAGTCCTACAGATACTAGAAGTGATATAAAGATCATTTTATTTGTTTTACGCATAGAAACCCCACTTTAATAACTTATTATATCAACATCTGAATCCTTTTTTTCACCCTTAATCTCAATAACCATTTTATTTGGTAAACATACTATGGTCTCACCGACCCTGTGAATATGCCCTTGTTTTACGTCAATCTTATCTGGGCAATCAGCCTCTATAACCCTAACTCTTTCATCTCCAAGTTCAATCAAATTATACCCATACTCAGTTTGAACAGGGATGGTATGCCCTACTAATTGAGGGTCGAATAGGATTTTCTTGATTTCAACACCATCTACCTGTACACTTACATACTTATCCACATCAGCAAATGCATATCGATTTATATAAGCAAAGGAACTTATACTCAGTAATATAATAAAAGCTATTAAGAATTTATCTCCCTTAGTCATAATATCATCCAATCCTTGGTCAAAATACCACACACTATAGTTTATCATTATTAATTTCTATTTACAAGTTACAATAAACTTAAAAATAGAGCCCGAGGGCTCTATTTTAGCTTGCAAAACTCTTAGCAAATTCTTCACTTATAATAGACGTGTTATCTATGGCATTTGTAGGACACTTCTCAACGCATACCATGCAATTTATACATTTTTCATAATTAATTTTAGCTAAATTGTTCTCGAAACTAAATGCTTCTGTTGGACAATTCTTAACGCATATTTGACATCCAATACATCCAACTGAGCAATGACTTCTAACTATTTTACCTGGATCCTTACTCATACATTTAACAACTGCATGACTTTCATAAGGCACCAATTCAATTATATTTTTTGGACAAATCTCAACACACTTATTACATGCTGTACAGTTTTCTGCATTAACTACTGCTATACCATTTATCATTCTGATTGCATTGAATTCACAAACATCAAAGCAGCTTCCACAACCCACACATCCAAATGAACATTCCTTCTGTCCACCAGCCAATGTTGATTGTACTCTGCAATCCTTTATTCCTTGATATTTATATTTATCTTTTGCTTTATCACAATCACCCTGACAAAGTACAACTGCAACCTTTTTGTCAAATGAAGCAGCATTTACTCCAAGAATTTCAGCCACGTGATTAGCAACCTTCTGTCCACCAATTGAACAAGCATTTGTTGGAGCTTTGCCTTCTGCTAATGCACCTGCTAATCCAGCACATCCTGGGAAACCACAAGCTCCACAGTTTGCTCCTGGTAGAGCATTAAGTAGTTCTTCTACCTTTGGATCAACATATACTGCAAACACCTTTGAAGCAATTGATAGTAGGACCCCAAATAAAAGTCCTAATCCTCCTAATACTACAACAGGATTAATTATTGAACTCATCTGTCCCACCTCCTATACTAGTCCAGCAAAGCCAGCAAAGGCAATGGACATTAAACCAGCAGCGATCAAGGTGATAGGAAAACCTGCTAAAGATTCAGGGATATCAGCAATATCCATTTTTTCTCTTAAAGCAGCTATTAAAACAAGTGCAAGGAAGAATCCTAAGGATGCTCCTACAGCATTTGTAGTTGTTTGAATTAAACTATAACCTTCTTGAATATTTAGTATTGCAACTCCAAGTACTATACAGTTTGTAGTTATAAGAGGAAGATATACTCCCATAGCACTATATAGTCCAGGGCTTATTTTCTTAAGAGCAAGTTCAACGAACTGTACTAAAGAAGCAATTACTAAAATAAATACGATTGTTTGTAAGTACTCTAATCCTAAATTATTAAGAATAGCATGTTGAATAATATAAGTAATAACTGATGCTAAAGTAGTTACAAATGTAACTGCAATACCCATTCCTGTGGCTGTCTCCATTTTGTTTGAAACACCAAGGAAGGGACAAATTCCTAAAAATCTTGCAAATACATAGTTATTAACCAAAATACTTGATACCATTATGGCAAATATACTCATTTTTTTGACCCCCTTCTCTTAGTCTGCAATTCTTTTCTTAACAAATGCATTGAACAGCCCAATTAATATTCCTAGCAGGATAAATGCTCCTGCAGGTGCAACAAATAGTGATATTGGTTGGAAGCTTTCTCCAAACAAACTCATTCCTAGGAATGATCCTGAGCCAAGTATCTCCCTTACTGTACCTAGAGTAACAACTGCTATAGAATAACCTAGGCCCATTGCTATCCCATCCATTGCAGATAAGAATACTCCATTTTTAGAAGCAAATGATTCAGCCCTTGCTAATATCAAGCAATTTACAACTATCAGAGGTATAAATATCCCCAAAGATTTATATAGTGGTTGAGCATAAGCGTTCATAAACATCTGAACCATAGTTACAAATGTTGCAATTACGACTATGAATATAGGAATTCTGATTTTTGATGGTATGAATTTTCTCATTAGAGAAATAACAATATTTGATAATGTTAAAACTGCTATTACAGCAGCTGACATACCAAGGCTGTTTTCCACACTGTTTGTTATGGCAAGTACGGAACACATTCCAATCAATTGAACCAGAACAGGATTTTCTTTAATTATTCCATTCTTGAATATTGTCGAAATTTTCAATGACCACACCTCCCTTTCTAATTGGCAAGGCTATTAGAAAATGCACTTAGTGCATCATTAACACCTTTAACAACAGCATTTGTAGAAACAGTTGCTCCAGATAGCATCATAACTTCGTTATCTCCTGCTCCTGTACCAGCTGGCGTAACACTACCACCTGCTCCTTTACCTGCAAATGATTGTGCAAATGCTGGATCATCAACTATTCTAGAGCCAAGTCCAGCGGTTTCAGACATAACCAATACCTTGATACCTGCTAGTGTTCCATCAGCACTAATGCCTACTAAAGTATTAATGTCTCCACCGTAACCACCAGTCTTAGTAGTAACTGCATATCCAAGCTCTGTTCCATTATTCTTTACTTCAGTTATGCTTATTACGCTAGGGTATGATGCTTGAATACCAGAGAGATCACTGCCTTCAAATTCTATAAATTCATTAGCTTCTGTAAATATTTCCAATAATGATGCAAATTTTTCTTGATTTTCTCTTTCAGTTATTACTGGTGCGGTCAGTGAATTAACACCAGCTAAAATTCCACCTGCAACTGCAGTTACTAATAATAATACTAAACCTAGTTTTAAAGTCTCATTCATTTATTTTACCTCCCCAAAAACTTTTGGTCTTGTTAATCTTTCGATTAATGGAGCGGCAACATTCATTATCAAAATAGAGTATGTAACACCTTCTGGTAATCCACCTTTAACTCTTATAAGTGCTGTTAGCAATCCACAACCAACTGCAAATATAATTTTACCCATTGGAGTTACTGGCGAAGATGAATAATCAGTAGCCATAAAGAATGCTCCAAGGATCAATCCACCACCTAACACATGATACATTAGGTTGCTTGAGTCAACACCTAAAACTAATAGTAAAGCAGCTGTGGTACCTATGTAAATTACTGGAGTCTTCCAATCAATAACGCCTCTAATAATTAGGTACAGTCCACCAATTAATAGTAATATTGCAGATGTCTCGCCTATTACTCCACCAATGTCACCAAATACCATTCTTTCTATAGCTGGAAGATTTCCACTTCCTGCTTTTAATATTTGAAGTGGAGTAGCAGCACTAACACCATCTGGAGTTACATATGCTGTCATAATTCTAGGCCATGAAGCAACAAGTGCAGCTCTAGCACCAAGTGCTGGGTTCATAAAGTTTTGGCCAATCCCACCAAATAATTCTTTAACTATTATAATTGCAAATCCTGCTCCAAAAACTGCAACCCACCAAGGAGTTCCTGCAGGTAGATTAAGTGCAAGGAGTATACCCGTTACAACGGCACTTAAATCCATTATTCTTACTGGTTTTTTAAACATCTTCTGAGTTCCAGCTTCAAAAATAAGTGCTGCAACTACAGTTACTAATAACAATCTTACAGCATCAAATCCGAAGAAATAAATACTTCCAATCATTGCAGGTACTAAAGCGATAATTACATCAAACATGGTTCTCTGCACTGACTCATCTGATCTAATGTGAGGTGATTGTGATACGATCAACATATCATCTAAAACGACAGGGTCGTTTTTGGTTGGATCTAATACTTTTCCATCCATTCAACATCCTCCTAACTTATGATTTTTTTCTCTTTGCAATAATTTCTTTTTTGATGTTCTTTATAGATTCTGCCAAAGGTCTCTTAGCAGGACAGATAAATGAACATGCTCCACATTCTACACAATCCATCGCATTATATCCTTCTGCTTTTTCAACATTATTTTTAAGAGCATACGCACTAATATACAATGGTTGAAGTCTTACAGGGCACACTTGAAGACACTTACCACATTTAATACATGGTAGTACTTCTTCTTCTTTAACTTCTTCTTCAGGAAGTATTAATAATCCTCCTGAACCCTTAATAATTGGAGCTTCAAGATTAAACTGAGCAAAACCCATCATAGGTCCACCAGATATTATCTTACCAGGCTTTTTACTAAACCCACCACATTGACTTATTAAATCTCCAATTGGCGTTCCCATTCTAACTAACAGATTCTTAGGTTCAGCAATTCCTCTACCTGTTACAGTTACAACTCTCTCATAAAGCGGTTTCCCGCTTACGATAACATCGCCAATAGCTTTAGCAGTTGATATGTTAGAAACAACGCATCCAACATCCATTGGCAATCCACCTGATGGTACCATTCTGCCAGTTATAGCATTAATTACTCTTTTCTCATCCCCTTGTGGGTATTTGGTCTTTAATGCCACCACTTGAATATTATCTTCAGGTTTAATTGCTGATTTCAAAGCTTCAACTGCATCCATCTTGTTATTTTCGATTCCAATAAATACATTTTCAACATTCAAAGCTTTTTTAATAGCTTTTGTTCCTGTAATTACTAAATCTGTAAATTCAAGCATTACCCTATGATCAGCTGTTAAGTAAGGTTCGCATTCTGCACCATTGATAATCAATGTATCAATAGGTTTGTCTTTAGGGGGTGCAAATTTAACATGAGCTGGGAAACTAGCTCCTCCCATGCCTGTGATACCTGCATTTTTTATCATTGCAAGTATTTCTTCTCCAGTTAAGGTATTTAAGTCCTTACCCTTCAAAGAATCATCCATTTCTTCAGTGCCATCGTTTTCAATTACGATACACTTTGTTTTAGTTCCTGTAGGAGTAAACATCATCTTAATTTCTTTCACTGTACCAGCAATACTAGCATGTACGCTACCAGAAACAAAGGCTCCTGATTCCCCAATCTTTTGTCCGATTTTAACTCTATCTCCAACATTAACTATAGGATCACATGGTGCACCTATATGTTGGTGTAATGGTATGTAAGCAAATTGAGGACTTTCAGCAACTTCGATTGACTTCTTTTCTGTAAGCTCCTTAAATTCAGGAACATGTACTCCACCTTTGAAAGTCAACTTTCCTTGGTTCATTCTTATTCCACCTCTTTACTTGATATAATTTTAGCAATTAAAGGCATAATAATACCCATAAATTGCCACTCTAAAATATATTATAACATCAATTGATGTTAATGTATACAAATATGAAGTTAGGAATTGTTTATTTTTTGGGATTATTAATGGTGCGAGTGATGGGACTTGAACCCATACGCCATTACTGGCACATGCCCCTCAAACATGCCTGTCTGCCGATTCCAGCACACTCGCAATTGGAATGGATTAGAAATTCTCAATCCATAAGATATGAAGTATATTTAATTATAATACCATTTAAAACTCTTTTCAACTTAATTTGTTCTCATTATTAAATAAGATTTGCTAAGACCATTGTATAAATTAAAGAAATTAGGACTTAAGTCACCTTTAATATTTGAGTCTATAAGAAGAGCTCTGTTTCTATACATCAAAATACCATATGGTAATTTACCAGTAAATTCTTTCTGGAATACATCATATTTTAATAAATTATCACTCTCATTATTATAAAGACTTATTTCCGCTAATAGACTCTCAAATTCATCATCAATAAATCTGGAAGTATTGCTTATACCAATATTGTTCTCAAAAAATAAGTGGTCAAATTTTTGAATAATTGATTGTTTCCACGAGACAATGGCTATATCATAATTTCCTGACAACAATCTATTGCTGTATTCAAGTCCTTGATCTTCACTTACACTTTCAATTATGATATTTATTCCTATATTACTTAAATTACTTTTTATCATTTCAGCTACCTTAATTTTGTCATCATTATTAGAATTAACTAGCAGTTTAAGACTTAAGTTTTCATAATCCTCTCTTTTTAAAGGGTCTTCTTCCTCAAAGGTCATTGAATCTAATAACTCCAATGACCTTTGAGGAGTGTATCCATATTGACTTGAATTTGATGATGACAAGTAATGATCAGGATGTATTGGGGTATCAGTCTGGGTACCATGCCCCAAATATATTTTGGAAATCAACTCTTGTCGATCAATTCCATACATTATACTCTTTTTTAGGATAATTCCATTTTCTCCTTGAAATAAAGGATTATTGTGATTAAATGACAGGGCATCAAAATCTGCTGTTACGTATTCCTTTATATCAACTCTTGGATTATGAACATACTTGTCCCAATCGACGCCTATGCTACCAGAAACATTCAATTTCCCAGTTTCAAATGCTGTAAGTATTAATTCTTCATCTTCAAATATTTTTCCAATTATATATTTTATCTCAGGAGATCCTTCCCTATAATCTTCGAATGCTTCTAGTTTTATCTCTTTAAACTTTACATATTCGACAAACTTATATGGTCCTGTACCTATAACATCATAATCTTCTATGGATAATCCACCCTCTCCTAAACTAGAGGATATTATAGGAAATGTTAGAGTATCTAAAACAAAATTAGCATTCTTACCCACAGTAATTTCTAGAGAATAATCGTCTAATTTTTGGGCTGAAATAATACTCTTATCTACATTACCTGGTGTTATTCCATTTAACAACTTATAATAAATACTATTGTCACTTGCTCTTTTCATTGTATTTATTGTATATACAACATCATCTGATGTGAATTTATTTCCATTGTGGAAGTAGACATCTTCCCTAAGGTTGATTAAAATCTTTGATCCATCCTGATTGATGCTCCAATTAGATGCTAACTGAGGAATTATTCTATAACTTTCATCATATGTGAATAAGCTTTCAAATATTAATTTGCTAAAATGATAATAATAAAAGTTATCAGAATAAATTGGGTTCAAGGTATTAAAATTTGTTAATGGAAGTTTTACATCGCTATTAACCATTATTACATAATCTAGCTCTGGCAAGTTTTCTTGTTCATTGTCAATGGTTGCCATTAAGTCACACCCTCCCAGGATTAAGATCCCTAGCAATGTTATAACAATCAATAAAATTTTGTTTTTCATCATCATCATCCTACCTATTATTTCTAATGTCCATAAGCCATATTCTGATTTTAAATATCAACTCTTCAAATAAGGATTCACCCTTGTAATACACATTATCTCTGTAGAATCTGCTATAGATATTTGTATTATCTTTAACTTTATTTACATATTCACGAGTCTCAGGAAAGGGTATCTTATAAAGTTTAACCCCATCTTCACTATAGTTAGGATCTGACAACCAACTACTTACATTCCCACTCCCTGCATTATATGCAGCAAGAGCTGTATCTAATTCCTTATATTGGTTTAATAGTAGATTTAAATACCAAGTTCCAATGGATATATTAATGCCTGGGTCATACAAGAGTTCATCATTGTAATTGTCTATTTTCAAATCCTCACTGCCCCATCTACCAGTAGTCTCACTAACTTGCATTAATCCCTTAGCTCCCTTGTTTGAAACAGCATTAGTATCAAAGTTACTTTCAGTTTTAATAACTGCAAATACTAGCTTAGGATCCATATCATACTTTAAGGAATTATCTAAAACTATTTCCTTATAAGCTAAGGGATAAAGAATAGATACTGTTATAAAATAAGATCCATATATAAGAATTATAATCATTGTTATTGTTAATAAACGTTTCATCTTTCACCACTATCTATATATTAATGTAACCCTCTCAACCATTTGTTCTAACTCTTCTAAACTTCCTTCATTATTGATAACTAAATCAGCTAATTTTCTCTTTTCCTCAATGTTCATTTGTGATTTTATCCTCATTAATGCTTGATCCTGAGAAAGGTTATTTCTATTCATCAATCTTTTTACTTGAGTACTCTCCTTAGAATAGATAAGCCAAACCTGGTCAAAGTCTAATCCATTTTTTTCTAAGTTACTTCTTACTTCAAGTAACAAGGGAATATCTATAAAGATTACCTTCTCAATACTAATATTGTCATCAATAAGTTTCTTAATCTTTTTGGTGATAAGAGGATGAAGAATATTGTTTAAAGCAATTCTTTTTTTCTCGTCATTGAAAATCAAATCACCTAGTTTATTTCTATCAAGACTTCCATCTTCTTTTAGGATATCGTCACCAAAATAATCAACAACATTCTTAAGGCCTTCACTTCCTATTTCTACAACATCTCTAGCTATTTTATCACTATCAATTACTAGAAATCCCAACTTAGATAACAAGTTGCAAAATGTAGATTTACCAGTAGCAATACCACCGGTAATACCTATTATAGTAGCTCTATTTTGTATCATACCAACTATCACCCTCCATAACTTCTACCTTTAGAGGAACATCTAGTTTTATTGCATTTTCCATGGTTTCTTTCATTATTTCTTTAGCTATTTCTTTTTCAGAATTATGAGCTTCAATTATTAGTTCATCATGAATTGTTAGTATTAATTTTGATTTTAATCCTTTGGTCCTTAAGTTACTATGAACTTTGACCATAGCTAATTTTATAATATCAGCTGCACTACCTTGTATTGGCATGTTCATAGCCACTCTTTCTCCAAAAGATCTTATATTAAAGTTTTTAGAATCTAACTCAGGTATATATCTTCTCCTATTTAATAATGTTTCAACATAGCCCTTCTCTTTGCCTGTAGCTATTGCAGTATCCATATACTCTTTTACAAACTTATAATTCTTAAAATAATTATCAATATATTTTCTTGCTTCTTTTCTTGTTATCCCTAGGTCTATAGATAAACTAAAATCAGAAATCCCATATATAATGCTAAAATTTACCGCTTTTGCCTTATACCTCAAATCAGAGGTGATTTCATCTTTTGGAATTCCAAATACTTCTGCTGCTGTTTTGGTGTGAATATCCTCTTCATTATTAAAAGCCTCTATCATTTTTGGATCCTTGGAAATATGAGCTAATAGTCTCAATTCAATTTGAGAATAATCTCCATCTAAAAATACATAATCCGGTTTTTCAGCAACAAATGCCTTCCTTATTTTTCTACCATCTTCTGTGCGTATTGGTATATTCTGAAGGTTAGGATCTGTGCTGGATATTCGTCCAGTAGATGTTACCGTCTGATTGAATTTAGAATGAATTCTACCTGTTTTGGGGTTTATCATAGGTTGTAAACCATCAATATAAGTAGATTTAAGCTTAACAATTTGTCTGTATCTTATGATTTTCTCAATTATAGGGTGCTTATCTTTAAGTGCTTCTAGTACTTCAACATCTGTTGAATAACCTGTCTTAGTTTTCTTTATAACAGGTAACTCCAATGAATCAAATAGTACATCTCCCAGTTGTTTTGTTGAATTGATATTAAACTCATATCCTGCTAAATAATATATGGAAGTGACTAAATCATCTATCTCCTCCTGATATTCTATTCCAAGTTTTGTTAATTCATCCTTATCAACTGCAACTCCTAGAACTTCCATTTCGGCTAAAACTTTCATTAAGGGCATTTCAACATTATTGAATAGCTCATTCATGTTTCTTTGTGTTATGATATCAGTCATAATTGGTTTTAGTTTATAAACAGAAGAAAGAATATATCCAATATACTGAAACACTTTATCCTGTTCTAAATCTGATACTAGTTGTTTCTTTTTGCCTTTACCCACTAACTCTTCAAAATCAATTCCTCTATCTAAATTATAATCTTCTGCTATTTTATTTATCGACAGGTTGCTTTGAGATGGATCAATAATATATTGAGCAATTGATGAATCAAATGTTACTTTTGAACATTCCCATCCCATTTGCATTAGTTTTACTACATCTGATTTAACATCCCAACCGAACTTTTCTATATCTTTACTTTCGAATATTGCTCTAAGAATTTCTAAATTTATATCATCATTTCTAAAGTCTAAAACCCAAGTTTCTATACCATCAAGGCTAATTCCCATATAGATTGGGTTAGTTAAAATATAATCATCATCCGTTAGAATTTTAAAATAGAAACTTCCTTTTTCAACAATTTTGTTTACCATTTCCTTAACATCATCATTATCTTTTAATTTTAGAATTTTTTGTTCCTCAAAAGTCTCTGGTTTGCTTGGTTCAAGGTCTTTTATTTTATTAATCAGACTATTAAGCTCAAGATTTTCATAAAAAGCTAGTAACTTATCCTTATCTTCTTCATTAGGAGTCAGATCTTCTACAGAAAAATTTAAGGGTACATCTGTTATTATTTCCCCTAATTTCCTACTAAGATATGCCAGCTCTTTACTATTGACTAACTTCTCCTTTAACTTAGCACCTGATACTTTTTCAATGTTTTCATAAACTCCATCAAGGTTTTCAAATTCTTTGATCAATTTCAGGGCTGTTTTTTCTCCAACTCCCTGGATACCAGGTATATTATCTGAGCTATCACCCATTAAGCCCTTAATATCAACAAATGCTTTTGGTTCAATTTCATACTCTTCTAGAAGCCTATCCCTATCATAGGTCTCCATCTCTGAAACACCTTTTTTAGTTAATAATACTTTAACCTTATCTGTAGCAAGTTGGAAATAATCCTTATCCCCTGTTACAAGAAAAACATCATATCCTTTTTTTTCTCCCTCTTTTGCCAAAGTTCCAGCTATATCATCAGCTTCGTATTTAGATAAATCTATGGTTTTAATCCCTAGATTTTCAAGAGCTTCTTTTATGAGAGGAAATTGCTGTGATAATTCTGGTGGAGTCTTATCTCTGGTCCCCTTGTAGTCCTTAAATTCTTCATGCCTAAATGTTGGGCCTTTTCTATCAAAAGCTACACATATATTTGTAGGTTTATATTCATCTCTAATTTTATATAACATATTTAAAAATCCATATACAGCATTAGTGTTTACTCCATTTTTATTAGACAAAAATGGTATTGCATAAAAAGCCCTGTGTACCAATGAACTGCCATCTATGACCATTAATAATTTATCACTCATTATCATCCCTCCATCCTTTACTTAATAAGTATACATTAAATCCAACTTAAAATAAACAACTCCTTGTAAATCCCTTTAGCTTTATAATCAAATAAATATTGATTTTTAAAAGTTTATGTGCTAAGATATATTTCGTAGCTAAATTAGCCGAAGTGATGGAATTGGCAGACGTACTGGACTCAAAATCCAGCGGTGGCAACACCGTGCGGGTTCGACTCCCGCCTTCGGCACCATTTAAAAGCACACCTTCAATAATGAAGATGTGCTTTTTTTAGTTACTATTTCTATAATTTTCAACATTTCGTAGATGTTCTTGATAGGTTTTAGCAAAGACATGACCATTTTCACCAAGTACATAGAAGTAATAATCATGTTCTTCAGGATTAAGAGCAGCCATTATGGAATTCTTACCAGGCGAAGCAATTGGTCCAGGAGGAATCCCAAGGTTAAGATAGGTGTTAAAAGGATTTTGTCTTTCCAGATCAGCATATAAAACTCTAGTCATATGCTCTTTTCCTTCTCCAATACCATATATCACTGTTGCATCAATTTGAAGAAGCATCCCTGATTTTATCCTATTGTAGATTACACCACTTATTCTCTCTCTTTCTTCATCATTATATGCTTCTCTTTCAATTAGAGATGCGATGGTTAATACTTGATGTTTAGTTAAATCTAAACCATTCATTTTCTGATACATATCCTCAGTCCATTGACTTTCCATTGTCTTAACTAGTTTAGTTACTATATCCTTCATGGTCTGTTTTGATGAAAAGTGATATGTATCTGGAAATAGATACCCTTCTAAATTGAAATATAATTCTTCAGAATTAACAACATTGGAATAATTCTCATTAAAATATTCCTCAGTTGCTAATATAAAATCATTCATACTTCCAAATCCAGCTTCCTCAACTTTTTGTGCAAATTGATATAATATATAACCCTCTGGGAAGGTTATTATAACCGGAACCTCCTGTTCCCCAATTTGGATTAACTCATAAATATCTTCTATGGTAGATCCAACAGGAATTCCGTAAGTTCCAGGTTTAATATTAGTAGCAATTTCTTCACCTTGAAGTCTAAACCAAATCTTACTCTTAATAACTCCATCCTCGTAAAGTTTGTTTCCTATAGATGTAAGTGTTCCACCACTTTGTACTATTAATTCAACTTCATTTGCATGATGAGTATCACTTAAATATTCAGGCAAGAAGAAAAACCCACCAACACCAGCTACCAATACTAATAGAAGAACTACTAGAAAAAATTTCTTCATTTAACCACACTCCAGTATTTAGATCTCTAACTTATAAATTCTATATGTCTTGTATATTACTCCACCATACCTCTCAATATCATGCATCATTGTCTTATTATACTCCCATATGGTTGAACCTTCAAGAAATTCATATCCTTTTCTAAGAGCAGAGGAATACATGCTAAAATATATTGCTGAAGATACTCCTTTGTCTCTGTACTCAGGAATAACAAACAAAACAAAAAATCTTAGTTTTTTTATCTTCTTCCTATAATATAAAAATTTAAGAAACCCCAGTGGGAAAAGTCGCCCATTTAACCTAGATAAAACTTCATTGTAATCTGGTAGAGCTATATTAAAACCTATTGGTTCCTTCTTTTCATTTCTTGCAATTAAAACAAAATCTGGATCCGCATATGGTACTAATTGTGAAGCAATAAGCTTTATTTCATCATCATTTGGTGGCATAAAGTCGTCCCATTCATCTGGCATTGCCTTTTCAATTATTTTTTGAATATCCTTCATATCTTTATTAATATTCTTTTTATCCAGGGGATGAAGAGTAAACTTATGTTTTTTCATAGCATAAGGAACTAATTTTTCATACCTTTCAATATTTGAAGTCTCCTTGTCGCTTTTATAGGCATAAACATCAAAATACTTTTTAAATCCATAATACTCAAATAGTTCCTTATAATAATTTTTGTTGTAGGTATTCATTATTAAGGTTGGGTCTTTAAAGTTATCAATTAAAACCCCTCTATTGTCGTCACCGCAAGGAAGTGATAAGGGCCCCTTAATCAAATTTATATCTCTTTGCTTTAACCAAGTTATGGCAAAATCAAATAATGCCTTTGCTACATTAGAATTATTTATACATTCAAATAGTGATATATACCCTTCCTTTAAACCCTTATACTCATTAAGATGTTCATTAATGCCAACTAACAACCTCCCGCAAATAGCATTATTCTTAATGGCTAAGATTTTAATATTAGGTCCTGATTGGTTTAAGCAATTAGTCTCACCCTTTATATATTTCCTAAAATCACTTTTTATTGGTGGAACAAAGCAACTATCACCTTTATATAATTGATATTGAAAGTCTATAAACCTAGATAAATCTTCTTTTGACTCAACAATTTTAATCTCTATTAATTCATTTAAAGCCAAAATATTCATCCCCTTATGTTATTCAAATAAAAGTGATATAAAGTCTTCATTCTCTATATTTCCAAAGTATTCTTTAATATTTAATGATTCTAATCTTTCTTTGATAACATCCTTGTCATACTTTGACCCATTAAGTGAAGATTCTAACTCTGAAACATCTTTAGTTCCAAAAAAGTCTCCAAAAATTTTAGATTCTTCTATAATACCATTTTTAATCTCCAGTCTTACTTCAATGGAACCTGATGGCAATCTTTTATAATTCTTGTATCCGAAATCAGGTGATTCTCCATAATTCCATTCCCAAGTTTTATATTTTGTTTCATAAAGCTCATTAATTCCCTCTAACTGTTCCTGGGTTAAAGTATACTCTTCCATATCTGCATTATGATACTGGAATATAAACTTTAGAAGCATTCCCTTAAATTGTAAGATATCCACCTCATTATCTAAATATGGTTTGATATTAGTTACTCTTGACTTAACTGACTTTACCCCTTTGGATTCAATTTTATCAGCTTTAACATTAAGTGCTTTTGAAAGAACACTCAAATCAGTGTCAAATAGTATAGTACCATGATTTAAAATCCTCTTTTTCCACACAGATTGAGCAATACCTGAAATTTTCTTTCCATCAAGAGTTAAATCATTTCTTCCGGTCAACTCGGCCCTTATTCCAAATTTCTCTAATGATTTTAATATTGGAATATTGATCTGCCCAAAATCAATCTTTTCCTGCCCAACTGAATTAGTGAAAATTGAATAATTAAGATTACCAAGATCATGGTATACTGCCCCACCACCTGTAATTCTCCTAACTATTTTAATTTCATTTTCTCTAACGTAATCATTATTAATCTCCTCAATTGTGTTCTGATTCTTTCCAACAATAATAGCAGGACCATTTATCCAAAGGAATACATAATCATCATCCTGTGGAAGATTTTTAAAGCAATATTCCTCAAAAGCCAAATTGTAATGGGCATCATTTGATAAATTAGTTATATACTTCATCCTTATCTCCTACTTTCCTATGAGAATATTTAAATCCATTAATTGATTCTGAAGTTCTAAAAGTCTATTCTTTAAATTATCAAAATCTCTTCTTAAAAGTTTTTCTTCAAATAAACCATTTGATCGACTGACAAGCGAATTAAACTGAGCATATACATTATCCAACTCTTTTGATATTTCTTCTCTTAGAAGTTCAGGCTCTATGGTCATTGCCTTTTCAACTTCTATATTATCAGTGTCAATCTTGTAACTACTACCCAGGGTTGGGATTATGGTCTTTATATTGAACTTATTTTCTATTTCATTTGCTAAAGCTGTTGAAGCCTCAATCTCTCCATGCACTAAGAATACTTTTTTAGGTTTTTTGGTAAAGTTGTTTAACCAGTCCAGTAAAACCCTTTGATCTGCATGTCCAGAGAATCCTTCTAAATCATATATCTCTAAAGCTACATTTACCTCTTCTCCAAGAAGTTTAACCCTTTTTACACCATCTAGCAATATCCGTCCTAAGGTACCTTCGGCCTGATAACCAACGAATATTAAGCTATTTTTTGGATCCCATAGATTGTGCTTAAGATGATGCCTTATCCTACCAGCGGTTGCCATTCCACTGGCTGAAATTATAACCTTTGGGTAGTTGCTCTTATTTAAAGCCATGGACTCTTCTTGACTTCTTATATAGTGCAAATTGCTAAATGCAAAAGGATTGTCACCACTTAATATTAAATCCTGAGTGGCTTGATCAAATGTCCCAGAATTCTTTTGAAATACTTCTGTAGCATTAACTGCCATGGGACTATCAATATATATTGGAACCTTCATATACTCTTCCACCTTGGAATACTCATAGTATTCATTCAACTCATAGATTAGCTCCTGAGTTCTACCAACTGCAAATGAAGGAATCAATACTGTCCCTCCCCTTTTGGCAGTTTTATTTATTATATCAATCATCTGTTGTGCACTTTCTTTTAAAGGTGGATGAAATGTATCTCCATATGTTGATTCTAGTATCAAGTAATCTGCATCTTCTATATATTCTGGGTCTTTAATTATTGGTCTATTTGGCATTCCTAAATCCCCAGAAAATACTAATTTAGTGGTTTTTCCTTCCTCAGTTATCCATATTTCTAGAATTGAAGAACCTAGTATATGACCAGCATCTTTAAATCTTATTGATATCTCACCATTTATATCTACCCTCTGATTGTATAGATAAGGCTCAAAGTATTTTAAGCTTTGTTCAGCATCCTCAGATGTATACAAAGGCTCTATTAAAGACTGCCCAGCTCTTTGTCTTTTTTTATTATCCCACTCTGCATCAGATTCTTGAATTTTCGCACTGTCAAGAAGCATTATTCCACAAAGGTCATAAGTTGCTTTAGTAGAAAGAATTCTACCCCTAAACCCATCCTTGACTAATTTGGGTATTCTACCGCTGTGGTCAATATGTGCATGGGTTAGAATCATAATATCTATACTTGTAGGATCATAAGGTAACTCTCTAAAATTCATTTTTTCTGTTTCTTTATTCCCTTGAAACATGCCACAGTCAATTATAATATTGTGGTTTTTAGTGGTTATTAAATAATTTGAACCTGTTACCATTTGAGCTGCTCCTAAGAAACTAAGTTGCATTTTAACCCCTCCTTATATATAGGAACTTACTAATACATTAATTATAACATTAAAAAATGAACACTTCCAAAAAAAGTGCTCATTTTCCTTAATATTTTATTGTGTTGATGTGATTTCAGTCCATATTCTATCATATTCTGATAAGATATCTTGAGGATCCATGAAAATTTCTGTATTAGCTAACATTTCATCAGTAGGATATCCAACTAGAGATTCTTGAGTCTCTTCAGGCAACAATTCAACTGCTTCAGGGATTGGTGAAGAATATCCAATGTAATCTGCATTCAGTGCAGCAATATCTGGTCTGGTCATGAAGTTTATAAACTTCTCAGCATCTTCCTTATTATTAGCATTGCTTGGAATTACCATAGCATCAAACCATAGATTTGTTCCTTCTTCTGGCATAACGTATTCAAGATTAGGATTTTCTCTAATCATTGCTACTGCATCTCCCGACCATACTACGGCAATAGCAGCTTCTTCCCCAATAATTACATCCTTTACTTCATCCCCTAAATATGCATAAACAATAGGTTTTTGTGCAATAAGTTCATCTCTTGCTTCTTCAAGCTCAGCAATATTTCTTGTATTCAAAGAGTATCCTAATTTTTTCAATGCAACAGCTAAGGTATCTCTTTGACTGTTTAACATTATAATATCCCCAGAAAATTCTTCATCCCAAAGATCAGACCATTTTGTTAAGGGTCTACTAACCATAGTCTTGTTGTAAATTATTCCAACAGTCCCCCACATATATGGAACAGAATATTTGTTTTCCGGATCATAATCCAAATTAAAAAAAGTATCGTCAACTTTAGAAATCTGATCTACATTTGATAGGTTTATCTCAGCCAATAGGTTTTCCCTAATCATTCTCTCAATCATATAATCCGATGGAAATATAACATCATAACTGCTTCCACCTTGTTTAAGCTTTACATATAGATCCTCATTTGTTGCATAAGTGTCATATACAACTTCTATGCCATATTCTTCTTCAAACATATCAAGTACTTCTGGGTCTATATAATCACCCCAATTGTATACATTGATAGTTGGCTTGCTTTCTCCACATCCAGTCATTATTGCACTTATAATCAAAACCAAAGCTAAAAGTAATACTATTCTCTTCTTCATTCACTTACCTTCTTTCTTGTAAATTTCTATCATTTTTTTCAGTTCTCTTATTTATTATTAATAACAATACTAACAGAGTAATGAACATCAATGTAGACAGAGCATTGATAACTGGATTTATTCCCCTTCTTGCCATGGCAAATATGGTAATACTTAGATTAGATACTCCATGACCAGTTGTGAAAAAACTGATTACGAAATCATCTATGGATAATGTAAAGGCTAAAAGTGCACCAGTTATAATGCCAGGCATAATTTCAGGTATAATAACTTTTCTAAGGGCATAAAAGGGAGTTGCACCTAAATCCATTGCTGCCTCTGCCAGATGCTTATTCATCTGTTTCAATTTGGGCAGGATAGAAAGTACCACATAAGGGATGCAAAAGGTTATATGAGCAAGCAGTAGCGTTAGAATCCCAAAATTTAGCCTAGCTAATCTAAACAGTGTCATCAAAGCGACTGCGGTTACTATATCTGGATTCAAAACTGGAAGATAGTTGAGGTTTAAAACCAATTTCTTTCCAAATCCATTCATACCATATATTCCTATAGCAGCAAAAGTACCTATTATGGTTGATATTATTGAGGATGTTATAGCTATAAAAAGTGTATAATACAAGGCCCTTAATATTTCTCTATCCTTAAATAATTCAAAGTACCATCTTAAGGTAAATCCATTCCAAACACCTCTTGATTTTGAATCATTGAAGGAAAATACGATTAAAACAATTATAGGAGCATATAGGAATAGAAAAATTAAAAAAGTATATATGCGCTTAAAGCTTTTTTCTACCATAATCCTCCCCCCTCTCCTTCTTTTTCCTTATCAAATTTAGAGGTTAAGGCCATAGCAATTAATATAAATACCATAAGAATTATGGACATAGCTGATCCAAAATGCCAATCCATTGTATATCTAAACTGTTGCTCAATAAGATTACCTATTAATGTTGACTTATTTCCACCTAGAAGACTTGAAATAACAAAAGTACTAACTGCAGGGATGAATACCATGGTAATGCCAGTTATTATCCCTGGAAGACTAAGAGGAAGTATTACCTTTAAAAAAGTTGTTCTTTTATTAGCACCTAAATCCTCAGCAGCTTCTACAAGATTAAAATCCATTTTAGTTAAAACCGAAAAAATAGGTAGAACCATAAATGGAAGAAAATTATATACCATACCTAGTAAAACTGCAGAATCATTATATATTAAATCTAATGACTGTAACCCGATTTTACTTAATATATAATTTATGATTCCATTTTTACCTAACAAAGTTAACCAAGCGTAAGTTCTTAATAAAAAATTCATCCACATAGGAATTACAAATAATAATACCATGACATTTCTTATCTTAGGTTTTTCTCTACTGATAATATATGCTATTGGGTAACCTAATCCTAGACAAATTAGTGTTGAAATCAATGCAAGACTAATAGATCTGTACAATACATTAAGATAGATGGGCGTAAAAAATCTTCTGAAATTATCTAAACTAAAAGTAAAAGTTCCCATATTCTGACTGTCACCAGTAGTAAATGCAAAGTACAAGACCAACATAAGAGGAATTGCTATGAAGATTGCTAACCATAAATAATATGGATAACCTGTATTTCTTATCTTCATACTACCCCTCCTTTCTCATAATGTGAATGTTATCTGGGAGTATCTTTAAACCAACCTCTGTTCCAACTTCTTTCATTATAGTGGAATGTATTGTCCAATTATTGTAATCACTCTCTGCTTCCATCTCATAATGGACGCCTTTGAATATTACGCTTTTAATCTTCGCTACTATATGTCCTTCTTCAACAAGAACAACTTCTAAATCCTCTGGTCTTATAACAACATCTATTGGCTCATTCAATTCAAACCCTTTATCAACACATACAAATTCTCTGTTTGCAAAGAAAACTCTATAATCATCTATCATTGTACCATCAAAAATATTGCTCTCACCTATAAACTGTGCAACAAAACGATTCTTTGGTTCATTATATATGTCTGTAGGCGTACCAATCTGCTGAATTATACCCTTGTCCATAACTACTATAGTATCTGACATTGTTAAAGCTTCCTCTTGATCATGAGTTACATATATAAAGGTTATACCAACTCTTTTTTGTATACTTTTAAGCTCAAGCTGCATCTCTTTTCTAAGTTTTAAGTCTAAGGCACCCAGTGGTTCATCTAGTAATAATACCTTAGGTTCATTAACCAATGCTCTAGCTATGGCTATTCTCTGTTGTTGACCACCACTTAATGAGTCAATATCCCTATTTTCAAATCCTTCAAGATTCACTAATCTTAACATTTCTGCAACTCTATTTTGGATTTCTACCTTAGAAATTCTCTTAATTTTTAAACCAAATGCGATATTATCAAACACATTTAAATGAGGAAATAAAGCATATTTCTGAAACACTGTATTTATTTGTCTTAAATATGGAGGTTTATTGGTTATGTCTTCTCCTTCGAAAATTACCTTTCCTTGAGATGGTTTTTCAAATCCCCCAATTATTCTTAATGTTGTGGTTTTCCCACATCCACTTGGTCCCAATAGAGTTAAAAATTCATTTTGTCTAATATAAAAATTAATATCATCTAATACCAAGGCTTCTCCATATGATTTAGATATATTAACCAAATCAATAGCATTTATTTTAGTCACTTCATCACCTCATTTAGAAATTTGGAGGAGTACTTATCCAAATGAATGCAGCTTCTCCTTTACCAGCGTTTTCAATATAATGCTGGCTATTAGTCTTATAATAAAAACTCTCACCTTTTCGCACCTTATGTTTTTCATTACCGATAGATACAATTATAATCCCCTGAAGAACATATCCAAATTCCTCTCCTTCATGAGGATTATCATCTTTAGTTCTACCACCTGGTAATAGTGTCATATAGATAGGTTCCATAAGATTCTTCTGAGCATTTGGAATTATCCATTTTAAGATATATCCCATTTCCTCGTTTTCTGTTTCAAATGCGTCATCCTTATGAAAAACAATTTTTTCATCTACAGTCTCGTTGAAAAAATCCTTTAGGTTTGTTCCTAAACCCTCTAATATATCCATTAGTGTAGCTATGGAAGGTGATGTAAGATCTCTCTCCACTTGTGATATAAATCCTTTTGTTAATTCACATCTATCTGCCAACTCTTCTTGGGTTAAGTTCTTCTTTACTCTTATAGATTTTATTTTTTCACCTATATTCATCTTTCCCCTCCATTCTTTCTGCTAAACATTTTGTTTATATTTACTAAACAATTACTATATTATTATAAGTGACGAATTAAGGTATGTCAACACCTCAAAAAAAGTAATAATACCTATTATTAATCCCATAATAAGTATTATTATTCATTTGCTTATAAACTATTTGTTTAATATTTTGTGTTAATTTATTTCAATAATCTTCATAGATTCCAAGGCTTCAGTAACCAATCTTTCAACATCTAAATTAGATTCTGATTCTTCGATTTCATTAATTTTTGGTCTAGTAACTGGATGTTTAGGTAAAAATATACTGCAGCAGTCATCAAATGGTTGTATGGAAGTTTCATATGTTTCTATTTCTTTTGACCACTCAATAATATCCACCTTATCCATGCCAACCAATGGCCTTAATATTGGCATTTCCACTGACCTATTAATAACATCCATACTAAATATAGTTTGGCTTGCAACCTGTCCTAAATTCTCACCAGTTATCAGAGTTTGATAATTATTATTTTGGGATATTTTCTCCGCTATCCTCATCATAAATCTTCTCGAAATTATTGTCATCTCATCTTCAGGACAATTATTGTTAATCTCTTTTTGTATATTCAGTAGATTGATACTGTATACTTTCATTGGTCCAGTATACATTGATACAATTCTTGCTAAATCCATTACCTTCTCTTCAGCTCTTTCCGATGTAAAGGGGTAAGAGTGGAAATGAACAGAATCTACTTCCACTCCTCTCTTAGCCATTAAAAATCCAGCTACTGGTGAATCAATTCCTCCAGAGAGTAGCAAAAGACCTTTTCCATTTGTTCCAACTGGAAGGCCACCATAAGCCCTTTCCTTTCTTATATATACATATCCGTACTCTTTCACATCTACATTTAACATAATTTCTGGTTTATGAACATCAACACCAAGGTTATCGAATTTACTTAAAACATATCCTCCCACCTGTCTTGATATATCAGGGGATTTCAATGGATACCTTTTGTCTGATCTTGAAGTTTCTACTTTAAATGTAACAGGTTTATTATCTGTTAATACTTCCTTCATTATTTCATATGCTGCTGCTTTAATCTCATCCATCTCGGTGGACACCCTAATACATGGACTAACATAAACTAGTCCAAATATTTTCTTTAACCTTTTTATTGCTATCTCACTGTTTCCACTTAAACCCTCTATATATATCTTGCCCTGTTCCTTGTAAATTTTGTATTGACCAAGATCGGATAAAACCCTTCTCATATTCTTTATTAATCTATCTTCAAAGTATTTTCTATTCAATCCTTTTAATACAATTTCTCCTAAACTAACACTAATTACCCTTTCCAAAAAATCATCTCCTTGTAATATTCCTAATTTCCCTAACAGCACCAGCTATTTTAGTTGCAGCCAATTCAATCTCATCAGTGGATAAATCATGGGATAAACAAATTCTAATTGTTCCTTCTGAGTACTTATTCTCTAAGCCTATTCCTTCTAATACATGGCTCTTTTTAGTCCCCTTTGATGAACATGCCGAACTTGTAGACACATATATTTCATCCTCCTCAAGATAATGAACTATAACCTCACCTTTAGTATCTGAAAATGAAACACTTAATATATAAGGAGAACACTCTTGGTCTAATAATGAATTAATCTTTATATCATTAATTTTTATCTTAAGTTCCTGAATTAAAATCTGACGAAGCTCTAAAACTTTTCTTCTTTCGTGAATTTGGTTAGTTGAGATTATTTCAACAGCTTTAGCAAATCCTAGTATACCAAATGTATTCTCAGTTCCAGAACGAATACCTCTTTCTTGTCCACCACCATAAATTATTGGCTTAATTTTTGCTTTTCTTGATATATATAGACCACCAACACCTTTTGGTCCATAGACCTTATGTGAACTAAAAGCATAACTATCTACCTTAGCTTCAATTAATGAGAAATCAATTTTGCCAAAGGACTGAACGCCATCAACATGTAGATGAATCTGAGAGTTAAATCCTTTTACTATCTTTCCAATTTCATTTATCTTTTGGATAGTTCCTATCTCGTTATTCACATGAATTATAGATACTAGAAAAGTATCCTGTCTTAGAGATTTTTGAAGATGATTTAAATTAACTCTACCAAACTCATCGTTCTCAAGGACAGTAACTGAGTACCCATTTTTCTCTAAATTTCTAATGGTGTTCATGACTGCAGGATGTTCTATCCCTGTAGTTATTACATGTTTTAGTTGGGGATTGGCCTCAGCAACCCCCATTATTGCCATATTGTTACCTTCAGTTCCTCCTGATGTAAAATAAATCTCACCATCACTTACTCCAAGATAGTCTGCTATTACCTTTCTAGCACTTTTGATTTTCTTCTCAATTGCAAAACCCTTTCTATGAAGTGATGAAGGATTCCCGAAGTCATCTCTCATTGCATCAGTAATAACTCTTATAACTTCCTCTCTTGGTTTTGTTGTTGCACAGTTATCTAAATATATCAATTTTTCACCTCTTAATAACCTAATTCCTCATCTACTAAATATACGTGTATTTTAGTTCCGTTGGGATTTCTTCTAATTGTTGTCTCTGCTTTGCAGATTCTATCTTTTGAATCACAATCACTACAAACACCTGTATAAACACAAGGTGTGCTTAAATTTAATCTTTTTGCATTTAATGGTGCTGCCACATGTTCAAGTCTATAGATTGCATCATTATAATCCTTGCATATTTTGTTCTTACCAGCAATTACATATACTCTCTTATGTCCAAATATCATAGATGCAACCCTATTACCCGTACCATCTAGATTAACAAGCATTCCATCTTCTGTCAATGCATTTGTACTGGTTAAATAAACCTCAGAATTTACTGACATTTGCAAGGCTTTCTTCTTATCCTCATCTCTCCAGTGCCAATATGTAGTTATACCCCTCTCCTTTAATAAATCATATATGCCTAAATCCTGTAAAGTAACTGAACCACCCATACCTACACTTTCACCATCTTGTATTTCTTTAAGCAGTTCCTCTTTAATAGACTCCTTATTTTCGAAGAACTTTACAACAAAGCCATTTTTTTCTAATGCTTTAATAACTTTTTCCATGTTAACAGCTCCTTTCCAAATATATTATATCTAATTTGTTAAACATTATAAACACTTAATTAGTTTATTGATAAGTATTATCAATTTTCTTGCATTAATTGATCATATTTGTTATAATCAATATGAGGTTATCCCCCTGGTAACCTCGTGTTAGATCTCTATTCCCAATACCCCTTTTTGAACGGTTATGTTCCATCCTAAATTATTAGGATGAAAGACTCCATTAATTTGGAGTCTTCTTTTTTGTTGATACTTTGCTATTATTATGTTAGGATTTTTGTAGAATAACTTAGGAGGCATAACTAATGAAAAATAAAATCGCAATGATTTTCACTGGTGGCACTATAGCAATGAAGATAGACCCTGATCTACACGCTGCAATCCCAGCATTAAATGCTGATGAAATACTTAGTATGATTAAAAACATAGGTGATCTAACGGAATTAGAGATAATTAACTTTGCCAATCTGCCTAGCCCTCATATAACACCTGATGTAATGATGGAACTTTATAAACTTACAAGGGAAAAACTAAAAGATGAAACAATTACTGGTGTAATCATTACCCATGGAACAGATACTTTAGAGGAAACTGCCTACCTTCTCGATCTCTTACTTGATACGCAAAAACCTGTAGTAGTGGTTGGGGCCATGAGAAATTTTTCAGAACTAGGTTATGATGGATCGAGTAATCTTTCAGCTGCTATATGCACTGTATTATCACCAGGATCACTGGGAAAGGGTGTTCTGGTTGTTATGAACAACGAAGTAAATGCTGCTAGTCAAGTTACAAAAACCAATACTCTATCATTAGATACTTTTAAATCCCTAGAATTTGGGCCTCTGGGAATTGTAGATAATGATGAGGTTATCTACTATAGAAATATTCCATCAAGGCAAGTAATCCCTTCTGAATCAATTGAAAAGAAAGTGGCATTGATTAAGTGCGTTCCTGGAATGGATTCAGATATTATTGATTTTTATTTAGATAGTGGATATAAAGGCATTGTTGTAGAAGCATTAGGTAGGGGAAATGTACCACCATCATTAGTAAACGGAATAAAAAAATCTATTACTAATGATGTCCCTGTAGTAATGGTTTCCAGATGTAATACTGGTAGAGTTCTCTATACTTATGGTTATGAAGGTGGCGGAAAACAACTAAGAGATATCGGTGTAATCTTTGGTGGTAATCTTCCTGGACAAAAAGCTAGAATCAAATTAATGGTCATACTTGGATATACAGATAAAATGGAGAAAATAAAAGAGTTATTCGAGCTAAATATTTAGGCCAGATCAATTAATATCTGACCTTTTTATTATTTTAAATAATCTTCTAATTCCTCTAATGTACATTTTTGAACATTTATCTTGTGTAGTTCAATGCTCTGAGTAAACTTTAATCCTGATGCTGTAAGTATACATACTGCTGTATGTTCATCTGAAATAATTCCCCTCTTTGACAGCTTTTTTAAAGCAGCAAATGAAGTAGCTGATGCAGGTTGTACAAATTGACCCATATTTGCCAGTTCTTTCTGAGCAGTAATTATCTCATCTTCCTCAATATCAATAGCAATTCCACCATTAGCCTTTAACATTCTTAAAACCTGATTCCCACTTGGAGGGAAAGGATTTTCTATGGCATGTGCAATTGTATTAGGGTTATCCACTCTCTCAATGCTAGTTTTATTACCATTAAATCCCCTAACTATTGGATTGCAACCCATAGCTTGTACAGCTACAAATCTGGGAGTTGTCGCTGTTATACCAGAACTCATCAACTCCCGAAAACCCTTTTCTATACCTCTGATATTACCTCCTGCACTTGTTGGTACCAATATAAAGTCAGGAACCTTGTTACCTAACTGTTCATATATTTCAAAAGCGGTAGTTTTATATCCTTCCACTCTATAAGGAGCATCAGAATTTATAAAATATATTCCATTGTCTTTACCAATTTTTATACTATTCTTATAGAGATCACCATAATTTCCCTTAACTTTTATAACCTTGGGTCCATATATCCCAATAGGTCCAATTTTCTCTTCAGCTATTTCATCCTTAACTAAGATATAGGTATCTAGATTTGATTTTGCACCATAAGCTGCTACAGATGCTGCCATATTACCAGTAGACACTGTACCAACTTTATCAAATCCTAACTCCAGTGCTTTTAGGATACCCGTAAAAGTTCCTCTATCTTTAAAAGACCAGCTTGGATTTGATCCCTCTACTTTAACATACCAATTTTTGTTTTCATAAATATTAACCAAGGGAGTAAAGCCCTCCCCCAATGAAGCACCTTCTACAAATTTTAAGTATGGATAGAATTTTAAGTATCTCTTGAATGAATTACTAAACCCTACACTGTAATCAATTTCACCATTCTTCACCAATTCCATTTCAAGAGGTTCATTACATTCCATACACCGGGTAGTTTCAGTTTCTGACTCGTATTTCAAACCACAATTTGTACAAACTAAATTGTATCTCATCGCAACCTCCTAATTACTTGATTTTATAAAATCTGATGCTTCCTTAGAAATTCTAAGGATTATATCTATCCATTTCTCCTTATTAGTATTTGTAAATCTTGTATGAGGCCCACTTATGGAAATACATGCTAAGACTTCTTTGTTTGGCCCAAAAATTGGAGCAGCAACGCAGGATACATCATCATCTCTTTCTTCAACGTCAAATCCATATCCTTTCTTTTTTATTTGTTCAAGCTCCTTATATAATGTTTCTTTGTCAGAAATAGTATTTTCAGTAAATTTTTCTAAGACATAATTCTTTAGTATTTCTTCTCTTCTGTCATTATCTTTGTAGGCTAGGAATATTTTCCCTGATGCCGTACAGTGTAGAGGTGCTGTGGCTCCTGTTTTTGTAAACATCTTAATTAGTTTATCACTTTCTTCTTGTGCAATATATACTATTTGTTTTCTATCAAGAACTGTTAAATTTGCTGTTTCTCCAGTCTCGTCCTTAAGTTTTCTTAAAAATGGTCTAAGACTAATTGATATGTGATTCTGATGATAAGCAGTCATACCTAATTGCCAAAGCTTAAGGCTCAATTGATATTTTTTTGTTTTATCATTCTGTGAGATCATATTACATTCCTTAAGTGTATTTAATAAATGATAAGTTGCACTAACTCCATAACCTAGAGCCTCACTAATTTCCGTAGCCCCTTGCTCTTCATCCTTTTCTGCAATATAATTGATTATATCTATAGCCTTTATCACTGAACCTATGGTTTTTTTCTGTTTTGCATCATTTGTCAAACTAATCACCTCTCATTTTTACTATCTATTATTCTACACTATTTTTCCCATTAGTAAAAGTGTTTTTAATTATTTTCTTTAAGGACGTGAAAATATGTTGAAAATTGAACATAAGATAAATTATGAACTAAAATTTGATGTACCCTTCAATCTAGAAAAAAGTGTATTTATTGATATAGAAACAACAGGTTTAAGTAGAGAATTTAGTTTTATTTATCTTATTGGTATAGTTAAGTACAACCTTTCAGAAGGATTTCATATGACTCAACTCTTTATCGATGATGCTAAAGATGAAAAATCTTTACTACTGGCATTTAAATCTGAAGTTAAAGACTGTCTCCTCTTGACATATAACGGAGATTCATTTGATATTCCTTTTATTAATTCTAGAATTAATAAGTACAATGACATACAATTAAGTAATGAATCCTTTGATATTATGAAATATCTGAAAAAATTTAAGCATTTTTTAACCCTTGAGAATTATAAGCTCAAGACCTTGGAAAAATATTTAAATATTCATAGAGAGGATATTTACTCCGGTAAAGATTGTATCCAATTCTACAAAGAATACCAATATACTAAGGATCCAGACTTGCTTAATAAGATTTTGCAACATAATTATGATGATATCTATTCAATGCCTAAGCTACTTGGCATTATTCCCCATATAGATGGTTTGAGAACTATTGAATCAGGTGATACTAAACTAATTATAAAGGATATATTTTTAGATAAAGATATGCTAAAAATCAGTGGTAATTTAAAGGGACCATGTAGTAAACCTTACAATTATTATGGTAGTAACCATCATTTAAGCATAGAAGAAAAAAAATTTACAGTTTCCATTGAAACTAGAAAAGCTCATATAGATGATAGCACTTACTGTAATTATATTATTACTTCTGACTTCAATTTCAAAAATGGAATAATTGACCAAACAATATATAAGCTCCCTGAAAATCTGATTATACTATTTATTAATAATTTACCTATTATTGATAACATTAAAAATGTTTTAAATGAGATTATAAAAATTGGCATATAAAAACAGCAGATTGTACAATCTGCTGTTTTTCATTGGTGGGCCTTCAGGGACTCGAACCCCGGACCTACCGGTTATGAGCCGGGCGCT